>NZ_MAPV01000165.1 GCF_001700505.1 Streptomyces mutomycini
CCATGGCGTACATGGCCTGGGTCTTGGCCCAGGCCATGTACGCCATGGTCCGGGACTTCAAGCAGCGCGGCGTGCCGATCGACTGCGTCGGCTTCCAGTCGCACTTCAACAGCGGGAGCCCCTACAACAGCAACTTCCGCACCACCCTGCAGAACTTCGCCGCCCTCGGCGTCGACGTGGCCATCACCGAACTCGACATCCAGGGCGCCCCGGCCTCGACCTACGCCAACGTGACCAACGACTGTCTGGCCGTCCCGCGCTGCCTCGGCATCACCGTCTGGGGTGTGCGCGACACCGACTCCTGGCGATCGCAGGACACACCGCTGCTGTTCAACGGTGACGGCAGCAAGAAGCCCGCCTACACCGCGGTCCTCAACGCACTCAACGGCGGCTCCACCACGCCCCCTGCGGATTCCGGACAGATCAAGGGCGTCGGTTCAGGCCGGTGCCTGGACGTGCCGAGCGCCAGCACCACCGACGGCACGCAGCTGCAGCTGTGGGACTGCAACAGCAGCACCAACCAGCAGTGGGTTTCCACCGACAGAGGCGAGCTCCGGGTCTACGGCAACAAGTGCCTGGACGCCGCCGGGACCGGCAACGGAGCCAAAGTCCAGATCTACAGCTGCTGGGGCGGCGACAACCAGAAATGGCGCCTGAACTCCGACGGATCCATCGTCGGCGTCCAGTCCGGCCTCTGCCTCGACGCCGTCGGTAACGGCACCGCCAACGGAACCCTGATCCAGCTCTACTCCTGCTCGAACGGCAACAACCAGCGCTGGACCCGCACCTGATGGCTGCCACCAACGAAAGGGCGAAACGATGAGGGCCGGCAGTGCGGCTTCTCCCGCCCCTCCAGGAAGACATCGTTGATGGTCCCGGGTCGCCGCCGTGGTGGCGGCGACCCGGGACCGGCATGCCCGCCGCGGTGGCAGCGGCGCCCGCCGCCAGGATCGCCACGCACTCAACGTGCGACGTCATCGAAATGACGTCACCAAGAGCGTGGCCGCAAAAAATCGCGGTTCGGAGCCGGTTCCCCGTCAGGAAAGCGACGCCCTGAAGCCCGGAGCGTCAACCGAGCGTCACCTCGCCGGGGCGCCGCAGGTCGGGATGGGCGAGAAGCCGGCACCGCAGCACACCGGCTCACCTCCGGACGTCATTGCTTTCGCTCTCGTTGGTGTCGCCCTCGAAGAGGATCGCGTGGACGCGTTGCAGCACGTCGAGGTGGGCACGGTTGTAGAACTCGAGCAATGCGTGCACGACGACCGACTCGGCGACTGCCGTGTCCCGGTTCGAGGACAACCCGAGGTCGACCAGGCCGGGGTGGTCCCTTTGCTGTTGGCGGACATCGGGTGCCATCCGCTCCGCCAGCCGCTGCCGCACCTCGTCGGGAGCGTCCTCGTCGAGCGCCGCGAATTTCGCGTCGAGGTCACCGCGAGGCTGTCGGCGACAGCGTCCCGTCCGCCGTCGTTTCCTGGGCGGCCCGCAGGCCGCGGGCCGCCGCCTACTGGCCGCACGCCCCCGCCGAACCACCGGTGAAGATCGACACCGAAGGCCCGCGCAACGTACGGCTCCTGCAGAACCAGCGAGACGCGTCAACCCCGCACCGGGGCGGGAAGATGCTACGCGAAAAGTTCGGCGACCGAGCCCAATTGGTCAGCGTCGACGACAGCGGTCACGGCGTCTGCGTCCTGGGCAAGAACTCCTGCGCGTTGAACACCACCACGCGCTACTTCGTCGAGGGCGAGATGCCCGCGAAGGACACGTTCTGCCGCGCGGCAGATCTTCCCCGGCGGCCACCGTGGGCCGCCCGTATCGGACAGAAGTGTGTGGAATGGCAGCCGGAAATGCGCGAGGGCTGGGCACGTGCGTGCCCAGTCCATCCGTCACCGTGCGTCAGAAAACGGGAACCAGACCGAGAGGCGCTTGGCGATGACCGGGACATCGATGTTGTCCTGCGCGACGTCCTCGACGAACGGTCCGGCAATGGAGACAGGCGGCGGGGCGATACGAGCGCTGACTCCGTTGAGCCGCAGGAAGACACGCATGGCGAGCCAGGCGGTGCGCTTGTTACCGTCGATCAAAGCGTGATTGCGGGCAACGGAGTGCAGCAGCGCCGCCGCCTTCTCGTGCAGTGTGGGATAAAGCTCGGCCCCGAACACGTTGGTCCGGGGCCGTTCGATCGCAGACACCAGAAGCCCCATGTCACGCACGCTGTGCTCCGTGCCGTTGACCTTACGAGCAATGGCGAGGATCTCGTCGATCTGGATGTAGCGCACCTCGGTCACTTCAGGTAGTCCAGGATCTCCGCATCGCTGTCCATCAGCTCGGCCAGAACGTCATCGACCTTCAGCTCGGCCCGGTCCTGGGCGTCACGAATGGCCTCAATCGCAAGCTCCTGCTTGCTGCGGCGCTCCCGACGAGCACGCTCGGTGAGCTTGGCGTCAAGGTCATCGGGGAGTCGGAGTGTCATCGCCATACAGCGATGATACCAGGCTGGTATCTGGGCGGCGAGGTGATACCAGCCACTCGAGATCATGGACCACGAAGCCACGCTCTGAAGCCCCGGACGGGCCATACGTGGCAGCTCGCGCGGCCGCTGAGGAGGGCAGCGGGATGCCCGTGCCTGAGTCCCCGTACCCCGCGCCGATGGTCCGGTCCGTGCGGCCCCCACGCCGGGGAGGTCCGTGGGGTCAGACCTCCACTTCGAGCGTCACCCGAGCGTCAAGAGTTTCGGAGCGAGACCTTGATGGCGTCGCCGGCGTAAGCGCCTCTCTCGTGGATCCGCAGGTCAGGAAGCTTGCGAGGGCGATCCGCCCCACCGACCCGTTCCACGGAGAAAAACAGGTCGAGCGACCCACCTGGGCCGCGCAACCGCAGGTCAGACGTCCTTTGCGGCCTTTTCAAGAATCGCCACGCACTCCACGTGCGAGGTCATCACGAAACACGTGGAACAAAAAACACGTGGAGGTTGCTCCAGGTCAACGACCCGCATGGGATATTTCGGACGATTAACTCTGTGCGTTACGGGCGCTGCGGGCATTACGTGCGTGACTCTGACGCACGTCGCCGTTCGACGCCGGCCGCTGGACACCGCTGCCCGCCAGCTGTCGGGAATGGGCGGGAGCCCTCCACGCGGGCTACTGGGCCACGACCCTCACGAAGATCCACGGCAGCGCTGTCGTCTGTGGCAACTTCAATACCGCCCGACAGTCCGCGCGGGCTACGGCGTCGTCGGCGACACAAACTGCATAGTGACAAGGGCCACGACTACGATCACCAGCGGGTGATGGCTCCGCGAACGCGGTATCACACCCCGCTTTGCCCGCCGTGGCAAAGAGATCTCCGCCCGGTCGGGCCGGCACCGCTGGGTCGTCGAACACACCACGTCCTGACTGACCGGCTGCCAGCACCTGCACCGCCGCTGCGAGCGTAATCCCGAACGCTGCCTGGCCCTCACCGCCTTCGCTACGGCCTCACCAGCTACCTCAGTCTCACCGACCGAAACGACGTCTAACTGCAAAAGCAGGCGATTGCAACGATCGTCCCCACTCTCGTGTCCAGCCTCACAGTTCGCTGCATTCGTGTGGCGGTCAGAACGAGTGCATGCGCCGCCAGCAGCGATCTTCAACTCGCGGCCGGTGAACCGGCCTCCGTCAGGTCGCACAGTAGCTGTTGGGTTTCTACGAGGGGTTCACCTGCGACCGCGACCGACGGCGCCTGCTCGCGCTGTAGGTCGTTGCTGAGGTCCCGGTACGCGGTCCACGCCCAGTCCAGTTCGGCATTCCGTTGGTCCCGCAGGTCTTGCGATGCCTCGGATCCCGTGATGAACCCGACCTCCGCCGGTGCACACCTCTCCGGCGCTTTCGCGAGACTCGCCCGCCGGGCCAGGTACGCATTTGGCGGCGAAGCCATGGCTGCGTCCTCTCCGGCGGCGTTCTGGGGGATGAGGACGAGGAGGTGAGCCGCTACGCGCTCCCAGAGGGTGTCACCAGGTCACCAGCGTTGCATCCGCTGCCGGCTGGGGGCCGGCGTACGGGGCCGAGCGATTCGTGGCCCAGGATCAGGCGCTCACGTCCTTGTGGGGCCCAGCCGTACTACGCCTGCTGCGGTCTCCTTGTCGGTGCCGCACACGCCAACGGCCAGGCCGTCCACGAGGATCTCGTCCGCGGCAGGGACCGGATCGAGTACGTCGCTCACTCCAGTGAGCCGGGGTGCATCGGGCGGACGGTTACCGCGCGCATCGACGATTTCTTTCCTGATCAAGTGCGTGAGACGTTGGGGTCGCAGCGGCTCCAAGGAGCTTGGTCGTGCCAGTCACGGCATGCCAATTGCTACCTGGGGCGGTCGGGTTCTGCGGCAGCCGTGAGGTTGTCGTAGACCAACAGCCCGTCGGAGCGCAGGCGCAGTCCTGGCGGTGGTGGGTGGGGGACGAGTCGTCCGTTGTGCATCAGGTGGTGGACGGGAACGTTGCGGGCCACGGTGGCGAAATCGGCGATCAGGCGCCGGTGGCAGCGCCACCAGAGTGCCTCGCTGCACATCACCGCTGTCCGCGTGCGGGTGGTCTCTGCCAGCAGACGGTCCATGGCGGCCACGAAATTCGCGTCCCGTGTGTGGGCGGCGTACCCGCGGAAGGAGGTGTTGCGCCAGATGACGTCCGGTGAGTCGGGCGGGGGCTTGCGGAATCCTCCCAGTTCCTTCTCCCAGCGGTAGGTGATGGCCGCGTGGGGCATCCACCGGCCGAGGCTTTCTCGGTTGAGGTCGGGGTTTCGGCGGCTACCGGGTCCGATGCGTACGTCCACCACCGAGCTCACCTCGGCGGTGTGCAGCAGTTCGATCAACCGCTCGCGCTCTGCCGTGCTGTGACCGAAAGTGATCAGGCCGCCTGTTGCGTCCGTGTTCGACATCGCTTCTTCCTACTCCAGCCGTCCAGGAATCTGCGCCGTGTGGAAGCCGAGGCCAGCTTCACCGGGCCGCCGGAAATCAACTGATGAGGATCTGCGTCGAGGATTCCTTCAGTTTTCCGTTCGCCCACCGCAGCTGCCGCAGTGTGTCGGGATGGCACCGCTGGACGACCGCAAGCAGGTCCACGTCTTTCAGACCCTGCGCGGCTTGGCCGAGCATTTCCCAGTACACAGAAACCCCTGATGCCTTGATGTACACCTCGCGCAGATCTCGCAAAAGCAGCAGTGCACTCTGCGGTCGTCGGCCGACCAGCTCACCGGCCTTCTCGCGGAGGCGCTCGGTGGTTTTCAGTTCATCGACCGGTTCGGGGTCGAGGTGGGTGCCGAAGCGCTCTGAGAGGGCGTTAAGTCCCGTTCCTAATGATGTGGTGTCGCCCGTTCGTGGGTGATGGGACGGTTCCGTCCTCGCGTCATGTCGTGTGCATGATGGAGTCGCGGACATGGAACGGATGTCGTACGCAACCGACTTGTCCGACGGGCAGTGGGCGTTGATCGAGCCGCTGGTCACGGCGTGGAAGCAGGAGCGGGTGGCTCGGTCGGCGACCGGGGACCCGGGATCCTGCGACCTGCGTGAGGTCGTGAACGCGCTGCTCTACCAGAACCGGACGGGCTGTCAGTGGCGGCTCCTGCCGCACGACCTCCCGGCCTGGTCGGCGGTGTTCTACTACTTCACCCTGTGGCGCCAGGACGGTCTTGATCAGCGGATCCAGGAGATCCTGCGGTGCCAGGTGCGGGAGCGGTCCAGACGATTAGAGGACCCGTCCCTGGTGATCATCGACACCCAGTCCGTCCGCGTGGCGGCCGGGGTGCCGAAGGCGACGACGGGACTGGACGCGAACAAGAAGACGCCCGGCAGGAAGCGGGGGCTCGCCGTCGACGTGCTGGGCCTGATCATCGGTGTGGTGGTCCTGGCCGCGAGCGCGCACGACAACGAGGTCGGCATCGCCCTGATGGACCAGGCGGCCGAACGGTGCGGGATGCGCCTGGAGAAGGTCCTGGTCGACCAGGGTTTCAAGGACGCCGTGGTCATCCACGGGGCGGTGAAGGGCATCACCGTCGAGGTGGTCCGGCGCAACCCAGACGACAAGGGACGGGGCTTCGTTCCGCAACCGAAGCGGTGGGTGGTCGAGCAGGTCAACGGCACCCTCATGCTGCACCGGCGCCTGGCCCGCGACTACGATCACGGGCCCGACAACGCGGCCTCCCGCGTCTACTGGGCCTCCACCGCCGGCATGCTCCGCCGCCTTACCACCCCTGCCCCCACCTGGCGGGACGACGTGGAGCTGGCCGCGTGAACGTCAGCGAACTCCTGCGGCTGCTGCAGACCGAACACGATGAAACCACCGCACGCGCCGGCAGCCTGCGCGAGCAGATCGGGGCGGCTCACCACCGCCCTCGCCGAGACCGAGGCCCGCCTGGCCGAGCTCACCGCGACCCGCAAGGTCATCGACGGCCTCACACCTCCCAACCACGCAACGGCCCCCACGGAGACCGCCACCGCTACCGTCTACCAGCGCATCGTGACCACGTTCAACGAGCACCCCGCGAAGGTGTTCCGGGTCCATGATCTGCACGAACACCTCGGCCTGCCCACCGACGAGCCCTCGATCAACGTCACCCGCAGTCGCCTCGGCCGCCTCACCCGCCAAGGCTTCCTCACCCAACCCGGACGGGGCCGCTACCAGAAACGGACTTAACGCCCTCTGAGAGGATGGCCACTTCGCGGACGTGGTTCTGGGACCAGCGGGCCACGTCGCGGCCGAGGTGGTAGATCTCATGGTCGACCTTGTGCCGTTCCGAGATGCGGAGCAGTTCGTGGCCGAGGTCGTTCTCGTCGCGGTGCAGCTCATGAAGGAGCAGGTCGATCTTCACCGTGCACCTCCCTCAGGCGCGGTGCCGCAATATTCGTCGGCTTCAGCTTCGACGCCACCTGCCGTTCTTGGCAGGTCGTTGGACGCAGGCGCGGACGCGGTGTTCGTCGGTGCGAGGGACGGGCCATGGCCGGCCTCGATGCGGTGCAGCGCTGCGGCTGCAGTCTTGAAAATGGGCTGTTTGGAGGCGGGGTCCCAGTCGGTGAGAGTCAGCTCGTTGGCCGCCCGCCCATGCGGGTCGGGCTCGTGTCCGGCGGGGGTGTCCCAGTACCCGTAGTGGAAGGGGAGGAAGAGAACTCCGTCCCTGATGCCGCTGATGCGCACGGCAGCGCGGATGCTGCCTCGGGGGGTACTTACTTCGGCAAGGTCGCCTTCGCGCAGTCCGGCTGCGGCGGCGTCACGGGTGGAGCACTCTACCCATACTTCGGGCGCCGCCGCCTGAAGCTGTGGTGACCGGGCCGTTTTGGTGCGTGTGTGAAAGTGGAAGAGGGTTCGTCCGGTGGTGAGCAGGAACGGGTAGTCCTCGCGGGTCGGCTCGTGGGGAGGCTGGTAGGCGGCGGCTTTGATGACGGCTTTCGCGGAGGGGTTCATTGCTTTGTACTCCTGCGGTTCCACCGGGGCGCCGGTGATCAGATCGCGCCCGTAGCTCTCGCAGTATTCCGGGTCGCTCCAGAACGTTCCCCCTGCGTAGAGGCGTTCGGTCCCGTCGGGGTTGTCCTCGTTGCACGGCCACTGGATGCCTCCGCGCTCGCGAAGTTTTGTGTAGGTGATTCCGGTGTAGTCGCAGGGCCGGCCGCGACTGCATTCCTTCCATGCCTCGAAGGCCGACTCCGCGTCGTGCCACTTCACCAAAGGCTGTCCGTCCTTGTCCCGCAGGTCGAGCCGACGGGCGTAATCCAGGAAGATGTCCAGGTCCGGGCGAGCCTCCCCCGGAGGCTCGACGGCCTTCTCCGACAGGTGCACGGTGCGGTCGGCGTTAGTGAACGTCCCTGTCTTCTCCCCCCAGGTAGCGGCCGGTAGCACGACGTCGGCGAGCTGTGCGGTCTCGGTGAGGAAGAGATCCTGGACGACGAGGAACAGCCGCTCCTGGGACAGGACGGATCGAATCCGGCCCAGCTCCGGCAACGAGACGGCAGGGTTGGTGCCGCTCACCCACAGCAGGCGGATTGAACCGTCCTCGACATAGCGGATCATCTGCATGGCATGAGTGGGGGGCGCATAGTGAACCGTTCCGGGTTCGATAGAGACTCGATTCCGTGAAAGGATCGAGTCATGGCACGCCCTTCCTCCTATCCCGTTGAGCTGCGCAAACGAGCGGTCCGCATGGTCGCCGAGGTCCGCGGCGACTACCCGAACGAGTCGGCCGCCGTGAGGGCGGTCGCCCAGAAACTCGGGATCGGTTCGGCCGAGACCCTGCGGAACTGGGTGAAGCGGGACGAGGTCGACTCCGGGAAGCGGCCGGGGACGACCACGGAGGAGTCCGCGCAGATCAAGGCGATGAAGAAAGAGATCGCCGAGCTGAAGCGGGCGAACGACATCCTGAAGGCTGCGGCGAGTTTCTTCGCAGCCGAGCTCGACCGGCCACACACACGCTCGTAGCGTTCATCGACGAGCACCGGGCCCGCTTCGGCGGTGTCGAGCCGATCTGCCGCGTGCTCACCGAGCACGACTGCAAGATCGCCCCCTCCACCTATTACGCCCACCACAAACGGCTCCACGCCCCGTCGGCCCGCACCGTCCGTGATGCGGAACTGAAGCCGCTCATCCGGGAGATCTTCGAGGTCAACTACCGTGTCTACGGGGCCAGGAAGGTCTGGCGTGAGCTGCACCGCCAAGGCCACGTCGTGGCCCGGTGCACGGTCGAACGCCTGATGCGTGAGCTCGGCGTCACCGGTGCCGTCCGTGGGAAAAAGATCATCACTACGATCCCGGACAGCTCCGTCGAGCGGGCGCCGGACCTCCTGGACCGCAACTTCGTCGCGCCGGCCCCGAACCGCTGCTGGGTTGCCGACTTCACCCACATCAGCACCTGGTCCGGAGTGGTCTACGTCGCCTTCGTCGTGGACACCTTCTCCCGCCGGATCGTCGGCTGGTCCGCCGCCACGTCGAAGGAGACACGGCTCGTCCTGGACGCCCTGGACATGGCTCTGTGGCAACGCGACCGAGACGAACAGCCGCACCAGGCAGGTGAGTTGATACATCATTCCGATGCCGGGTCGCAATATACGAGTTTCCGGCTCGCCGAGCACCTGGACGCCGCCGGCATCGCGGCCTCGATCGGCTCGGTCGGCGACGCCTACGACAACGCCCTCATGGAGTCCACGATCGGCCTGTTCAAGACCGAGCTGATCAAGCCCGGGCGGCCCTGGAAGACCCTTTCCCAGGTCGAACTCGCCACCGCCGAGTGGATCGACTGGTACTGCCACCGCCGACTCCACGGTGAAATAGGGCACATTCCACCCGTCGAATACGAGACCAACTACTACCTCACCAGCACGAAACCCCAGGTCACAACCACAATCTGAAGTCTCTATCGAACCCGGAACGGTTCAAAGTGTCATTCCAGGGTAGCGAGGTGGTCGGCGGCACCCGCTCGCCATTCGATCAGGAAGACGGTCGCGTCGTCACTGGTACGCCCGCCGCGTTCCTGCTTCAGCGCGCGCGAGAGCTTGATGGCCGCTGACCTCATCCCGCCTTCGGTCTGCCCGAGCCGGTTCACGCAGCGGATGAGGCGCTCCTCGCCGAATGGTTCTCCGTCTTCGTCGCGTTCTTCGATGACCCCGTCGGTGTAGCAGAGAACCCGGTCTCCGCGTCGGAGTTGGTGCTCGCTGACGACGGGGCGCTCACCGCCGAGGCCGACCGGCAGGGTGGTCGGGCTCTCCAGCTTCCTGACCACGTGCTGCCTGATCAGCAGGGGGGCGTGGTGTCCGGCGTTGACCCACTGGAGCATGCCGGTGGTGATGTTCAGTTTCATCATCTGAGCGGTGACGAAGTGGTCGGCTCCGAACTGTCCTGCGATGGCCTGGTCCATGTACGAGTACATGTCGGAGAGGCTGATGCCGGCGCGTCTGGCGTGCCGGTAGGCGCCGATGGTGACGGTGGCCATCGTTGCAGCGTCCAAACCGTGCCCCATTGCATCGATCACGGCCGCGTGCAGAACATCGTCGTTGAGGGCGTAGTCGAAGCTGTCGCCGGCGATGTCATATGCGGGCTCGACGGCCCCGCTGACCGAGACCTGGGGTACGGACATGGTCAGTGGCGGCAGCAGGGACCACTGCATCTCCGCCGCCACGCTCATCGGTTCGCGGCGCCGGGCCTGGAAGAACCGGTCGGTGTAGGCGTGCTTGGTCACCAGCATGTCGGCGACCAGGCCGGCGAGTCTGCGCAGCAGCCGCCTGTCATCGTCATCGACGGTGTCCAGGGTAAGGGCCATCACCCCCACTTCGTCACTACCGTCCAGCAGGGGCAGGTACATGCGGACCCCGTCGTTCCCCTGCTGGATTTCAACTGTGGCCGCCGTCAGAAACGCCCTGCCGGCTGGGGAGTCGCCGATCTCCTCGGCGTCGCTGACCAGCAATCTGCGTCCGGGCAACGGCACCAGCAGTTCTCCCGCGTAATCCTGCAAGAGGATCGAGACGTCCCGGCCACCGATCCGGGTCACTTCCTCGGCGATCAAGGGAGCAATCAGCTGCGGCGGCATCTCGTGCGCCCGGTCCAGCAGCAGACCGAGCAACCGTTCGCCGAACCCCTCCGACCGGTCCGCCGTCCGCCCACCGGGGGACTGCTCTCCTTCTGTCACCCCTCGCCCCTCCTGGCTCTGCCCAGACCTGTTCGGTCGCGCCTTGAGGCGCGGCCTTGGCCGACCATGGCCCTGGAACGCCCCAGAGACGATCATCGGTTGCCGATAGCCGACTCGCCGCTCCGGACATCTCACGAGCCTCGGGGACCACACCAACGGCGCAGAACAGCGGTCACCCAGCGCCGGACGGCGCCCCGACCGGGCACCCTCGGCCCTGGGCCGCCCGAAGGTACGGCGTTCCGGTGCACCTGACGGTACCGGTGAGGTCATAGCGCGTTGCGGCGCTTGCTGTTGCTGTGCAGACGCAGTGATTCCGCTCTGCGTGTGACGTCCGCGATCCGGGCCGCAAGGTCAGCGTGTCCGGGCCGCACGTGGTCGTGTGTGTCGCTCAGCGGGGCGACCAACAACGCGGGGTCGTCCTGGGCCAGTGCGTGAGCGAGTCGAGTGACGGGGCCTTTTGCCGGTGCGGGAAGGTCGGTCAGTGCAGTGATCTGGCCGGCGAGCTGACGCAGGTCCGCTGCGTTCTCGCGGGCCCAGGCGGCGACGCTGCGGAGGGCGGCCCGGTCATCTCGCGTCGCTTGTACGCGCTGCTCGCCCGTACTGCCCGCGGGGCCCGGGCGCAGCCGTAGATAGCGGCGCTCGGCCGCCTGGCGGCTCGTGACGCCCAAGGGCCCGGCGAGGTCGGCCCAGTTCACTCCACTGGCGCGGGCTTCCTCGATGAGGCCGGGCTCCCAGGCGGCAAGCTGCTGCCTGACCTCGCGAAGCAGGAGCAGGGCAGCCAGCGCTTCCCCACCATTTGGGGTCGAGGGGGCGGAGGGGTGCTGCGGGCCCGGATACTGCGACTGGGTGCCTGCCACCACCGCTTCTATGGAGTTCAGTGCACCCAAGGCCACCAGAGCCGCCGAGGGGGCTCCAGGCTCGGCCTTGCATCGTGCTGAATTCTGCATGTGCCGGACCCCCTTCCGCGGATGTCACTGGTAAGGCGACGTTTCGTTTGTCATCGTTTCGATGACATGTTACAACGGATTACAGGTGAAGCGCATGGCGCGATGAATGCACTGGAGGTGTTTCCCGATGCTTATGCGCACCGATCCCTTCCGTGAACTCGACCGGCTGGCCCAGCAGATCACCGGCACTTGGTCCAAGCCGTCGGCTATGCCGATGGACGCCTATCGTGACCACGACGAATACGTTGTGGCCTTCGATCTGCCCGGTGTTCCCAGGGACGCGATCGACATCGACGTCGAACGGAACATGCTGACCGTCAGGGCGGAACGCCGACCTCCACAGAAGGCCGAGGATGTCCAGATGGAGCTTTCCGAGCGGCCGCTTGGCATCTTCTCCCGGCAGATTGTCCTGGCTGACACCCTGGACACGGAAAACATCCAGGCCGACTACGAGACAGGCGTGCTGACCCTGCGCATCCCGATCGCGCAGCGCGCGAAGCCCCACAAGATCAGCATCGGAAGCGGACAGTCCGCCCACACTCAGATCGAGAGCTGAGCCGGGCAAGTACCGGCCACACAACGGCGGAGGACGGGCCACTCTCCCCCTCCCACCGTCCGCCCTCCGCCTTCCTCCGTACACGACGGGAGGCTAAACGGTGACACACCTGAGCTGGCCGGCATTTCTGGACGCCGTCCAAGAACGCGGCAGCTATCGCTCGCCCCATGAAGCGGAACGAGCAGCGCGCACAGTTCTCGCACTACTGGGCGCCCACCTGGTGGGCAAAGACCGCTCCGAACTGGCCGCGAAACTGCCCGACACGTTCGCACTCATCCTGCTGAACCCCCTGCAGGCGGCCGAACCACTCTCTCCCGAGAGATTCGTCCGCGCCACTGCGGCGTGGATCGAGGGGGCGACCGAGCAGACAGCCTCGTGGGACGTCGGCGCGGTCCTGAGCGTAGCGGCCGATGCCGCAGGCGAGGACCTCACCCAGCGACTGCTGCTCCAGCTGCCTCCCGGGTACGACCTACTCTTCGGACACCCCGTCCTTCCCCGCCCGCCCGCCGATAGCGACACGAAACAGCCGTGAAATACCCGAAAGGTCCGGGCGCGAGAACTCACCCCGCCATGCATCAGCAGGGGCGAGCCGTTTGCAGCAGAGAGCGCGGCCGCGAGTCCGAGGAGGGCCAGGTAGTAGCCGGGGGTGACGCTCATCGCGGGGGTTGCCTATCGGCAAGTAGTCCTGCACGGCTCCGGAAGGTGGTGCATCCCCTACATCGGCCGACGGACCACACCACTACGGCCCAACCCGCAAGGCTGACGACGAGGATCGCGACCGGCATTGGACGCGCAGCGGCGTCCACACCATCCGGATGGCCCATGAACACACCAGCCGTCCCGCTGAACTGAAAGAACGGCTCCGCGAACCTCAACCAGGACCTGCACCAACTGGAGCGGGTGCCACTGGAGTTTCGCTACCGCTTCCGCTGCGACGACACCGACTGCACTGGCCACCACGACGTGGCCCGCAGAGACTGGGAAGCCGGCGAGTCGTACCGCAAGTACCTGCGCCAGTACGGGCAACAGGGTGTGGTGGAGAAGCTGCGGGAGCGCTGGTTCAGCCGGGTGTTCACACCGGACCACGTCGTGCACTGCTTCGTCGGCAACCTGGCCAAGCGACCCAAAACGTTCATGCAACTCGGCCTGTTCTATCCGCGCCGCAGCATCGTCGAGCACTACCAGGAAGAGCTGTTCTCCCTGTAAACAGCCCGTGCGGCACGTCTCATTCGAACGAAGATCCTCCGTTAAACGATCGGAATGGCCGCGGAAGTTAAGGGCATTGTCTCCGGGGCAACACACCCGGGAACCGCGAGAGGTCCACATGCACCAGCCCCTCAACGAGCGGCGGCAGACCGTGCTCGACTGGGTGGGCCAGGGGTGTCCCGACGGGGTCTGGCCGGACAGCACTTTCAAGGTCAGCGCTCAGGCACTGCAGAGTCGCGGACTCATCAGAATCACCAAACGCCGCAGACATTGGAGCGCCCAGCTCACCGACAAAGGGCGGCAGCATCTCACCGACCACGGCATCTGCCCCGTCGAGCAGAACGCTGCACCACCCGCGCAGCCCAGCCGCAAACCGTCACCGCCACGCCCCAAGACCGCACCCAGGGCCGTACGAACTACACAGACCAACTCCTCCAAGAACTGGCCGCGAACGACGGCTGCCTCATCAAGCCCATCGAACCCGGCCCACACGCAGTGAATTGGACATCACGGGTGAACACCGCCCGCAAGTCCGGCAAGATCCCGCGCACACAAGAGCTCTACGCATACCGCACCCATCGCGGCTACGAAATCAAACTCGCCGACATCCCCGCCTGGCGGCTCGCCGAACTCACCCCGCTCCCCGTTCCGGCCAGACTCACCAAACCCCACTCCCTCGTGGCCGCCCTCCGACAACGGCCACAGCCCATGGGGCTCACCAAATCCATCCAAGGCCGAGCCCTGCGCATCATTCAGGCCCTCATCATTGCCACCGAATCACAAGGCCATAAGGCAGCACTCGGGACCACGCAAGGCGCTCCCCCACCCCACCGTCGCCGCAGCGCACCACCGCACTTCACCATCACCGCCCAAGGCGAAAGCGTCGGATTCCTCGTCCTTCAAGAACAGGACCGCAGCGAACACATCCCCACCGACAAGGAACTCGCCGACGCCAAGAAGCACTCATGGATGCGCATCGCCCGCTTCGACTACACCCCCTCAAACCGCCTGCGCTTCATCCTCCGCGGCGGCAGCCCGCACCGTGCGAGCGAATGGGCCGATGTCCCCGACAGGCCACTGGAAGACCAACTCGCCGAAATCGCACAAGAAGTCGACCTCCGCGGCAAAGCCGCAGAACACAAACGCCTTGCAGACCAGCAAGCCAGGGAAGCCCAGCAGAGGCACTGGGAAACCGCCATGGAGGAAGCGCGCACCGCATACGCCTACGCCTATCGCGTCAAGCACCTCGAAGAACAAGCAGACGCCTGGCACCAGACCAAGCGCCTGACCGAATACGTCACAGCAGTACGCGACCACGCCACATCGCTGCCACCCGGACAGGAAAGAACAGAGATCGAGGCGTGGCTCGCCTTCACGGACGCCCGGCTCCAGCACCTCACCGAGTCCGCCGCAGCGCCGAAGCTGCCCACCCCACCCAAGCCCAGCGGCGACGACCTCAAGCCTTTCCTCGGCCACTGGAGCCCTTACGGAACCCGTTCCTACTGAGCCTTAAATCAGGCAATATCGAGCACCGGTTCACCAAGAGGCGGTAAAGAGGGAGCCCCCTCAAGCCGCACTCGACACACCGTCACCTGCAGAAACGGGCATCTGGCACCTCATCAGAACGTGCGTCAAACGTGCGTCAGAAGGGCCCAACGTGCGTCGAATATGCGTCAAGATATCGCCCGTAACGCCCACAGCGCACATAACGCACACTCGGCGAAACCGCAGGTCAGACACCCTTTCCGGCAGGCTCAAGGATCGCGACGCACTCGACATGGTGGGTCATCGGGAACAGGTCGAACGCCCGCAGCGTCCGCACCCGGTACCCGCCCTCGCGGAAGTACGCGATGTCCCGCGCCAGCGCGGCCGGGTCGCACGCCACGTACGCGATGCGGCGCGCTCCCAGCGCGGCCAGCTGCTTGACCGTCCCCTTGCCCGCGCCCGCGCGCGGCGGGTCCAGGACGATCAGGTCGCACTCGGTGATGCCCGTACGCGGCAGGACCTGGTCGACCTTGCCGTGCTCGATGCGGACCCGGTCCAGGTCCTTGAGGTTGTGCCGGGCGTCCTCGACCGCGCGCTTGCCGGACTCGATGCCGAGCACCGCGCCCTTCTCGCCGATCCGCTGGCCGATGGCGCCCGCGAACAGGCCTACGCCGCAGTAGAGATCGAGCGCCATGTCGTTCTTGCGGGGCAGCAGGCCCTGCATGACCGCGCGGACCAGCGTGTCCGCCGCCTGGGGGTGCACCTGCCAGAAGCCGCCCGAGCCCACGCGGTACGTACGGTCGTCGGCGCGCTCGCGGACGAAGGCGCGGCCGTGGACGCGGTGGACGCCGCCGTCCTTCTCCTCGACGCGGAGTACGGAGACCGGCTTGTCCAGCTCGACCAGCGGGAGCCGGCCGCCCTCGCGCGGGGTAAGGATGACCTGGCGGTCGTGGGAGCCGGTGGCGGCGATGGCCTCCACCGTGGCCATCTGCGGCCAGTCCTGCTTCTCGATGCCGAGTTCGGAGACGCCGGGTGCGGCGATCATGCAGTGGTCGATCGGCTGGACCTCGTGCGAGCGGTGCTTGCGCAGTCCGACCAGCCCGTCCTGGTCGACGGCGTACTGGACGCGGGTGCGCCAGGCCGGGACCTCGCCCGGCGGGAGCTTGTCGCCCTCGGCCGGCATGACCGTGCCGTCCCAGTTGGCCTCCTCGGGCGTGAGGCCCGCGAGGCGCTGGAGCTGCTCGGCGATGACCTCGCCCTTGAGGCGGCGCTGTGCGCCCGGCTTGGCGTGCTGCCAGTCGCAGCCGCCGCACTTGCCGGGGCCGGCGTACGGGCAGGGCGCCTCGACGCGGTCCTTGGACGCCTCGATGACCGTGACCGCGTCGGCGCGCAGGAAGCGCGAGCCGGTCTCGCCCTCGGTGACCCGGGCGACGACCTTCTCGCCGGGGAGGGTGTGGCGCACGAAGAGCACCTGGCCCTCCGAGGTACGGGCGATGCAGTGCCCGCCGTGGGCGACGGGGCCGACCTCGACCTCGTACTCCCGACCGATCAGGGACTCCCCCGTCTGATCCTCCCCGAGCTGCGACGACGTGGATTCGTTCTGCATGAGGGGGTGGCTCCAGAGATCAGGAAAAGCGGAAACGGCCGGACAACAGCCCACCAGTCTACGCGGGCTGAAGCCGGCCGCTCACCACAGGCGGAGCGCGGAGTCAGCCCTTGTGGGTGGGTTCCTTGGGGTGCCGTCGCTCCACGGGGCCGCGGCGGACCGAGCCCGGAGCGTTCCAGTCCGCACGCCTCCTGGCCCGCACCTTCGCCACCTCGGAGGACTCCAGCTGGTACGGCACCGAGGTCACCATCACGCCCGGCGTGAACAGGAGCCGGCCCTTCAGCCGCAGAGCGCTCTGGTTGTGCAGCAGGTGCTCGTACCAGTGACCGACCACGTACTCCGGGATGTAGACGCTGATCACGTCGCGCGGGCGGTCCTTGCGCAGGCTCTTCACGTAGTCGATGACCGGGCGGGTCACCTCGCGGTACGGCGAGTCGAGGATCTTCAGCGGGATGTCGATGCCGCGCCGCTCCCAGTCCTCCTTGAGCGCCTTCGTCTCGGCGTGGTCGACGCTGATGGAGAGGGCCTCCAGCTGGTCGGAGCGCACCAGCTTGGCGTACGCGAGGGCGCGCAGCGTGGGCCGGTGGAGCTTGGAGACCAGGACGATCGAGTGGACGCGCGAGGGGCGGATGCTGTCGTCGGGCCGGGTCTCCGGGGCGGCGATCTCCTCGGCTACGCGGTCGTAGTGCCTGCGGATCGCGGTCATCGTGCCGAAGAAGATGACCATGCCCAGCAGCGCGACCCAGGCACCGTGGGTGAATTTCGTGGCCAGTACGACGACGAGGACCAGGCCGGTGAAGAACGCGCCGAAGGTGTTGATCGCCCGGGAGCGGATCATGTGCCGCCGCGCGGCGGGGTCCTTCTCCGTGCGGAGGTGGCGGTTCCAGTGCCGCACCATGCCCGTCTGGCTGAGCGTGAAGGAGACGAACACGCCGACGATGTAGAGCTGGATGAGCCGGGTCGAGTCCGCGCCGTAGATCCAGACGAGCAGGATCGCGGCCCCGGCCAGCAGCACGATGCCGTTGGAGAAGGCCAGCCGGTCGCCGCGGGTGTGCAGCTGACGGGGCAGGTAACGGTCCTGCGCGAGGATGGAGCCGAGCAGCGGGAAGCCGTTGTACGCGGTGTTCGCGGCGAGGAAGAGCACGAGCGCGGTGGCCGCCGCCAGGAAGACGAAGAGGAACGTGCCCTCGCCGAAGACCGCCGCGGCGACCTGGGAGATCACCGGGTCCTGGACGAAGCTCGCGCCGACCGCCGCACCGTTGTGGATCAGGTCCTTCGCCGGGTTCTCCGCCATCTTCACGTCGGTCGCCATGGCGAGGCCGATGATGCCGCAGAACATGGTGACGGCCAGGAGGCCCATGGCCGCGAGGGTGGTCGCGGCGTTCCTGCTCTTCGGCTTGCGGAAGGCGGGGACGCCGTTGCTGATCGCCTCGACGCCCGTGAGGGCCGCGCAGCCGGAGGAGAACGCGCGCAGGAGCAGGAAGACGAGCGCGAACCCGGCGAGCCCCTGGTGCTCGGGCTTGATCTCGTAGTCGGAGGTGGGCGCGTGCATGGTGTCGCCGAGGACCAGCCCCCGGTAGGCGCCCCAGAGGATCATGAGGAAGACCCCGGCCACGAACAGGTAGGTCGGGATGGCGAAGAGCTTTCCGGACTCCTTGACGCCGCGCAGGTTCATCAGCGTCAGGAGCACGATGGCCCCGATGGCGCAGAACGTCTTGTGCTCGACGACGAAGGGGATCGCGGAGCCGAGGTTCTCCACACCCGAGGAGATCGACACGGCGACGGTGAGGACGTAGTCGACGAGGAGGGCGCTGGCGACGGTCAGACCGGCCTTCGGCCCGAGGTTGGTGTTGGCGACCTCGTAGTCGCCGCCGCCGCTCGGGTAGGCGCGCACGTTCTGCCGGTACGAGGCGACGACGGTGAACATCAGGACCACGACCGCGAGCGCGATCCACGGGCTGAAGTGGTACGCCGACACGCCCGCGATGGACAGCACGAGGAGGACTTCCCCGGGTGCGTACGCAACGGAGGACAGCGGGTCGGATGCGAAGACGGGGAGCGCGATGCGCTTGGGGAGGAGTGTTTCCCCCAGCTTGTCGCTGCGCAGCGCCCGGCCGATCAGGATCCGTTTGGGCACGTCGGTCAGTTTGGACACGGTCAGGATCGTAAGCGCTGCCGGGACACGCCACCGAGGCACCACCCCCTCCGGCCCCGGAAAACCTTCATAATTACCCGCCCTCACCGGAAAAGTCCATGGAATCCTTAACGAAATCCTTGCGGTACGGGAGGGCGGGATGCCTCCCCCGGCTCCCTCGTGCCCGCCGGCCGCTTCCTCTTTTGCTCCCCGGCCCTCGGGGTACGCACACTCGGATGAGGCGGTGCGGGTGCCGCCGCATAAGCTCATCCACGGGCAACGCCGAAGGTGGTTGCCCCATTGTTTGCCCCGCAAGCTGAGAGAGAAGTGTGAGCAGGGTGTTTTCGCAGGTCATCCGGACGACCAGGACGGCGAGGTAGGCGCAAGGTGCACATCGTCATCATGGGCTGCGGGCGCGTCGGAGCCGCTCTCGCGCAGACCCTGGAGCAGCAGGGGCACACGGTCGCCGTGATCGACCAGGACCCCACGGCGTTCCGACGCCTCGGTTCCGGTTTCGGCGGCAGGCGGGTCAGCGGTGTCGGCTTCGACCAGGACACCCTGCGTGAGGCGGGGATCGAGGAGGCCGGAGCGTTCGCGGCCGTCAGCAGCGGCGACAACTCCAACATCATCGCCGCCCGGGTGGCGCGCGAGATGTTCGGCATCGAGAACGTCGCCGCGCGCATCTACGACCCGAAGCGCGCCGAGGTCTATCAGCGCCTCGGCATCCCCACCGTCGCGACGGTCCGCTGGACCGCGGACCAGATGCTGAGGCGGCTGCTGCCGTCGGGCGCGGAGCCGCTGTGGCGCGACCCGAGCGGTGGTGTGCAGCTCGCCGAGGTGCACACGACGCCGTCCTGGATCGGGCACAAGATCAGCACTCTGCAGGAGGAGACCGGCGTCCGCGTCGCCTTCCTCACCCGCCTGGGTGAGGCCATACTGCCCACCTCGCAGACGGTTCTGCAGGAGGGTGACCTCGTCCACGTGATGATGCGTACGGATGAGATCGCGAAGGTCGAGGAGGCCTTCGCCGAAGGTCCCGAGGAGGGCGGTCAGTGATGCGCGTCGCGATTGCCGGGGCCGGTGCGGTGGGCCGTTCCATCGCGGCCGAGCTCCTGGAGAACGGGCACGAGGTGCTGCTGATCGACAAGGCGCCGACCGCCATCTCGGTGGAGCGGGTCCCGATGGCCGAGTGGCTTCTCGCGGACGCCTGCGAGATCACTTCGCTCGACGAGGCGGCGCTCCAGCGGTGCAACGTCGTGATCGCCTCGACGGGTGACGACAAGGTCAACCTGGTCGTGTCGCTGCTGGCGAAGACCGAGTACGGCGTTCCGAGGGTCGTCGCGCGGGTGAACAACCCGAAGAACGAGTGGCTGTTCAACGAGTCCTGGGGCGTCGACGTCGCGGTCTCCACCCCGCGTCTGATGTCCGCCCTGGTCGAGGAGGCGGTGAGTGTCGGCGATCTGGTCCGGCTGCTGCGCTTCAGCCACGGCGACGCCAACCTGGTCGAGCTGACGCTGCCCCCGGAGTCGGCGCTGGCCGGCATCAGGGTGGGCGATGTGGACTGGCCGGAGGACACCTCGCTCGTCACGATCATCCGCGGCACGCGGGTGCTGACGCCGAGCACCGAGGAGACCCTGGAGCCCGGTGACGAGCTGCTGTTCGTGGCCGCCCAGGCGCGCGAGGAGCAGTTGGAGGACCTGCTTTCGGTCCGCCGGGAGCTGTCCGAGGACTGAGCGTCCACGATGCGCGTGGGGCCCCGGACCGTGACACGGTCCGGGGCCCCACGCGTACGCGTCGTCGTGTGTCAGAACTCGGAGTTGCGGGCCTCCGCCGCCCGGGCGCCCTGCTCCGCCTTGCGGGCCTTCTCGGCCTGCTCCTCCGCCTCCATCTCGGCGAAGACGTCGATGGGCGGCGGCGCCTTGGCGAGGAAGACCCAGGTCAGATACACCGCGAGCAGGAACGGCGGGATCTTGAGCGCGACCAGTACCCAGCCGAGCTGAGTGGTGTCGGCCCACCAGTACAGCGGGAAGAGGATCGCGCACTTGGCGAGGAGGATGAGCCCCCAGGCGTAACTGGCCTTGGCGTAAGCCTTCTTGCGGCCGGGGTTCCTGGTGCGCCAGGAGAGGTTCTCCTTGAAGACCGGGCCGAGGATGAGGCCGATCAGCGGCACACCCGCGACGGTCGTCACGATGTAGGCGAGCGCCAGGCCGAGGGTGTAGATCATGCCCGGCAGGTAGAAGTCCTTAGCGTTGCCGGTCATCATCGCGAAGACCACACCGAAGCCCACGCCGAAGACGCCGCTGAAGGCGTGCTTGACGGTGTCCTTGCGGATCAGCCGTACGACGACGAGGACCAGGGAGACCGCCAGAGCGGCGATGGCCGAGGCCTTCAGGTCCTTGTTGACGGTGAAGATCGTGACGAAGAGCAGCCCTGGCAGGACTGTCTCCACCATGCCGCGCACGCCGCCGAACGCCTCGAAGAGCGCGGCTTCCGTGACCGCCTTCGCGTCGGCGTCCTGCTGGTCGGTGCGGTGGGGCTGGTCCGTGTCGGACGTCGGCTTGTCGAGAGACGTCACCGGCTACTCCTTGCCGAGTGGTCGGAGTTCGTATTTGGGGTTGAACAGCACCCGGCGCCCGTGGCTCATGGCCACGCGGCCCGACGCGATGAGCTTGCGGCCCGGCTCGATGCCGACGATGGAACGCCGTCCCAGCCAGACCACGTCGAGCGGCGCGGTGCCGTCGAAGAGCTCCGCCTCCAGGGCGGGCACTCCGGCCCGCGGCCGCAGGGTGACCGTCCGCAAGGTACCAGTGACCTTGACGATCTGGCGGTCCGTGCACTCGGAGATGCGCGTGCACCCCGACGCGTGCGAGTCCTCCCGGAGTTCCTCGGACTCGAGGTCCTCCTGGGAGCTGGACAGGCGGTCGAGCATGCGACGGAAGCGGCCGGACGGCCTCTCCGCCCTGCCTGCCTTCTCGGATCGGGGAACAGCGCTCATACCCGAAGGGTACCGGTCTCCCGTGATACGGGCTGGCCCGCACGGACCTCACCCGGACGAGTGAGCCGCTGACAGACCGGTGACAGGCCGGGTCACTCCGGGTCGGGCCGTCCCCGCTCGAAGCGGTAGCCCATGCCCGGCTCGGTCACGAAGTGTCTGGGGTGCGAGGGATCGGTCTCCAGCTTGCGCCGCAGCTGCGCCATGTAGACCCGCAGGTAGTTGGTCTCCGTGCCGTACGAGGGCCCCCAGACCTCCTGGAGCAGCTGCTTCTGGCTGACGAGACGGCCGGCGTTGCGGACGAGGACCTCCAGCAGGTGCCACTCGGTCGGTGTAAGCCGCACGTCGCGGCCCTCCCGGTGGACCTTCTTGGCCGCGAGGTCCACCGTGAAGCCCTCGGTCTCGACGATCACCGAGCCCTCTCCGCCGTCCTGGCCGACGGGTTCCGCCCGGCGCACGGCGGCACGCAGCCGGGCCAGCAGCTCGTCCATGCCGAACGGCTTGGTGACGTAGTCGTCGGCCCCCGCGTCCAAAGCCTCGACCTTCTCGTCGGAGGTGTGGCGGGCGGAGAGGACGAGGATCGGCACCCGGGTCCACCCGCGCAGGCCCTTGATCACTTCGACGCCGTCCATGTCCGGCAGCCCGAGGTCGAGCACGACGACGTCGGGGTGTCGTGCCGCCGCGAGCTGCAGGGCGGTCGCCCCGTCGGGCGCCGCGTCCACCTCGTACCTGCGTGCCTTCAGGTTGATCACGAGGGCACGCACGATCTGCGGCTCGTCGTCGACCACGAGGACCCGGGTCATCGCGGACCTGCCTTTCCGGAATACGTGTACGGGGTGGGGACGGGCCCCTGCTGCCTCATGAGGTGATGTGCGCCGGCGACACCGGGCCCGCCCGGACCTGGCCCGGTGCGGCGGTGAGGGTGAGGACCATGGTGAGCCCGCCGCCGGGGGTGTCCTCGGCGTCCAGCGTGCCGCCCATGGACTCCACGAATCCGCGGGCCACGGCGAGCCCCAGGCCGACTCCTGCGCCGCGCGGGGCGTCACCGTACCGCTGGAAGGGCTCGAATATGCGTTCCTTGGCCTCGTCGGGGACTCCGCGGCCCCGGTCGGCCACCCGCAGCTCGACGCGTTCGCCCAAGGAGCTGGCGGCGACGGTGACGCGGTCCCTGCCGGGGCTGTACTTGACGGCGTTCTCGACGATGTTGGCCACGGCCCGCTCCAGGAGCCCCGGGTCCACGGCGACCATGGGGAGCGTCTCGGGGATGTCCAGGTCGACGCTGCCCTCGGGTACGCCGCCGAGCGCCATCGGGACCACCTCGTCCAGGTCGAGCTCGCGGATCAGCGGGGTGACCGTACCGGTCTGCAGGCGGGACATGTCGAGCAGATTGCCGACCAGGTGGTCCAGGCGGTCGGCGCCGTCCTCGATGGCCGCGAGGAGCTCCGCCTCGTCCGCGTCGGACCAGGAGACGTCGTCGGAGCGCAGGGAGCTCACGGCGGCCTTGATGGCGGCCAGCGGGGTGCGCAGGTCGTGGCTGACGGCGGCGAGCAGCGCGGTCCTGATGCGGTTGCCCTCGGCGAGCCGTCTGGCCGCCTCCGCCTCCCCCACCAGGCGCTGCCGGTCGAGCACCACCGCGGCCTGTGCGGCGAAGGCGCCGAGGACCCTGCGGTCCTCCGCGGGCAGCACGCGGCCCGAGAGCGCCAGCGCCATGTGGTCACCGACGGGCATGTCCACGTCCGCGTCGTCGGGCCGGGCCACCGGGGCGGGCCCGACGGATCCGGCGCAGGTCCAGGGTTCGACGTCGCTCTGCCGCTCCAGGAGGGCGACGGACTCCATGGCGAAGGTCTCGCGCACCCGGTCCAGCAGGGCGTCCAGGGCGGTCTCGCCCCGCAGGACGCTCCCGGCGAGGGTGGAGAGGATCTCCGACTCGGCGCGCAGCCTGGCCGCCTGGTGGGTACGGCGGGCCGCCAGGTCGACGACGGAGGCCACCGCGACCGCCACCGCGAAGAAGATCACGATGGCGACGAAGTTCTCCGGGTCCTGCACGGTCAGGGTGTGGGTCGGCGGGGTGAACCAGTAGTTCAGGAGCAGGGAGCCCACCGCAGCCGACGCGAGCGCGGGGGCCAGGCCCCCGAGGAGGGCGGCGGCGACGGTCAGGAAGAGGAAGAGCAGGACGTCGTTGGCGAGCCCCGGCCCGTTCTCCATGCCGTGCAGGAGCAGGGTCAGGAGCGCGGGTCCGCCGACGCCGGCGAGCCAGCCCGAGATGATCCGGGTGCGGCTGAGCCGGGCTCCCCGGGCGATGGGCAGCCCGCGCCCCTTGGCGACCTCCTCGTGCGTGACGATGTGGACGTCGAGGTCGGGGCCGGACTCGCGGGCGACGGTGGCGCCCACTCCCGGGCCGTAGATGTACTGCCAGGTCTTGCGGCGGCTGGACCCGAGGACGATCTGGGTGGCGTTGACACCCCGGGCGAACGCGAGGAGCGCGGAGGGTATGTCGTCGCCGATGACGTGGTGGAAGGTGCCCCCGAGATCCTCCACGAGGGTGCGCTGGACCGCGAGCTCCTTGGGCGAGGCCGAGGTCAGTCCGTCGCTGCGCGCGATGTACACCGCGAGGATCTCGCTGCCCGAGCCCTTCGCCGCCATCCGGGAGGCGCGGCGGATGAGCGTGCGGCCCTCGGGGCCGCCGGTCAGCCCGACGACGATGCGCTCGCGGGCCTGCCAGGGGGCGCTGATGTCGTGTTCGCCGCGGTACTGCTGGAGGTATTCGTCGACCCGGTCGGCGACCCAGAGGAGCGCGAGTTCGCGCAGGGCGGTGAGGTTGCCGGGGCGGAAGTAGTTGGACAGGGCCGCGTCGACCTTGTCGGACTGGTAGATGTTGCCGTGGGCCATGCGGCGGCGCAGCGCCTGTGGCGACATGTCGACGAGCTCGATCTGGTCGGCGCGGCGGGCGACCTCGTCGGGGATGGTCTCCTGCTGTCGCACCCCGGTTATCGACTCCACCACGTCGCCGAGGGACTCCAGGTGCTGGATGTTGACGGTGGACACCACGTCGATACCGGCCTTGAGGAGTTCCTCGACGTCCTGCCAGCGCTTGGCGTTGCGTGAGCCGGGCACGTTGGTGTGCGCGAGTTCGTCCACGAGCGCGACGGCCGGCGCCCGTTCCAGGACCGCGTCGACGTCCATCTCCGCGAAGACGCCCGAGCGGTATTCGATGTCGCGGCGGCGGATCTGTTCCAGGCCGTGCAGCAGCACCTCGGTGCGCGGCCGGCCGTGGTGCTCCACGAAGGCGACGACGCAGTCCGTGCCGCGTTCCACCCGGCGGTGGGCCTCGGACAGCATCGCGTGCGTCTTGCCGACGCCGGGTGCCGCACCCAGGTAGATCCGAAGCTTGCCGCGTGCCATGGCCCCATCGTCTTCTCTGAACAGGACCCCGCAGATACGGGAGCCTGTGTCGAAGTTACCCCGAGAATTTCCGGCATATGGGGTCAGGGTCGGACGCGGGGACCGTTTTGACGGGACTCTGATGCGCCGCCGCCGGAAAAGGGCACC
>NZ_MAPV01000166.1 GCF_001700505.1 Streptomyces mutomycini
AACGCCGCGCAGGTCGCCGCGATCTGCCGCAGCACGCCGTCACCGAGCACCACACGGGGCAGCAGGGCGCGCGCGGCGACCTGCGCGGCGTTCGAGGTCGACGGGATGCGTGCCGACATCGTCATGGCCCGGACCGCGACGGCGCTCGCGGCGTGGGCGGGGCGCGAGGAGGTCGTCGAGGACGACGTGCGGCAGGCCGCGCTCCTGGCACTCCCCCACCGGCGCAGGCGCAATCCGTTCGACGCGCCCGGGCTGGACGAGGACAAGCTGGACGAGACCCTGAAGGACGCGGCGGAGGACGAGAGCGGGGGCGACGACGACCCGGACCCCGACGGGCCCGGCGGCGGGGTGCCTCCGCAGGGCGGCGGCCCCGACGACGGCGGCACGGACACGGGCGGCCACGACGACGGCGGCACGGACGCGGGTGGTCACGACGACGGCGGCACGGACACGGGCGGTCACGACGACGGCGGTCCCGACGCGCCCGGCCGTGACGAGGCGGGCAGCGGCGACGCGCCCGTGCCGGGCGGCGGTGCCGGCGAACAGCGGCCCGCGCGGGCCGGTGAGCCGTTCCGTACGAAGATGCTCAGCGTGCCCGGTCTGGGCGAGGGCGCGGCGGGACGGCGGTCCCGGGCGCGTACCGAGCACGGCAGGACCACCGGGTCGCGGCGGCCCGAGGGGGCGCTGACGAAGCTGCACCTGGCGGCGACCGTACAGGCGGCGGCACCGCACCAGCGGGCGCGCGGACGGTCGGGGCGGGGCCTCGTCGTACGGCGTGACGATCTGCGGCAGGCGACGCGGGAGGGGCGCGAGGGCAACCTCGTGCTGTTCGTCGTGGACGCCTCCGGGTCGATGGCCGCCCGGCAGCGGATGAGCGCCGTGAAGGGGGCGGTGATGTCGCTGCTGCTGGACGCCTACCAGCGTCGGGACAAGGTCGGTCTGGTCACCTTCCGGGGCAAGGACGCCGAGGTGGCGCTGCCGCCGACCTCGTCGGTGGACGCGGCGGCCGCGCGGCTGGAGTCGCTGCCGACCGGCGGGCGCACCCCGCTGGCGGCCGGGCTGCTCAGGGCGCACGACGTACTGCGGGTGGAGCGGCTGCGTGATCCGTCGCGGCGGCCGCTGCTCGTCGTGGTGACGGACGGCCGGGCGACCGGCGGCGTCGACCCGTTGGCGCTGGCGGCGCGGGCGGGGCGGCTGCACGCCTCCGAGGGCACCGCGTCCGTCGTCGTGGACTGCGAATCGGGGTTCGTGCGCCTCGGTCTCGCCGCACAGCTCGCCCGGGATCTGGGAGGCGGCGCGGTCACGCTCGACGAGCTGCGCGCCGACTCGATCGCCGGGCTGGTCAAGGACTTCACTGCTGCCGGGAGGGCCGCGTAATGCCACAGGGACAGCCGGTATCGGTACCGGACGACGGACTGACGACACGTCAGCGGCGCAACCGTCCGCTGCTGTTCGTCCACACGGGCGTCGGCAAGGGCAAGTCGACGGCTGCCTTCGGGCTGGCGCTGCGGGCCTGGAACCAGGGCTGGCCGATCGGGGTGTTCCAGTTCGTGAAGTCGGCGAAGTGGAAGGTCGGCGAGGAGAACGCGCTGAAGGTGCTCGGCGCGAGCGGCGAGGGCGGCAGCGTCGACTGGCACAAGATGGGCGAGGGGTGGTCGTGGGTCCAGAGGGACAACCAGCTGGACAACGAGGAGAAGGCCCGCGAGGGCTGGGAGCAGGTCAAGCGCGACCTGGCCGCCGAGACGTACAAGCTGTACGTGCTCGACGAGTTCGCCTATCCGATGCACTGGGGCTGGATCGACACCGACGAGGTCGTCGAGGTCATGCGGAACCGTCCCGGTACGCAGCACGTGGTGATCACGGGGCGGAACGCTCCGCAGAAGCTGATCGAGGCCGCCGACCTGGTGACCGACATGTCGAAGGTCAAGCACCCGATGGACGCCGGCCAGAAGGGCCAGAGAGGCATCGAGTGGTGAGTGTTCCTCGTCTGGTCATCGCCGCACCCGCCTCGGGCAGCGGCAAGACCACGGTCGCCACGGGCCTGATGGCGGCCTTCGCGGCGCGTGGCCTGGCGGTGTCCCCGCACAAGGTGGGCCCCGACTACATAGACCCCGGCTACCACGCACTGGCCACCGGCCGCCCCGGGCGCAACCTCGACGCGTACATGTGCGGGCCCGGTCTGATCGCCCCGCTGTTCACCCACGGTGCGAGCGGCTGCGACCTGGCTGTCGTCGAGGGGGTGATGGGGCTGTACGACGGGGCCTCGGGGCAGGGTGAACTCGCCTCGACCGCCCAGGTGTCCAAGCTGCTGCGGGCTCCCGTCGTACTGGTCGTCGACGCGTCCTCGCAGTCGCGTTCGGTCGCGGCCCTGGTGCACGGATTCGCCTCCTGGGACCCGGAGGTGCGGATCGGCGGGGTGATCCTGAACAAGGTGGCCTCCGACCGCCATGAGGCGCTGCTGCGAGAGGCACTCGACGAGTCGGGGCTGCCGGTGCTCGGGGTGCTGCGGCGGGCGCCGCAGGTCGCGACGCCCTCGCGCCATCTGGGTCTGGTCCCGGTGGCCGAGCGGCAGACCGATGCCCTCGACGCCGTACGGGCGATGGGTGACCGCGTACGCGAGGGCTGCGACCTGGACGCCCTGCTGGCGCTGGCCCGTTCGGCGCCCGCCCTGTCCGACGAGGCGTGGGAGCCGGAGCGGCACCCTGCGCCGCGCACCCGGCCGGTGGTGGCCGTGGCGGGCGGCGCGGCGTTCACCTTCGCGTACGCGGAGCACGCCGAGCTGTTGACGGCGGCGGGCGCCGAGGTGGTCGTGTTCGACCCCCTGCACGACGAGAAGCTGCCCACGGGCACGGCGGGGCTCGTCATCGGCGGCGGCTTCCCCGAGGTGTACGCGCCGGAGCTCTCGGCGAACGAGCCGCTGCGCCGTGCGGTCACGGATCTGGCGCGTTCCGGCGCCCCCGTGGCGGCGGAGTGCGCGGGCCTGCTCTACCTGGCCCGTGAGCTGGACGGCCGGCCGATGTGCGGGGTGCTGGACGCCTCGGCCCGGATGTCCGAGCGGCTGACTCTCGGCTACCGGCAGGCGGTGGCTGTGTCGGACAGCGTGCTGGCCGTGGCCGGGACCCGGCTGCGCGGACACGAGTTCCACCGGACGGTGCTGGAGCCCGGGGCCGGTGAGACGCCCGCCTGGGGGCTGCACCAGCCGGAGCGGCGGGTGGAGGGCTTCGTGCAGAGGGGCGTGCACGCGAGCTATCTGCACACGCACTGGGCGGCGGCGCCCGGGGTGGCCCGGCGTTTCGTGGAGCAGTGCCGGGGATGACGCCGTGCCGCTTCCATGGGGCGGTGCCGGCCTTGAGGTCACTCCGCGATGCCGACCACCAGCCAGATGAAGCCCACGCCCGCGACCGTGCACAGCAGTGTGGAGTGGGCCGGGTGGTCGTGGTGCGCCTCGGGGAGGATCTCGGCTGCGGCGAGGTAGAGGAGCGCCCCGCCGAAGAAGCCGAGATAGCAGCCGAGCAGTTCCTCCGGAAGGGTGAACAGCAGGGTGGTCGCCGCGCCCACGATCGGGGCCAGGGCGTCCGCGTACAGCATCAGGAGGGCCTTGCGGCGGGCGTTTCCGTAGAGGCTGGTGATCGTGTACGTGTTGAAGCCGTCGGCGAAGTCGTGGGTGATGACGGCGAGCGCGACGGCGGCTCCCATTCCTCCGCCGATCTGGAACGCGGCTCCGAGCGCGATGCCGTCCATCAGGCTGTGGCCCACCATCGCGGCCGCCGCGGTCAGCCCCACCTGCGGCACCCGTTCCTCACCCGCCCCGTGTGCCGCCTGGCGTACGGCCAGCGAACGCTCGACGAGATGGGCCGTCAGGAAGCCGCCCACGAAGAGCAGCAGGGCGGCCGGGACACCGAAGACCACACCGCCCGCGGCGTCCACCGCCTCGGGCAGCAGATCGAGACCGACGACGCCCAGCATCAGTCCGCCGGCGAAGCCGAGCACGAGGTGACGGCGGTCGCTGACGCGTTGCGCGACCCAGCCACCCGCCAGGGTCATCAGGAACGCGCCGAGCGCGACGAATACCGCCATGCGCCCTTGCTAGCGGATTGACCCGGTTTCCCGCACCTCAGGGCCGCCTTACCGGCGCCCCCGGCCCCCTGCCCGAAAGGACCGTCTCCCATGACCCGAGCCGAACTGGTCGTCGGTGTCGGTGCCCGTCGCGGCGCCCCGGCCGAGGAGGTGCTCGCGCTGATCCGCAGGACGCTGGAGGAGGCCGGGTGGGCGGCCGGTGACGTGGTCGAGCTGGTGACGCTCGACACCAGGGCGGACGAGCCGGGAATCACCGGCGCCGCGGCGCGCCTGGGGGTGCCCCTGCGGTCGTATACGGCCGGGGAGCTGGCGGGGGTCACTGTGCCCCATCCCTCGACGGCGCCGCGCGAGGCCGTGGGGACCGGTTCGGTCGCGGAGGCTGCGGCCCTCATGGAGGGCGGTGAACTGGTGGTTCCCAAGCGGAAGTCGGCTTCGGCGACCTGCGCGGTGGCACGTCGGTGGCCCTCGGGCGTCACCTCGGCATCGACGAATGGCGTCGAGCCGTTCACCATGGCTGCCATGCTGCCCCCCACGAAGCACATCGAGAGCGCCGGGCCCGATCTGCGGCACCACGGCGACGCGGAAGTACGCGGCCTGGACCTGACCGACCTCGCCGTCAACGTACGGACCGGCACACCCCCCGACTGGCTGCGGCAGCGGATAACCGACTCGCTGGGATCGCTGGCCGCCTATCCGGACGGGCGGCCGGCGCGGACGGCGGTCGCCGGCCGGCACGGGCTGCCCGAGGAGAGAGTGCTCCTCACGGCGGGCGCGGCCGAGGCGTTCGTGCTGATCGCGAGGGCACTGCCCGCCCGGCGGCCGGTCGTCGTGCACCCGCAGTTCACGGAGCCGGAGGCGGCCCTGCGCGCGGCGGGGCACGAGGTAGGACGGGTGCTGCTGCGCCCGGAGGACGGCTTCCGGCTGGATCCGGCGGCCGTACCGGAGGACGCGGACCTGGTGGTGGTCGGCAACCCGACCAACCCGACGTCCGTGCTCCATCCCGCGGGCGTGCTGGAGGAACTGGCACGGCCGGGGCGGACGCTCGTGGTCGACGAGGCGTTCATGGACTCCGTTCCGGGCGAACGCGAGGCACTGTGCGCGCGCCAGGACGTTCCCGGGCTCGTCGTGCTGCGCAGCCTGACCAAGACCTGGGGCCTCGCGGGGCTGCGGATCGGTTACGTGCTGGCCGATCCGGCGACGGTCGCCCTGCTCCAGGAGGCACAGCCGCTGTGGCCGGTGTCCTCCCCCGCGCTGGCGGCGGCGGAGGCGTGCATGGAGCCGCGTGCGCTGGTCGAGGCGGCGGACGCGGCGGACCGTATCGCGGTGGACCGGGCGCATCTGCTGGCGGGGCTCGCGGAGTTCACCGAGGTGCGGGTGGTGGAGCCTGCCGCGGGGCCGTTCGTGCTGCTGCGGCTGGAGCGGGCGGACGAGGTACGGAATCTGCTGCGCTCGCGCGGCTTCGCGGCGCGGCGCGGCGACACGTTCCCCGGGCTGGGAGCGGACTGGCTGCGGATCGCCGTACGGGACCGTGTGACGACCAACCGGTTCCTGCAGGCGCTCGACCTGGCTGTGCAGGGACTGCCCCGGAGAACCGTCGGCTGACGGCTCCCCGGGCGGGGAGACCGGTGTTCCGCCCTGCGGACACCGATCTCCCCGGAAGGTGCGGGTCAGCCCTGGGTGCGCTTGCGCCGCCGGTCAACAGGCGCCCTTCCGAGGTCAACCGGTGATCAGCCCATCACCCGCCCGTTGAGCACCACCGTCCGCGGGGACGCCAGCACCCGTACGTCGGCCCTCGGGTCCTCGTCGTACATCACCAGGTCCGCCGGAGCCCCTTCCTCGAGCACCGGCCTGCCGAGCCACCGCCGCGCGCTCCAGGTGGTCGCGGAGAGTGCGTCGAGGGCCGGGATGCCGGCCTTCACCAGTTCGGCGACCTCCTCCGCGATCAGCCCGTGGGCCAGCGACCCGCCCGCGTCCGTGCCGGTGAAGACCGGGATTCCCGCGTCGTAGGCCGCCCGCACGGTGTCGTACCGGCTCGCGTGGAGGCGCCGCATATGGGCGGACCAGCGGGGGAACCTGGTTTCGCCGCCCGCAGCGAGGCCGGGGAAGGTGGCGATGTTGACCAGGGTCGGGACGATCGCCACGCCGCGCTCGGCGAAGAGCGGGATGGTGTCCTCGGTCAGCCCGGTCGCGTGCTCGATGCAGTCGATCCCGGCCTCCACGAGGTCCCGCAGCGCGTCCTCGGCGAAGCAGTGGGCGGTGACCCGGGCGCCGAGACGGTGCGCCTCGGCGATCGCGGCCTCGACCTCACCGCGCGGCCAGCAGGCGGACAGGTCCCCTGCGTCCCGGTCGATCCAGTCGCCCACCAGCTTCACCCAGCCGTCGCCGCGCCGCGCCTCCTGCGCGACGTAGGCGACGAGGTCGCCGGGCTCGATCTCGTGGGCGAAGTTGCGGATGTAGCGACGGGTCCTGGCGATGTGCCGCCCCGCCCTGATGATCTTCGGCAGGTCCTCGCGCGCGTCCACCCACCGTGTGTCGGAGGGCGATCCGGCGTCCCGGATGAGCAGGGTGCCGGCCTCCCGGTCGGTGAGGGCCTGCTTCTCGCTGGTCGCCGCGTCGACGGGCCCCTGGTGGCCGAGCCCGACGTGGCAGTGCGCGTCGACGAGGCCGGGCAGCACCCAGCCCGTGAGCGTCACGGCATCGTCCGCGCCCGGCGGCCTCTCGTAGGTGATCCGTCCGCCGACCGCCCAGAGTCCGTCCCTGACCTCGTCGGGTCCGACGAGCACCCGTCCCTTGATCCGCAGCACCGGCGCCGCCTCGTGATCGCTCATGGGCAGCACTGTACGAGGCGGTCCGCCCGGGGGTCCGGGAGGCGCTGGGTACCCTCGACGACGCAGGCGCTGACCGCGCACCGGCCGACCCGAAGAGAGCACCACCGTGACGCACCCGTTCCTCGACCTCGCCCCGCTCACCGCCGCCCGTTTCGCGGCGATCGAGCGGCGGGTGGCCGCCCTCCTCGCCACCGGGCAGGACGTCGTCATCATGCAGGGCGAGGCGCTGCTGCCCCTCGAAGGCTGCATCCGGGGCGGCGCCCGGCCCGGCTCGACCGCGCTGAACATCGTCACCGGGCCGTACGGCCAGACCTTCGGCAACTGGCTGCGTGACTGCGGCGCCGAGGTCGTCGACCTCGCGGTCCCCTTCCACTCCGCGGTCACCGCCGGGCAGGTGGAACGGGCGCTGTCCGAGCACCCCGAGATCGACTTCGTGTCCCTGGTGCACGCCGAGGCGGCGACCGGCAACACCAACCCGGTCGCGGAGATCGGCGAGGTGGTGCGGGCGCACGGCGCGCTGTTCATGGTGGACGCCGTCGCGTCGGTGGGCGCGGAGCCGCTGCTGGTGGACGCCTGGGGTGTGGACCTGTGCGTCATCGGCGCGCAGAAGGCCATGGGCGGCCCGGCCGGGGTGTCCGCGGTGTCGGTGAGCCCGCGGGCGTGGGAGCGGATGGCCGCCAACCCGCAGGCCCCGCGTCAGTCGTACCTCTCGCTGCTGGACTGGAAGGCCCGCTGGATCGACGGGGGCCGCAGGGCGCTGCCGCACGCTCCCGCACAGTTGGAGATGCTGGCGCTCGACGCCTGCCTGGAGCGGATCGAGACGGATGGCCTGGACACCGTCATGGCGCGGCACGCGTCGGCCGCCGCGGCGGCCCGGGCGGGTGCCACGGCGCTCGGCGGCGGCCTCGAGCCGTACGTCCTCGACGCGGCGGACGCGGCGCCTGTCGCCACGACCCTGCGCACCCCGGTGGGTGTCGACGCGGCGGAACTGGTGGCCGACGCCCTGGCGGCCGACCCGTCACTGCCGCTGATCGCGGGAGGCGGGGCGCTGTCCAAGGAGATGATCCGGGTCAATCACTACGGCGTGGACGCGACGCGGGACGCGGTGCTGTCCTCGCTGGCCGCCCTCGGCGCCGCACTGGCCCGCGCGGGCAGGGACACCGATGTCGCTGCTGCCCGCGACGCCGTCGCGGAAACCTGGCCGAGCAGCTGAATTACTTATGGCCCCACCCTGGCCGATTTAATCGACGTAAAAGGGGAGCTGCTTTATCGGGAGCAGCTCCCCGCATTCTTCTTCCCCGGTTCTACGCGCCTAAACGCGGCAGTTCCTGTCGAGCGGATCCACACAATCCGAACAGGAGTCACGAGAGTTACAAGGATGTGACTGACTCCACATCGCGCCCGTTTTGACCCATAAATACAGGACAAACCATCAGGACTCCCCCGACGATCGAGAGGGGTCCGCGCCCGCGTGATAACACAGCACTCGCTCTCACCCAACCCCTCGCGACGATGCAATTTTGATTTTTGCTGGGTAAATTCAATTCGCATGACCGCCGCACCAGCAGATTTTGCACGTGCCCGAAGCGAATTCCTCAGAATCGACACCCCGCGAGTGGAGGACGGAGCCGCGATCTGGCGCATCGCCCGCGACTCCGAGGTCCTGGACCTCAACTCCTCGTACAGCTACCTGCTGTGGTGCCGTGACTTCGCGGCGACCTCCGTGGTCGCCCGCGACGAGAACGGCGCACCCATCGCCTTCGTAACCGGGTACATCCGTCCGGACCGCCCCGAGACGCTCGTCGTCTGGCAGGTGGCCGTGGACCGGGCCCACCGGGGCAAGGGACTGGCGGCCACGCTGCTGGACGCTCTGACCACCCGCGTCGCCTCCGAGCAGGGACTGGCCTCGGTCGAGACGACCATCACTCCGGACAACACCGCTTCCGACCGGCTGTTCACCTCCTTCGCGCAGCGCCACGACGTGCCGCTGGAGCAGGAGGTGCTCTTCGAAGGCGTTCTGTTCCCCGAGGGAACGCACCTGCCGGAAGTGCTGTACCGCATCGGTCCGTTCTAGGGCCTCCAGTACCCCTCCGCGCCCCGCCCGGACGCGGATCCCCCTGGGCACGCCTGACCCGCCGCCCGTCACACCCCCCTCGAGCAGGAGATTCGCTGTGACCATCACCCCGCCCGCCCTGAGTGTCTTCGAGAGCCTCGAGTCCGAGGTACGCAGCTACTGCCGCAGCTGGCCCGCGGTGTTCGACCGCGCGCAGGGCGCCCGGCTCACGGACGAGGACGGCCACTCGTACCTGGACTTCTTCGCCGGTGCCGGGTCGCTCAACTACGGCCACAACAACCCGGTGCTGAAACGCGCGCTGATCGACTACATCGAGCGCGACGGCATCACCCATGGCCTGGACATGGCCACGACGGCCAAGCGGGCCTTCCTGGAGACGTTCGAGAACGTCATCCTGCGTCCCCGTGACCTGCCCTACAAGGTGATGTTCCCCGGCCCGACCGGCACGAACGCCGTCGAGTCCGCGCTGAAGCTCGCCCGCAAGGTCAAGGGCCGCGAGTCCGTCGTCTCGTTCACCAATGCCTTCCACGGCATGTCGCTC
>NZ_MAPV01000167.1 GCF_001700505.1 Streptomyces mutomycini
GCGGGGGTGCGGGGGACGGGGCGATCGGTGCGGCGTGGGCACGAGGGACACCTCCGCGGTGCGAGTAGGACTTTCGCACGGTAGGCCCATACGATCTGCGGACCGGGACGAGGTCCGGCGGCGCGCGCCGCTTTCCCCCGTTCGCGGTAACGTGGCGGCCGAATCACGCCGCCACCTGGGGTGCGACATCCCCCGGTAGCCCGGCGCCCCCGAGGACCCCCGAGGACCACATGTCTGCCGCGCAGTACCCCGCCGTCTCCGTGATCATGCCGGTGCTCAACGAGGAACGCCATCTCAGGAACTCGGTCCGGCACATCCTGGAGCAGGAGTACGCCGGTGAGATGGAGGTGGTGATCGCCCTCGGCCCCTCGAACGACCGTACGGACGAGATCGCTGCCGAGCTGGTCCGGGAGGACGCCCGCGTCCACACGGTCCCCAACCCGACCGGCCGCACCCCCGCGGCGCTCAACGCCGCGATCAAGGCATCACATCACCCGATCGTGGTACGGGTCGACGGCCACGGCATGCTCTCGCCGAACTACATCGCGACCGCCGTGCGGCTCCTGGAGGAGACCGGCGCGCAGAACGTCGGCGGCATCATGCACGCCGAGGGTGAGAACGCCTGGGAGGACGCCGTCGCCGCCGCGATGACGTCGAAGATCGGCGTCGGCAACGCGGCCTTCCACACCGGTGGGAAGGCGGGCCCGGCCGAGACCGTGTATCTGGGGGTCTTCCGCCGCGAGGCGCTGGAGCGTGCCGGGGGCTACAACGTGGAGTTCGTCCGCGCCCAGGACTGGGAGCTGAACTTCCGTATCCGCGAGGCGGGCGGCCTGATCTGGTTCTCGCCGGAGCTGAAGGTGCAGTACCGTCCCCGGCCCAGCGTCCGGGCCCTCTCCAAGCAGTACAAGGAGTACGGCCGCTGGCGCCACGTCGTGGCCCGCTACCACTCCGGCTCGATCAACCTGCGCTACCTCGCCCCGCCGGCCGCGGTCTGCGCGATAGCGGCGGGCGTCGTCGTGGGTGCCGCAGTCACCCCGTGGGCGTTCGTCGTTCCGGCCGGCTACGCCGCGGCGATCGTCGCCGGTTCGCTGCCCGCCGGGAAGGGCCTGTCGCTGAAGGCCCGGGCGCAGATCCCGGTCGCCCTGGCCACCATGCACATGTCGTGGGGGTACGGCTTTCTGACCAGCCCCCGCTCGCTGGCGAAGAAGGTCATCGCCAGCCGCCGCCCGGCCGTCCGGGAGCAGACGGCCTGACAGTCGCAGGCGCAGAGCCTTACGAATAGGGCCGTACGGCCGGAGCGGGACGCGCGTGGCTCACGCGCAGAGCCTCACGGACAAGGAAGGGCCCCGCCCCGCGGCGGGGCCCTTCCCCGTCCGCGTACGTCAGAAGGTGAAGCCCGGGTTCACCTTCATGCACGCCTTCTCGTTCGCGCCGTTCAGCGGGTTGGCGGAGTCCGGGGTCTTCTCCTCCGCGGCCTTCGCCGGGTACGCCTCGTCCTTGCGCCAGTCAGCTCCCACGGCCAGGACGACACCCGAGACGCCGGTCGACTTCTTCACCTGGGACACCGGGATGCCGAGCGCCTTGGCGACCGCCTGCGCGTCGCCCTCCAGGTCCGCGCTCGGATACAGGATGCCGGTTTTGGCTGTCGGATCGACGTTCTGCGAATCGACCGAGGCCCTGGCGAAGCCCGCCTCCGTCAGCAGCTCCTTGACCGTGCTCGCCCGGCCCTGGGCCGGGCCGAGGGTGTCCGTGGAGGTCGCGTTGCGCACACTGACGGCGATCTCGGAGTCCGGGGCGGCCGGGTCCGTGACGACGGGCGTCTTGCGCTTGGACGCCTTGCCGTCCAGCGGGATGTCCTCGCGGATCATCCGGAAGACCTGCTCGGCCTCGTCGGGCTTCGGGTACACCCGGCCGCTGAACTGCCCCGTGCCGTAGACGTTGGGCATGGTCGTCATGGTGATGCGGTCGGTCGGCGCCTTCTTGAGCTCCTCGGCCAGGTCGTACAGCTTCTTGACGGTGTCGAGGCCCTTGTCGACCGTCAGCGCGCTCGTGGCCGCCTCGGCGAGGTTCATCAGTTTTCCGGGGTCGGTGAGCTTGGTGCCCTTGCGCAGCTCGCGGACCATCGAGTTCAGGTACTGGTGCTGGGCCTTGGTCCGGCCGAGGTCCGTGTTGTCCTCGAAGCCGTAGCGGGTGCGCAGCCACTGGAGGGCCTGCTCGCCCTTGACCGAGGTGGTGCCCTTCTCCAGCTTCAGCCCGGACCCCTTGCCGTCGCTGGTGTGCGAGTAGACGTTGGCGTCGACACAGACGGGCACGCCGCCGACCGCGTCGGCCATGGAGACCACACCCGCGAAGTCGATCATCATGAAGTGGTCGATGGTGATGCCGGTCAGCTCGTACCAGGCGGCCACCGTGCACCCGGGGCCGCCGCGTCCCAGGCTCTCGTTGGTCTGTACGTCGACCGTGCCGGCCTCGTACACGTCGCCGGTCTCGGGGTCGGTGCACTTGGGCATCTTCAGCATGGTGTCGCGCGGCATACTGATGACCGAGATGTTGCTGCGGTCCGCGGAGAGGTGGAGCAGCATCTGCACGTCGGCGAGCGGTGTGCCGCCGAAGGTGTCCTTCGCGCCGCCCAGCTTCTGGTTGGCCTCGGAGTCCCGGGCGTCGGACCCGATGAGCAGGATGTTCAGAGGAGTCTGTCCGGCGGCGTTGGCCTTGTGGTCGGCCATCTCCTTGTCGCCGAGGGTCAGATCCTCCTTCCTGATGTTGCCGTTGAGGTGCTTGTAGTACAGGTAACCGGCGCCGCCGGTGCCGAGTATGAGCAGCGCGAGCACGGACGCCACCCAGCGCAGTACGCGCCGCTTCCCGCCCTTGGCCGCCCGCCGGGCACGGCGGTTGGGCCCGCCGGTGCGATGTCCGCCCTCCGGCTCGGCGGCGGACCGCTCCCGCCGGCCGTGGCCGCTTCGCCCGGTCCGGCCGGACGCGTCGCCTCCGTCGGTGCCCGGCGGCCCGTCGTGCCGGCCGCGCGTCCGTGTCCCCTCCCCGCGCATGCTGCTCCGTCCCACCAGGACCCCCCTGCTCTGAATTCAGCTGTGGCGCGACGACCCGTCGTCACTTCGCGCATTCCGCCTTGTCGGCGCTTGCTCTCTGTATGTCTTCCGGCGCCTTCGCCGGACCGGTGAGGGGAACCCCCACGCCCTCGAAGTCCGCTCCCAGGGTCAGCACCATCGCCTGAGGACTCCCGGTGCCTGCTGCCCCCTGCTTGAGCGCGGTGGCGGGCAGGCCCATGATGTCCGCGAGGGCGCGGGCCTGGTCCCCCTGGTCCGATGCGTACGCCAGCGTCGTTCTTTCGATCTTCGCCGGGGCGTTCGCCATGTTCACCGACTGCGGGACACCCTGTTCGTCCCGCAGCCAGGTGACGGTCGAGCTCGCCGCGCCGGAGATGTCGCCGCCGTTGAGGACGTCGACGCGTATGTCGGCGGTTTCGGCCCTGCTCCCCCCGAGGACCGCTTCCTGCTCGCTCTTCGCCGCCTGCTCCTTCTTCCGCACCTCCGTGAGGGAGGTGTCGGCGCGCATCATCGCGAAGAGCTGCTGCGACTTCTGCGGATCCACGACCACGGTGACCGGCGTCGGCTCGGCCGGATTGTCCTTCACCGGCATGGTGACGAAGGTGATGTTCCTGGTGTCGATCCTGCCGAGTTCCCGGGCGAGCGAGGTCAGCTTACTGATCGACCCGATGCCGGAGTCGACGGTGAGCGCCTCGGTCGCCGCGTCGGCGAGGTCGTAGAGTCTGCCCGGGTCGGTCAGCGTGTCGTCGGACTTCATCCGACGGATCATCGAGCCGATGAACTGCTGCTGGACCTTGATCCGGTCGAGGTCGCTCTGGTTCCCGAAGCTGTGCCGGGTGCGGACGAAGGCCAGCGCGTCCTCCCCCTCGATCGTGGACTCGCCCGCCGGCAGGTCGAGGTGCGAGTCGGGGTCCCTGACCGCCTTGTCCAGGCAGACCGTGACGCCGCCGACGGCCGTGGAGAGCGTCTTGACCGCGTTGAAGTCGACCATCATGAAGTGGTCGACCGGCAGGCCGGTGATCTTCTTGACCGTCCGCATCGTGCAGCCGGGGTCGCGTCCCTCCTGACCGAGGCTGACGTTGAAGCGCACGTGCTGCGAGCCGGGTACGACCTTCCGCGAACCGTCCGCCTGCCTGGTGGTGCAGTCCGGGATGTCCGTCATCAGGTCCCGGGGGATGCTCATCGCCGTGGCGCTGGTGCGGTCGGCGGAGACGTGGAAGAGGATGCTGGTGTCGGCGTGGCCCGTGCTGCCCTTGTCGCCGTAGCCCTCGTTGTCCTCGCCGGTCCGCTTGTCCGTGCCGATGATCAGGATGTCGAGCGGACCGTCGGCCGAGACGTGTCTGCTGCCCGCGTCACCGACGTCGACGGTGTCGAGGTTGCCGTTGAGCTTCCGGTAGAGCGTGTAGGCCCCCGCCGACCCGGCGACGATCACGAAGGCCATGACCCCGCCCGTCCACAGCAGGGCCCTCTTCCGCCGTGGCTTCGACTGCGTGCGGCAGCGGGCGTCCGGCGGCTCCTGGCCGCGGCCTTTCCCGGCGGGACGGCTGGTCCGCTGGGCGGGCACCTCGCCGAGGGATGCCGCGAATTCACTCCGGCCGCCGGACCGGTGCGGTGCGCGGGAAAGGCCGGACGACTCTCCTCCGGAGTGGTTCCGTCGCAATTCGTAAGTGCCGGTCCGCGGGCCGAGCACCCACTGGTCCGCGGGATCGATTTCGTCCGCCCGCCCACGGCTATGCGCGTCCACGGTTGCCTGAATCCTCCGTCGGTGCCACGCGAGGCGCCCCCTGCGGGGCGCTCGGCAGCTCGCTCCGGCCGCGCGCGGCCTGATGGCCTTGAGCGCCGGATCGCGTCACACTATCCGGCGGAATCGGCCACAGGGGGCGCGCGTGACACATTCCACGCTCTTTACAACCGGGCATTACGCCTATTCCGCTCCGATTGCCGCTCATGGCTTGGGAATTGCTTTACGAGCCGCACGGGTCGTCCGCCGCGTTCGATCCCGAATAGGTGGGGGCGGGGGTGGGGCTTCCGCCCGGACCGCCGGGCTTCCGGCTGGACGTGTCCTTCTCGGAGCTGTGATCCGCCTGTGAATCCCGGGCGTTGTTCCTGTCGGCGGGGGCCACGGTCACCGGCTCGTCCTTGCGCAGCTGGGTGAACAGCTGTTCCGCGTCCGGCTGCACGAGCTCGTCGCGGTTCGGATCGAGGTGGTACCCCTTCCGGGGAACAGTCAGGAACTGGACCTTCTCCGTCGGCACGTTCCGCATTCCGCGCACCAGGTCGTACAGATCCCTCAGTGAGTCGAGGCCCGGGTCCGTGGTCAGCGACTTGGTCGCCGCGTCGAGCACCGGGTAGAGCCGCGTCGGGTTCAGCAGCACGCCGTTGCTCTGCATCTTGTTGACGAGGGCCCCCAGGAACTTCTGCTGACGGTCCATGCGCTCGGTGTCGCTGCCGTCGCCGATCGACTTGCGGGCCCGTACGTATCCCAGGGCCTCCTCGCCGTCCAGCTTCTGGCGGCCCGCGGGAAGCTTGAGATGGGCGTCGTCGTCGTCGACCGGCTCCTTGAGGCACACTTCGACGCCGTCCACGGCGTCGACCATGTCCTTGAAGCCGTTGAAGTCGACGACCATGTGGTGGTCGATGCGAATGCCCGTCATCCTCTCGACCGTACGGATCGTGCAGGCCGTGCCGCCGAGCTCGAAGGCCCAGTTGAACTGGGCGAACTGCTTCTTCGTGGCTTTGCCGTCGTCCTTGTGGCAGCTCGGGATCTCGGTCATCAGGTCGCGGGGGATCGACACGGCCGTCGCGCTCCGGCGGTCCGCCGCCAGGTGCAGCAGGATCGTGGTGTCCGAGCGCTGGCTGCCGCCGTCGTCCCGCCCGTAGGCGCTGTTCTCCCCGGAGCGGGTGTCGGAGCCGATGAGCAGGATGTTCCGGGCGTCCCGCGCGATCGGCAGCGGCCGGTCCTTCTCGTACGCCTTGAGCTCGGCTGCGGCGCCCGTGTCGGTCGTGATGTTGCCGTCGAGTTTCTTGTACAGCCACCAGCCGGCCCCGGCCGCCACCAGCACGAGGAACGAGGCGCCGAGAGCGGTCCAGCGGAGCCAGTGGCTCCTGCCGTCCCGCGGTCCGCGCCCGGGACGCTCGCCCCAGGTCCCGGGCACGGAGCCGCCGTCGTTCCCGGACCCCGCTCCGCCGTCGCCGGCCGCCCGGGCCCCGGGGCCCTCGGCGGAGGCGTCGTCCTGCGGGGCCGCCCCGGAAGCGTCCTGCGGTCCGTCCGGCCCGCCCCCGGCCGGATGGTCCGGGCGGTCCGGCTCGGACGGGGTACCGGGGCTGTCGCTCACGTCTGCGTCCATCCTTCACGTTCGGCGGCGCGATGGGCCGCCGGTCGCAGAAGTAGACGGCTGAACCTCACGCTTGGTTGTGCATCCGGACGGCGTTCCCGACGGTGCTTGCTACCGCACGATCATGTACCGCCGCCGGTGCTCAGTCCCGGGGGCTCGGCCCGTCATCGGCCGGACGAGTGGCTCGGCGTGCTTGTCATACCGCGGTGGCGGTGATCCGCTCGCTCTCGACGCGCTTGCCCAGTGCGTTCTCGTCCAGCCGGTCCAGGTGACGGCACAGGACCACGGAGCCCCCGGCGGCCAGCGGTGCGAAGAGCCCGGCCGACAGGCCCTCCCAGGTGTCGTACGTACGCCCCGTCAGCAGCCTGGAACCCGGGCCGAGTCCCAGCCGGTCCGCGTCCTCGCGGGCCCGCGCCACCAGTTGGTCCGCCGTCAGGACGGCGCCGCCGACGGTCAGCGCGGATGCCGCGGGGTCCACCGGGGCGTACGGAGCGAAGCGGTCGCCCTGGCCCGGCACCTCCACCGCGTAGTCCGCGAACCCCTCGGGCGGCTGCGGGAAGCGTCCGCCCATGGGCCGCAGGGCCAGCGCGACCCGCTCGCCACGGCAGGCCCGTGCCCGGTCGAGCGTGTCCGGCCCGCTCACCACCAGATCGGCCGACGCCGGGTCGCCCTGCACCTCGGCGACGACGCCCACCGACGAGCAGGCGAGGAGCCAGACGGCCGACTGCCAGTGGGCGGGGAGCAGCAGAGCGAGCCGGTCGCCCGGCTCCGCGGCCAGGTCGCCCTGGAGCAGGTTGGCGGTCTTGGCCACCCAATTGGCGAAGGTGGCCACCGACAGTTCGACGCGCTCTCCGGTTGCGTCGTCGTAGAAGGTGACGAGGGGGCGGCCGGGGTCCGCGGCGAGCGCGGATCGCAGCAGGTCGGCAGGGGTGCGATCACTGGCGTTCATCCGCGCAAGGGTACGCGGCGTCCGCCGGCCGGCCGGGGTGACGGGTGCCCCGTACACCGGTTCGGCAGACGGTGCGTCAGCTGGAGGCGGCTTTACTCCAGTAGCCGGGAATGCCGGATTCTGTCAAGGATTTCCTGTATGCGTGCACTTCTTGCAACCTCCATCGGCGTCACCTGCGCGACGGCACTCACCCTCCCGCTCGCCGACGCGGCACCCCGGACCACCGGAGAACCCACCGAATCCATGACGCCCCCGGCCGCACAAGGACTGCTCCGGCGTGACGCCCACCGCTTCTCACTCGTGGGCGTGATCTGGGACGACGCCGACGCCGAACTGCACGGCACCGTCCAGGTCCGCACCCGTGCGACCGGCACCGCCAGGTGGTCGGGCTGGCAGTCCCTGGAGACCCACAACACCGACCACGCCGCCGACTCCGGCAGCCCCGAACGGGATTCCGGCAGGGTGCGGGGCTCCACCGCTCCCCTCTGGGTCGGCGACTCGGACGGCATCGACGTACGCGTGCGGTCCGGGAGCGACGGACCGCGAGGCGGCGGCGCCCCCGACGCCTCGCCCCTCCCCGCAGGCCTCCAGGTGGAGCTCGTCGACCCGGGCGAGGACCCGGTGGAGCCGCGCGCGGAGGACACCCCTGAACCGGGCACCTCGTCCGCCGTCACCGCCGGCACCCCGTCGCCCGGGACCGCGACGCCCGCCACGGCCGCCCAGCCGGGCCCGCTCCCGGAGTCCGCCGGTCTCACCGTGGCCGCGGCCGAGAGCTCCGCGGTCAACGCCGACCTCGCCCCGCTGGGCGCCAGCGAGATCGCTCCGCTGAGCAAGGCCGAGTCGGAGGAGCAGGCGGTCGTCGGCGCGGGCGCCAAGCCCTTCGTGGGACCGCGCCCGGGGATCGTCACGCGCAAGGGCTGGGGCGCCGACGAGAGCCTGCGGGAGCGCACCTTCGCCTACACCTCGACCGTCAAGGCGGCGTTCGTCCACCACAGCGCCACCGGCAACAACTACACCTGCGCCCAGGCGCCGTCCGTCCTGCGCAGCATCTACCGCTACCACGTCAAGAGCAGCGGCTGGCGCGACTTCGGCTACAACTTCGCCGTCGACAAGTGCGGAAAGATCTACGAAGGGCGTGCGGGGGGCGTGACGAAGGCGGTCCTCGGAGCGCACACCCTCGGGTTCAACACGAACAGCATGGGCATCGCGGTCCTCGGGTCGTACAGCTCGAAGAACCCGCCCGCCGCCGCTGTCACGGCGATCGCCAAGCTCACCGCCTGGAAGCTCGGCCTGTTCGGCCGCAATCCCAAGGGAAAGGTCACACTCGTCTCCGGCGGGAGCGGCAAGTACAAGAAGGGTGCGAAGGCCAGACTCAACGTCATCTCGGGTCACCGCGACGGCTTCGCAACCGAATGCCCCGGAATCCGTCTCTACAAGAAGCTCGGCAGTGCCCGGACCACTTCGGCGAAGCTGCAGGGCCGCTGACCGGGGGGCCCCGCACGGTCTGCATACACTGGCCAGCCGAAACGAGGCCCGGCCCCAGCAGGAAGCAGAGACGGTGCTGTGACAGAGGCAAAAGAAGCGATCCTCCTGGTCGGTGGCAAGGGCACCCGGCTGCGCCCGCTCACGGTGCACACCCCCAAGCCGATGGTTCCGGCGGCGGGGGTGCCGTTCCTCACGCACCAGCTGGCGCGTGCCCGGGCGGCCGGGGTGGAGCACATCGTGCTCGCGACGTCCTACCTGGCGGAGGTGTTCGAACCGTACTTCGGTGACGGTTCGTCGCTCGGCCTCTCCATCGAGTACGTCACCGAGGACGAACCCCTCGGCACCGGCGGGGCCATCCGGAACGTCGCGTCGCGGCTGGCCTCGGGGCCGGACGAACCCGTCATCGTTTTCAACGGGGACATCCTCACCGGCCTCGACATCAGGGCCCTGGTCGCAGCGCACGCCACCTCCGGGGCGGACGTCTCCCTGCACCTCACCCGGGTGGAGGACCCGCGCGCCTTCGGGCTCGTGCCGACGGACGCCACCGGCCGGGTGACTGCCTTCCTGGAGAAGCCGCAGACACCCGAGGAGATAGTCACCGACCAGATCAACGCGGGGGCGTACGTCTTCCGCCGGTCGGTCATCGACACGATTCCGGCCGGCCGGCCGGTCTCCGTGGAGCGCGAGACCTTCCCCGGACTGCTGGCCTCCGGCGCCCATCTCCAGGGCATGGTGGACTCCACGTACTGGCTGGACCTCGGTACCCCGCAGGCGTTCGTCCGCGGCTCGGCCGACCTGGTCCTCGGCCGCGCCCCGTCCCCCGCGGTCCCCGGCCGCTGCGGCGACCGGCTCGTCCTGCCCACCGCATCCGTGGCCGTCGACGCCAAGCTCACCGGCGGTACGGTCGTCGGCGAGGGCGCGCGGATCGGCGAGGGCGCCAGGATCTCGGGCTCCACCGTGCTGGACGGCGCCGTCGTCGAACCGGGCGCGGTGGTCACCGACTCGCTCGTCGGAGCCGGTGCCCGGATCGGCAGCCGTTCGGTCCTCACGGGTGCGGTGATCGGAGACGGCGCCCAGATCGGCGCCGACAACGAACTGCGCGAGGGGATCCGCGTCTGGTGCGGCGCGGTCCTCCCGGACGCCTCGGTCCGCTTTTCGTCCGACCAGTGAGCGGTCCCCCGTCCAGCCGGTGAGCAGTCCCCACCGCCCGGTGCGCGGTCGGTGCCGGCCGCCGCGTGGCCGGCTTCATCCGGTGTACGGTCCGCGTCGGCCTTACCCTCGATAGGCACCCCCGACGACCGAGGACCTCACCCGTGGCAGGACGCTTCGTACCCCGCACCACCGTCGTGCCCCGGCAGGAGCCGGTGGTCACGGACACGCCCGCCCCGGCACTGACCCGGACCTGGGCGCCACCGGGCCCGCTCGACCTGCGGCTCGTGCTGAGCCCGCTGCGCCGCGGCCCGGCGGACCCCGCCTACCGGGCGCTGCCCGACGGAACCCACTGGCGGGCGACCCGCACCCCGGCCGGTCCCGGCAGCCTCCGCGTCTCCGCGTCCCCAGACGGCCGGGTCTCGGCGGCGGCCTGGGGGCCCGGCGCGCAGTGGCTGCTGGACGGGCTCCCGGCGCTGCTCGGCGCCGACGACGTCCCGGACGACTTCCACCCGCGCCACCGGCTGCTCGCCGTGACCCGGCACCGCCGGCCCGGGCTGCGCCTGCTGCGCACCGGGCTGGTCATGGAGTCCCTGATCCCGTCGATCCTGGAACAGAAGGTCACCACCGACGAGGCCTACCGCGCCTGGCGGCTGCTGCTCCGCACCTACGGCACCCCCGCCCCCGGCCCCGCCGACGCGGCGTTCGGCTCGTACGGCCTGTACGTCATGCCGGACGCCAGGACCTGGTCGCTGATCCCGTCCTGGGAGTGGCACCGCGCGGGCGTGGACGCGAAGCGCTCCGCCACGATCCTGCGCGCGGTCCGGGTGGCCCGGCGCATGGAGGAGGCTGCCGCGATGGAGCTCCCCGCGGCGATGGAACGGCTGCAGCTGATCCCGGGCATCGGGCCGTGGACCGCGGCGGAGACCCTGCAGCGCTCGAACGGCGCGGCGGACGCGGTGACGGTCGGCGACCTCCACCTTCCGGGCATCGTCGGACACGCGCTCGCGGGCAACAGGAACGCCGACGACGAGGAGATGCTGGCGCTCCTCGCCCCGTACGAGGGCCAGCGCCACCGGGCGACCCGACTGATCATGCTGTCGGGCCGCACCCCGGCGCGCCGTGCACCCAAGATGACGCCGCGCGACATCGCCCGGCTGTAGTCCGTGGGCCTCGGCGCACTGCTCAGCGCACTACTCGGCGCACTACTCGGCGCACTGCTCAGCGCACGGTGATGAACGCCCCCGCGTCCCGGGCGGCCCGCGCCGGCGGTGCCACCTTCGGGTGTCCCACGGCCACCGCGCCGAGCGGATCCCAGGAGTCCGGCAGGTCCAGGACCTCACGCACCACGGACCGGCAGAACATCGTCGACGACACCCACGCCGAGCCGAGCCGCTCACCCGCCAGGGCGACCAGGAAGTTCTGCACGCCCGCACCGGCCGCGACCACGAACATCTCGCGCTCCGCGGCGTCCCGGCGTTCGTCCCCGTAGGTGTGCGAGCCGTCCATCACCAGGCACGGCACCGCGAGGTACGGCGCGTTGCGCAGGACGTCGCCCCGGCGCACCCGCTTGGCCACCGACTCCTCGCTGCGCCCGTCCCGGCGCAGATCCGCGATCCACGCGTCCCGCATGGCATCCAGCAGCCGGGTCCGAGCGGCCCGGGACTCCAGCAGCACGAACCGCCACGGTGTCGTGTGGTGGGGTGCGGGGGCCGTGACCGCCGCCGCCACCGCACGCCGTACCGCCCCGGCGTCCACCGGCTCGTCGGTGAACTCCCGCACCGTGCGCCGGAGATGCAGGGCTTCCCGCACCGCCTCGGACGTACCCAGCCGGAACATGTCGTCGGCCGCCACCCGCACCATCGCCCGGGCGCCTTCGTCCTCGGACGTGCCGGAGTCCGCCACCACATGGGGGAGACCGCGCACCACCGCGACCGGCAGACCGGAGGCCTTGCCCTTCACCAGGTCACCGGCCGCGGCCAGTTCGTCCGCCGTGGCCACGACGGTGGCGCTCAGCGGATTGCCGTGTCCGTCGGTGCCTCCCCGGAGGTCGTCCAGCACCCTGACCCCGGCGGCCCCGATGGCCACGTCCGTGAGGCCGTTGCGCCAGGGACGGCCGAAGGTGTCCGTGACGACGACGCCGACCTCGACCCCGAGCGCGTCCCGCAGACCGGTCCGGATCGCCCGGGCCGATGCGTCCGGGTCCTCGGGCAGCAGCAGGACCGTCCCGGCCGGGGTGTTCGAGGCATCGACCCCGGCAGCGGCCATGACCAGTCCCTGCCGGTTCTCCACGATCCTGAGCGTCCCGCGCCGCGCGACCACCCGGACGGTCTCCGCGTCGATCGCCGCCTCCCGGTCGGTGGCCTCGACGATCCGGCCCTCCGCCTTGGAGACGATCTTCGAGGTGACCAGCAGGACGTCGCCGTCCACCAGGCCCGGCTCCGTCGTGGCGATCAGCTTCGCGAGGTCGTCGCCCTCCCGCACCTCGGGGATCCCGGGCAGGGCCCACACCCGGTACGAGGGCGCCCCGCCGGCCGGCGCGCCGCTCATGCCCGTACCTCTTCGGCCAGCGCCAGGGTCTGCCGGGCCATCTCTGCGGTGGCGTCCACGTCCGTCATCATCAGCGGGACGGCGCGGCAGCGGATACCCGCCGCTTCGACCTCGTCGACCACTCCGGCGTCCACGGTGTCGACGAGCCAGCCGTCGAGCAGACCCGAACCGTAGTGCCGGGCGACGGCCGCGGCGGTGGACTCGACGCCCACCGCGGCCAGCACCTTGTCGGCCATGCCCCGCACGGGCGCGTCGCCGACGATGGGGGAGAGCCCGACGACGGGGACCCCGGCTTCGGCGATCGCCTCCCGGATGCCCGGAACGGCGAGGATGGTGCCCACGGACACGACGGGGTTCGACGGAGGGAAGACGATGACGTCGGCCTCGGCGATGGCTTCCAGAACGCCCGGCGCGGGCTTGGCCTGCTCCGCTCCCACCGGCACCACGGCCTGTGCGGCCACGGAGGCGCGCATCTTCACCCAGTACTCCTGGAAGTGCACGGCCCTGCTCTCGCCGTCGACGTCCACCGCCACGTGCGTCTCGACGCGGTCGTCGGACATCGGGATCAGCCGGACCCCCGGCTTCCACCTCGCGCACAGGGCTTCGGTGACCGCGCTCAGCGGATAGCCCGCGCCGAGCATCTGCGTACGGACGATGTGGGTCGCGAAGTCACGGTCGCCCAGACCGAACCACTCGGGGCCCACGCCGTACGCGGCGAGTTCGTCCTTGACCCGGAAGCTCTCGTCGGTACGCCCCCAGCCCTGCTCCTCGTTGATGCCACCGCCGAGGGTGTACATCACGGTGTCGAGGTCGGGGCAGACCTTCAGTCCGAACAGATGGATGTCGTCGCCGGTGTTGCCGATCACCGTGATGTCCGCGTCGGGCGCGGCCTGTTTGAGGCCACGCAGGAAACGAGCACCACCGATACCGCCGGCCAGAACCACAATGCGCATACCAACAGTCTGTCAGGCGGAGCCTGATCCTTGTGGGGGTGGTGGCGGGCGACGGGTGGGACGTGCCGGTCACCGGTTGCCGGCTGTCAGGCCGGTACGGCGTCCTGGGTGGCCGGAGCGCACTGGGCCGCATGCATCGGCATGTCGGTCAGGCCGGGGAAGTAGACGTGCAGGCTGACGGCGGGTTCCAGGGAGTCGTTGACGACCTCGTGGACGTAGCCCGGGGCGAAGACGCGCTGGGTGCCCGAGCCCAGTGACTGCGCGCCGCGCACAGTGCGTTCGGTCAACTCGCCGTCCAGGACCGTGAGTACGCCGGACGAGAGTCCGTGGTCATGGAGTCCGCTGCCCTGGCCGGGGACCCAGCTGAGCAGCCATACCTCGTAGCCGATCGGGGCCTCCCCCGGTCGAGCGGAGCCGAGAGCCTGGGGAACGGTCTGCAGCCGGTGGTACCAGCGGGTGGTGGTGTCGTACCGGACGAGCGGGGCCCACCAGGAGCGGTCGGCGGCGATGGAGCGGGCGAGTCCGGCGAACCCGGCCACGGTGGAGGGGTGAGGGCTGGCCGGCTGCAGAAGGTGCTGGACCTCAAGGATGTCGCCGGCGATCGAAAGGTCGCTGTCGCTGTTCATGGGTGCGGTGGTTCCTCGGCAGGTGGATGCGCGTGCGGGGGGTGTGACGCGGAGACCGGAATCCGGTGAAACGAAGCTGGATCAGAGCTGGAGCGCAGGGCTTCAACAGCTGTGACAGCTGGAACAGCAACAGCGAGCCTGGACAGCCGTACGGAACCCACGGGCGTGGGTCGTGTACATCACTGCGGTCGCTTGCATGCGATTAAGGAGACCGGCTGGGTCCGCCTCCTGTCAACCCAATGCCCGATTTGACGGCATTGTTTCACTCCATCCGGTTGTCGATGGTGGAGAAAGGTTTTAGCCGCCACGAGAGAGGCAAGGTGCGCATCAACTGTGTCCGTAAACGCGGTTGAGGGCTCGTGACCTTACTGTGATCTTGGTCGCTTCGGTGATCAAATCGAAACATCGGGGCGGTCTCGCTCGTCTCGCTCAGTGAGAAGCGTCGGCGGGCGACACCGGTGGCATATGTCAGATTTTTGGCGATTTGGGTACTTTCCGCATACGCTTGGTTCCGCAGAGTGAATACCGAGGCCAATAGCAGATCTTCGCTTGACTGGCCCGAAGCTACACACTTGTAATTTCACTCGTGTCGTTCGGCCGCACCGATAACGGCCGCATCACGGGGACGCAAGAGACAGACGAGGGGCGCACATGACCGAGCTGTTCCAGCAACTGCTGGTCGAGGACGCGGACGAGGAACTCGGCTGGCAGGAGCGCGCGCTGTGCGCCCAGACCGACCCCGAGTCCTTCTTTCCTGAGAAGGGCGGCTCCACCCGCGAGGCCAAGAAGGTCTGTCTCGCCTGCGAAGTCCGTTCGGAATGCCTCGAGTACGCCCTCAACAACGACGAACGGTTCGGGATCTGGGGCGGTCTCTCCGAGCGTGAGCGGCGCCGCCTGAAGAAGGCCGCCATCTGACGCCGCCTGCCCCGCCCCCGGGCCATCGGTGTGTCAGGCCGTCTCCGGCGCCTTCGGCCGCCTCCGGTTCCCGCCGGTCAACCGCTCGGCGCGGGGCGGACATCCGTACCGTTAGTGTGGGGCCCCGTCCGAGAGACGCGCCAACGCCCCGCCGGGGCGCGCGTGTACACCGATGCAGCCCCCGGGGGGACCCCCCTCCGGACCCGGCCGGAGGGCCCCTACCCCGATGTCCGTGCACAGCCACTCGACGGCGCCGAACGAGGCCGCCGCCCCAGAGTTCCCCCGGCACGTCGTCACCGCCGTGCTCGTCTCGCACGACGGCGCACGCTGGCTGCCCCGCGTGCTAGGCGGACTGCTCGGGCAGGAGCGTCCCGTACAGAACGTCGTCGCCGCCGACACCGGCAGCGCCGACGACTCCGCCCGCCTGGTCACCGAGGCGCTCGGCGGTGAGCGCGTCCTCCATCTGGCGCGGCGCACGAGCTTCGGCACCGCCGTGGAGGAGGCCACCCGCACCGCCGGGGTCCTCACCCCCGACGACCTGCCGTACCTGAAGCGCCCCAGCGGCTGGGACCCGGTCACCCGGAGCTGGCGTGACGACGCCTACGACCTGCCGGAGCTTCCGCACGGCGAACCCGTCCAGTGGCTCTGGCTGCTGCACGACGACAGCGCCCCCGAGCCGGACGCGCTCGCCGAGATGCTCCGCGTCGTCGACAACGACAAGCACGCCGCGATAGTCGGACCGAAGCTGCGGGGCTGGTACGACCGCAAGCAACTCCTCGAGGTCGGCGTCTCCATCGCCAACAGCGGACGCCGCTGGACCGGGCTGGACCGCCGCGAGCAGGACCAGGGCCAGCACGACCAGGTCCGTACGGTGCTCTCCGTCTCCTCCGCCGGCATGCTGGTGCGCCGCGACGTCTGGGAGGAACTCGGCGGCTTCGACCGCAGGCTCCCGCTGATGCGTGACGACGTTGATTTTTGCTGGCGCGCCCACATGGCCGGCCACCGGGTGCTCGTCGCGCCCGACGCGGTCCTGCGGCACGCGGAGGCCTCCGCCAGGGAACGCCGCCCCATCGACTGCGCCGGACGTTCCGTCACCAGCCCGCACCGCGTCGACAAGGCGGGCGCCGTCTACACGATGCTCGTCAACGCCCACGGCAGGCAGCTGCCGTGGGCCCTGCTACGCCTTCTCGTCGGCACCCTCGTGCGCACCCTCGCCTATCTGGTCGGCAAGGTGCCCGGACAGGCGCTCGACGAGGTCGCCGGGCTCTTCGGCACGCTGCTGCGTCCCGGGAGGATCATCGCCGCCCGCCGCGCGCGCGGCAGAGGAGTGGTGGACGCGGCCGAGCTGCGGTCGCTGTTCCCGCCGCCGGGCGCCACGGTCCGCGCCACCGTCGAACAGATCGCGGGCAATTTCGGCAACCGAACCGAATCCGACTCCGGCGGTTCACGGCACGGAGCGGTCGAGTCGGGGCCCGGCGGCGACGACGCCGACTTCCTGGAGATCGAACAGTTCGCCCGGCTCAAGAAGGTCGGCCGCAAGCCGGGCCCCGTGCTCTTCGCCCTCCTCCTTCTCATCTCACTGGTGGCCTGCCGGGGTCTCCTGTCCAGCGGCGCCCTCGCAGGTGGTGCCCTGCTGCCCGCCCCCGCGGACGTCTCCGACCTCTGGGGGCGCTACGCGGACGGCTGGCACCCCGTCGGTACCGGCGGAACCCAGTCCGCGCCTCCCTACCTGGGCGTGATCGCCGCACTGTCGGCGCTGTTCCTCGGCTCCACGGGCTTCGCGCTCACCCTTCTGCTCGTCTGTTCGGTCCCGCTCGCCGGGCTCACCGCGTACTTCGCCTCCCGGCCGCTGATCGAGTCCCGGCTCCTGCGGGCCTGGGCGAGCGTCGCGTACGCCTTCCTGCCCGCCGCCACCGGAGCGCTGGCCACCGGACGTCTCGGCACGGCCGTCCTGGCCGTCCTGCTGCCCCTGATCGCCCGCGCGGCCGTCGCCGCGCACGGGCTGCGGGGCGACGGCTCCACCGCGCGGGGCAGTTGGCGCGCCACCTGGGCATACACCCTGCTGCTCACCTTCACGACGGCCTTCACCCCGGTCGTCTGGCCACTCGCGGTGGTCCTCGGCATCGGCGTACTCGTGCTGCGCCGGAGTGACATCGCCGCGTACGGACTGCGCTTCCTGGCCACGGCCGGCACCCCGATCCTCGTCCTCGCGCCCTGGTCGCTGTCCCTGCTGACCAGCCCGTCCGGCTTCCTGAGGGAGGCCGGGCTCGACATCGGCACGGGCACGGCGTCCGCCCTCGACCTGCTCGGTATCAGCCCCGGCGGCCCCAAGGCCGCGGGCGGCGTCCTCCTGCTGGGCATCGTGCTGGCGGCGCTGGCCGCACTGCTGCGCGGGGAGCGGCAGTTCGCGATCCGTACCGCCTGGGTCGTCGTGCTCGTCTCCCTGGTCTTCGCGGGGATCTCCAACGGCTCCACCTGGGCGGGGCCGGCCACCCTCGTCTACGGCATCGCGCTGCTCGCCGCCGCCCTGCTCGGCGCGGACGGGGCCCGGGTACGGGTCGCCGCGCTGAGCTTCGGCTGGCGTCAGCCGGTCGCCGCGCTGATCGCCCTGGCCGCCGGGCTCGCCCCGGTCCTGGCCGCGGCGGGCTGGATGATCGGCGGCGCCGCCGGTCCCGTGGAGCGCCGTGACCCGGTGCAGGTGCCCGCCTTCGTCGCGGAGGAGAGCAGCACCCGCGACCAGGCCCGCACCCTGGTGCTCGGGGGCACGTCCCCGGCCGCCGTCTCCTACACCCTGGTCCGCGGCTCCGGCGCCCGTCTGGGCGACGCCGAGCTGACCGAGGCCGGCGGCAGCAACAGCCACCTCGACAAGGTCGTCGCCAACCTGGTCGCGGGCTCCGGCGCCGACCAGGGCAGCCAGCTCAGCGGCTTCGCGATCCGTTACGTCCTCGTGCGGGACGGGGCGCCCCGGCAGATGAGCCGGGTGCTGGACTCCACCCCGGGCCTGAGCCGGCTCAGCCAGCTGGACGGCAGCGCTCTGTGGCGGGTCGACCGCCAGGTGTCCCGTATAGCGATCGTCCCCTCCGGCGCCGGCGCCGAGCCCGTACCGGTCGGATCGCTGCCCGTCGAGGCCCACACCGAGATCCCTGAAGGTGACCCGGGCCGGGTACTGCGCGTCGCCGACGCGGCGGACGCGGGCTGGCAGGCCACGCTGAACGGCCGGGCGCTGACCCCGAAGACCGTGGACGGCTGGGCACAGGGTTTCGAGCTGCCTGCCGAGGGTGGCACGCTGGACCTCACCTACGACGCCCCCGTCACCCACACCGCCTGGGTCTGGACGCAGGTGGCACTCTTCGTCGTCCTGGTGGTGCTGGCACTGCCGGGCCGGCGCCGGGAGATCGACGACGACCTGCCCGAGGAGACCGAGGCCGTGGCGGCCGAGCCGGTCGCCGGGGAGGGCCGCCGGGCACGCAGGCTGCGTGCGGCCGCGCAGGCGGAAGCGGTGGCCGCGGGCGAGGACCCCGCGGGCGCTGCGTACGCGGAGGGCGGCACGAGGGCCGGCTACGGCGAGGCGGCTCCCGGTGTTCCGGAGCAGGCGCCGGGAGAGTACATCCCGGCTCAGCAGAGCGCCGATCCGTACGCGGCGGGTCCGGGGAACCACCAGGACGGCACCGGTTCGTACGCGGCTGTTCAGGGCGACCACGACGGCACCGGTTCGTACGCGGCTGTTCAGGGCGACCAGGACGGCACCGGTTCGTACGCGGCGGTGCCGCAGCAGAACTACGGGGAGTGGGACGCGCAGCAGTACCAGGGCGCCGACTACGGCCAGTACCAGGGCGGGCAGGACCCCGGCCAGTACTACCAGGCCGATCCCTACCAGCAGGACCCGTACCAGCAGCAGGGCGCGTACGACCCGTACGGCTACGACGCCCAGCAGCAGCCCTACGCCACGGGGACGGGCGAAGCCGCCCCGTACGACGGGCATGACGGGCACGACGAGAACGCGACCCCGGGCCAGGGCCCGTGGCCGAACGGCAACGGCAACGGCAACGCATCGCGAGGCGAGTCCGAGTGAAGTCCACCCCCCTGTCCCTCATCGCGGGCGTCGTCGCCCTCTCCGCCGTCACCGGTTTCGCCGCGCTCACCGCGCCCGGCGACGAGGGCCCGGCCGAGGCGAAGGCCGCTTCCCGGCTCCCGGTCGAGCGCTCCAGCCTGCTCTGCCCGGCGCCGAGCACGTCCGATCTGGCGGAGACGACGTACACGTCCTTCACCCCGGCCGGGAAGGGCGGCGGAGAGGCCGGTGCCGCCGAACTGAAGCCGGCCGAGGCCCTTCAGGCGGACGAGGAAGCGGCGGCGGACAAGGAGAAGGACGGCAAGGACGACGGGGACAAGGAGAAGGCGGCGGACGGCAAGCCCGTCGTCTCCCTGAAGGAACTCGGCAGGCCGGCATCCGCCGACACCTCCGACTCCGGCGCCCCCGCACTGGTCGGTACGGCCACCGGGAAGTTCGCCCCGGGCTGGACCGCCCAGCAGACCACCACGGCCGCCGCGGGCGGTGCCCGTGGCCTGCTCGGCGTCAGCTGCACCGCCCCCGACACGGACTTCTGGTTCCCGGGCGCGAGCACCGGGAAGTCCCGCCAGGACTACGTCCACCTGACCAACCCCGACGACACCGCCGCCGTCGCCGACATCGAGCTGTACGGCGCCGAGGGCCCCCTCGAGTCCGATTCGGGGGAGGGCATCACGGTCCCCGCGAAGTCGAGCGTCCCCCTGCTGATCTCGACCCTGACCAGCGAGGCCGCCGAGAACGTGACCGTCCACGTCACCACCCGGACGGGACGCGTCGGCGCGGTCGTGAGCGCAGCCGAGGACGAGGTGGGCAGCGACTGGCTGGCCGCCTCCGAGGACCCGGCGGGCACCCAGGTCCTGCCCGGGATCCCGGCCGACGCCACCTCCGTACGCCTGGTCGCCTTCGCGCCCGGGGAGGACGACGCCGATGTGAAGGTACAACTCCTGGGCAAGAACGGGGCGTTCTCACCGGCGGGGAACGACACCCTGCACATCAAGTCGCAGATGACCGCGAGCGTCGACCTCAAGAACGTCACACGGGGAGAGCCCGGCTCGCTCCGGCTGTCCCCCGTCGATGGCAGCAACACGCCGGTGGTGGCCGCGCTGCGCGTGGTGCGCGGCACCGGCGCGAAGCAGGAGATCGCCTTCATCCCGGCGACCGGCCCCGTTGGAGAACGGGCGAGCGTGGCCGACAACAGGGCGAAGGGTTCGGTGCTCTCCCTGACCGCCCCGGGCGGAACGGCCGAGGTCAAGGTCACCGCGTCGGCGGGCAGCGGGGGCGGCGAGGCGACCGTCAAGACGTACACGGTCAAGGGCGGCACGACGCTCCAGGTCACGCCCGGGACCCCGGCCGGTCTCAAGGGCGGCTACGCCCTGACGGTGGAGACCGTGTCGGGCGGTCCGGTGCACGCCTCCCGCACGCTCACGCTCACCGAGGGCGGAGTCGGCATGTTCACCGTGCAGACGATGCCGGACGACGGTGGCATGGTCGAGGTGCCGGCGACGGAGCAGGACCTGTCGGTCCTGGACGACTGAGGCCCGGCGCCGCGGGCGGCCTCAGTCCTGCCCGTAGCGCGGGTCGACCGACTCGGGCGAGAGGCCGAGCAGCTCCGCGACCTGCTCCACCACGACCTCGTGCACCAGCAGGGCGCGCTCGTCGCGGCTCTTGGTACGGATCTCGACGGGCCGCCGGTAGACGACGATCTGCGCGGGCTGCCCCTTCGCCGCGGGCAGTGCGCGCCCCAGCGGCACGGTCTCCTCGAGCGAACCCGGCACGTCGAGGACCAGGAAGTCGACATCCGTCAGCTGGGGCCAGCGGCGCTCCAGCCGCTCCACCGAGTCCTGGACGAGGTCGCGGAAGCTCTCGGCCCTGCTGACGGACAGCGGCACCTGGGGCGGCGCGACCGGTCCGCGCATGCCGCGGCCATGGCGGTCACGGCGTCGGGGCCGCGGCTCGGACGGGTGG
>NZ_MAPV01000168.1 GCF_001700505.1 Streptomyces mutomycini
GACCACGACACACCACCACCACCAGAAACAGCAGCAGCATCCGCACCGACCAAAGCCAGCCTCGGCACATACACATCCCCGCCACGCAACGCGAACTCCGGCTCACCCTCAGCAACAGCCGCAGCCAGCACAGACACCGGAACACCAACAGCCCCACCATCCGAATCCACCAGCACAAACCGCCCAGGATGCTCGGACTGCACAGAACGCAGGAAACCGCGTACGGCGGCCTGTGCGAGGTCCACCGGGGCGGTGCCCGACACGGCGACGGCGCCATGGGTGACCACGGCGAGCCTTGCGTCGGCGAGCGCCTCGTCGGCGAGCCACTGCTTGGCGCGCGCGAGGGTGGCGGTCACTGCCTCACGGACCCGCTCCGGCAGGTGCTCACCGTCGCTCTCCCGCCGGCCATGGGCGTCGAGCGCGGCCGCGTCCAGAAGGACGAGCCGCACGCCGTCGGCGACGGCGGCCTCGATCTCCTCCGCCGACCGCGTGTCGTCCCACAGAATCGAACGCGGTGTCTGTGCGAGCTCGTCGAACGCGCGGCGCTCCCAGCTCACTTCGTAGAGCGAGCGCGCCGCGCCGGCACCCGCCGAGCGGAGCAGGGCCGTGGTGACCGGACGCAGCTCGACCTGGTCCACGCTGAGCAACGGGATGCCGTCGGCGTCGGTGGCACGCACCCGCAGGGCGCCGCCGTCGGCCGGGGACAGCAGGACCCGCACGATCCGGGCGTCGTCGACCGCGTCCCGGCCGGTGGCGGTGTCGAGGCCGCCGGCCCGCACCCGAACGCCACGCCAGACGGTGGGATGCAGGGCTCCGGCGGTGCCGGGGCCGCCCTCGTCGGCAAGACGCCAGGCGTGACAGACGGACTCCAGGAGCGCAGCGCGCGGCGTGAGCCCTTCGATGGCCTGTTCGAGCAGTTCGATCTCGGCGTAGATGTCGTCCCCGGTGCGCCACGCGCCTCGCAGTCCCTGAAGGGCTGTTCCGAACTGTTGTTCGGCGGCGAAGAGTTCGCCGTAGAGCCCGGCTGTATCCGCCGGGGTCGCGTCGGCCGGCGGCCAGGTGCCCGCGAGCCGTGCGTACGCCTCATCGGTCTCCTCGGCCCCGGGGTGCAGCTCGGCGGTGGCATGCAGGATCCACTCCGCGGTGGCGTCGCCGTCGGGCTGCGTGTGGACGGTGAGACGGCGGTGCCCCGATTCGTCGGGCGCCGCGGCCATGACCTGGACGCGGACGGCTTCGTCGGGCGCCAGGAGCAGCGCTTGGTGCTGTTCCAGGTGCGCGACGCCGGGCAGACCGAGACGGTCCGCGGCGTACAGCGCCCAGTCGAGCAGGGCGCTCCCGGGCAGTACGGGCGTGTCGAGCACGGTGTGCTCCGTGGGCGAGGCCGCGACCGGGGTCGTGAGCCTGCCGGTGAACAGGATGCTGTCGGTCCCGGCGGGGACGACGGCCGCGGCGAGCACCGGGTGGCCGGTGGCCTCCTGGCCGACACCGCCCGGGTTCCCGGAGTCGGCCGGCGCGTCGAGCCAGTAGCGCTCCCGCTGAAACGCGTACGTCGGCAGGTCGACGGTGTCGGCCCGCTCGGCCGGGGCCGGGGTGAGAGCGGTCCAGTCCACACCGAGACCTCGGGTCCACAGGGCGGCGGCGTTACGCAGCAGGGCCGTGCGCTCGTCCTCGTCGCGGCGCAGCGTGCCGGTGACGACGACCTCGCGGCCGCCGGCCTGCAGCGCGGCGTCCTCCAGGGCCGCGGTGGTGACCGGGTGCGGGCTGATCTCCACGAAGGTGTCGATGCCGCTTTCCATGAGGTCGGCGACCACCTCCGCGAAGCGCACCGGCCGGCGGAGGTTCCGGTACCAGTAGTCCGCGTCGGCCTCCCGGTCCCGCACGTCCTCACCGGTCACGGTGGAGCGCCAGGTCACCTGGGGCCGCGCCGGGCTGATGTGACCGAGCTCCTTGATGAGGCGGTCCTTGATGAGCTCGACCTGGGGAGCGTGCGAGGGGTAGGTCACGGGGATGCGGCGGGCGCGGATCCCGTCGGCCTCGCAGCCGTCCAGGAGCTGCTGCAGCGGTCCCTCGTCGCCGGCGACCACGACGGCGCCGGGTCCGTTGACGGCGGCGACGACCACGCCGGTGGCGGGTTCGGTGGCCCCGTCGGGGTTCGTGTACCGGTCGATGAGTGCCTGGGCCTCGTCGGAGGGCACGGTCAGCGACGCCATGCCGCCGCGCCCGGCGAGCTCCTCGGCGATGACGCGGCTGCGCAAGGCCACGAGACGGGCGCCGTCGGCCAACGACAGGGCACCGGCCACGCAGGCCGCGGCGATCTCTCCCTGGGAGTGGCCGACGACCACGGAGGGCGTGATGCCGCAGTGCTGCCAGACCTTCGCGAGGGAGACCATGACGGCCCACAGGGCGGGCTGCACCACGTCGACGCGCTCCAGGGCCTGCTTGTCGCCGAGGACCTCCAGCAGGTTCCAGTCCGCGTGCGGCGCGAGCACGTCGGCGCATTCACGCAGGGCCCCGGCGAACACCGGCGATGACTCCATAAGGCCGAGCGCCATGCCCGTCCACTGGGCGCCCTGTCCGGGGAAGACGAAGGCCACGTTCGCGCCGGGGCGCACGGTCCCGGAGATGAGCCCGGGGACCTCGGCGTCCTGGCGGGCCAGGCCCGCGAGTCCTTCGGCGAAGCCCACGGGGTCAGCGGCGAGAACAACCGCGCGCTCGTCGAAGGCGGTACGGCCGCCGATGAGCGCGGCGGCTGTCGCCGCGGGAGCGGCCCCTGCGGCTGCGAAGGCACGCAGTTGCTCGGCCTGGCCGCGCAGCGCGGCGGCGGACTTGGCCGAGACGAGCCACGGCAGTACGGCACCTTCGGCGGCGGTCAGCACCGGCTCGGGCCGCTCCGCGCTCCGCTCCGGCTCGGCCTCGGGGGCCTGCTCGAGGATGACGTGGGCATTGGTTCCGCTGATACCGAACGAGGACACCGCTCCACGCCGCGGCCTGCCCGTCTCGGGCCAGGCGACGGCGTCGGTCACCAACTCGACGGAGCCCGCCGTCCAGTCGACGTGCTCGCTGGGCCGCTCGGCGTGCAGGGTCCGGGGCACGGTGCCGTGCCGCAGGGCGAGCACCATCTTG
>NZ_MAPV01000169.1 GCF_001700505.1 Streptomyces mutomycini
CCCAGGTCCCCTTCGCCGGGGCCCCGGCCGGGGCCTGAACCGGGCGCAGGAGGCCGCGGCGGGCGCGAGCGGAGCCGGCGGCGGCCCGCCTCCGGGGTGAGGACAGGGCGGCGCCCGCGCGCCTCTGTCCCCGCGTCACATCGCCCCCGTACGGAGGCTGCGGGGGCACGCCCTACGGCCGATGCCGCGGGGGCGGCCTCCCGACCGGGAGACCGCCCCCGCTTCCGCGAGCCGCTCGCGTCAGTTGCCGTCGGCCAGCATGCGCTCGACGTCTGCCCTGATGCCGTCCGTGGCCAGCCCACGGATCGTCAGCGTCGTGCGGCGGCGCAGCACGTCGTCCGCCGTCTGTGCCCACTCCCGGTCGCGTGCGTACGCGACCTGCGCCCAGATCTCCGGGGCGTCGGGGTGGATGCGCTCGGCCAGCGCCGGGTTCTCGTTCGCCAGCCGCGCGATGTCGAAGGAGAGCGAGCCGTAGTGCGTCGCGAGGTGCCGCGCCGTGTCGGCGGACATCCGCGGCCCCGGCGTACCGCCGTCGACCAGCAGCCGGTGCGCGACCGCGTTCGGGTTGGCGATGCCGGGCAGCGGCACCTTCCTCGGCAGCCGCGCCATCGGCTCCATGTCCTCGGCGAGCGGGCGCCCGGGCAGTTCGGCCAGCTTGTTCATCACCGTACGGCCGATGTGGCGGAACGTGGTCCACTTGCCGCCCGCGACCGACAGCATGCCGCCGCGGCCCTCGGTCACGACGGTCTCGCGCTTGGCCTTCGACGTGCTCCCGGGACCGCCCGGCAGGACCCGCAGCCCCGCGAAGGAGTACGTGATCAGATCGCGGGACAGCTGCTGGTCCCGGACGGAGAACGCGGCCTCGTCGAGGATCTGTGCCGTGTCCTTCTCGGTGACCGCTACATCGGCCGGGTCGCCCTCGTACTCCTCGTCGGTCGTACCGAGGAGCAGCATGTCCTCCCACGGCAGGGCGAAGGTGATCCGGTACTTGTCGATGGGCGTCGCCAGTGCGGCCTTCCACGGGCGGGTGCGCTTCAGCACGAGGTGCGCGCCCTTGGACAGGCGTATGGAGGGCGCCGCGTTCGGGTCCTCCAGCTTCCGCAGGTGGTCGACCCACGGGCCGGTGGCGTTCAGCACGAGGCGGGCGTTCACGCCGAACTCCGTACCGTCCTGACGGTCCTCCAGCTCGGCGCCGGTGACCCGGCCCCGGGTGAAGCGCAGCCCGGTGACGGCGGCGTGGTTGAGGACGACGGCGCCGGCGTCGACGGCCGCACGGACCGTCATCAGCGCCATCCGGGCGTCGTTCATCTGGTCGTCGCCGTAGACCGCGACGGCCTTCAGGTTGTCCGTGCGCAGCTCGGGCACATCGCGCTGCGCACGGGCCGGGCTGATCACATGGCCGACGCCGTCACCGAACGCGGACAGCGCGGAGTAGGCGAAGACGCCCGCTCCCAGCTTGGCGGCGCCGTGCGGCCCGCCCTTGTAGACGGGCAGGTAGAAGGTGAGCGGGTTGGCCAGGTGCGGGGCGACCTGGCGGGACACCGCGCGCCTCTCGAAGTGGTTCTCCGCGACCAGCTTCACCGCGCCGGTCTGCAGGTAGCGCAGACCGCCGTGGAGCAGCTTGGAGGAGGCGGAGGAGGTGGCGCCGGCGAAGTCACCGGCGTCCACCAGGGCCACCCGCAGTCCGGACTGCGCCGCATGCCAGGCGGTGGAGATGCCCAGGATGCCGCCGCCGATCACCAGGAGGTCGTACGTCGCCTTGGAAAGCTGCTCCCGGGTCTCGGCGCGGCTCGGGAGGGAGCCGGAGGCCGGATGCGTCCCGAGGGCGGGGACGCTCTGCAGGGTGGTCATGTCGATTGCTCCTCAGCTCTCTTCGTCCTCGATCCAGCCCATGGTCCGTTCGACGGCCTTGAGCCAGCTCTTGTACTCGCGGTCACGTGTGTCCGCGTCCATGCGGGGTGTCCACTCGGCGGCACGGCGCCAGTTGGCGCGCAGTGCGTCGGTGTCCGGCCAGAAGCCGACGGCGAGGCCGGCGGCGTAGGCGGCGCCGAGGCAGGTGGTCTCGGCGACCATGGGGCGCACGACGGGCGCGTCCAGGAAGTCGGAGAGCGTCTGCATCAGCAGGTTGTTGGAGGTCATGCCGCCGTCGACCTTGAGCGCGGTCAGTTCGACGCCGGAGTCCTTGGTCATGGCGTCGCTGATCTCGCGGGTCTGCCAGGCGGTGGCCTCGAGTACGGCCCGGGCGATGTGCGCCTTGGTGACGTAACGGGTGAGACCCGCGATGACACCGCGGGCGTCGGGGCGCCAGTACGGGGCGAACAGGCCGGAGAACGCGGGCACGAAGTACGCGCCGCCGTTGTCCTCGACGGAGGAGGCGAGCGTCTCGATCTCGGCCGCGGACTTGATCAGGCCCATCTGGTCACGCATCCACTGGACCAGCGAACCGGTGACGGCGATGGACCCCTCGAGGGCGTACACCGGCTTCTGGTCGCCGATCTGGTAGCCGACGGTCGTCAGCAGCCCGTTGTACGAGTTCACCGGGGTGTGGCCGGTGTTCATCAGCATGAAGGTGCCGGTGCCGTACGTGGACTTGGCCTCGCCCTGGGCGAAACAGGTCTGGCCGAACAGGGCGGCCTGCTGGTCGCCGAGCGCGGAGGCCACCGGGACGCCGTCGAGGACCCCGCCCTTGGCGGTGCCGTACACCTCGGCGGACGACCGGATCTCCGGCAGGACGGCGGGCGGGATGTCCATCGACTGGACGATCTTGTCGTCCCACTGCATCTTGTGCAGGTTCATCAGGAGGGTGCGCGAGGCGTTGGTGACGTCGGTGACGTGGACGCCGCCGTCGGTGCCGCCGGTCAGGTTCCAGATGACCCAGGAGTCCATGGTGCCGAAGAGGATGTCGCCGCGCTCGGCGCGCTCGCGCAGGCCCTCGACGTTGTCGAGCAGCCAGCGGACCTTGGGACCGGCGAAGTACGACGCGAGGGGCAGGCCCGTCTCGCGGCGGAAGCGGTCCTGGCCCACGTTGCGGCCGAGCTCCCGGCAGAGGGCGTCCGTGCGGGTGTCCTGCCATACGAGGGCGTTGTACACCGGCTCACCGGTGTTCCTGTCCCAGAGCAGGGTGGTCTCGCGCTGGTTGGTGATGCCGATCGCCTTGACGTCGGCGGAGGTGATGCCCGCCTTGACGATCGCCCCGGCGACGACCTCCTGGACGTTCTCCCAGATCTCTTTAGCGTCGTGCTCGACCCAGCCCGGCTTGGGGAAGATCTGCTCGTGCTCCTTCTGGTCGACCGAAACGATCCTGCCGTCCTTGTCGAAGACGATGCAGCGGCTGGACGTGGTGCCCTGGTCGATGGCCGCGATGAACGGGCCGGTGGTGTGTGCGTCGGTCACGATTGGCTCCCGGGAGTCTGTGTGGTGTGGAGGGTGCGGCTCAGGCGAAGGCGAGGTTGTAGAGCCCGCCGGCCAGTGCGGCCCCGATCAGCGGTCCTACCACCGGAACCCAGGCGTAGCCCCAGTCCGACCCGCCCTTGTTCGGCAGGGGCAGCAGCGCGTGCACGATACGCGGACCGAGGTCGCGCACCGGGTTGATCGCGTAGCCGGTCGGGCCGCCGAGCGACAGACCGATGCCGACTACCACCAGAGCGGTGATCAGGACACCGAGCGTGCCGAGGCCGTTGCCCTCGTCGTTGAGGCCCTGCGTGAGGATCGCCAGGACCAGTACGAAGGTGGCGATGACCTCCGTGGCGACGTTCTGCACCGCGTTCCGGATCTCCGGGCCCGTGGAGAAGATGCCGAGTACCGGACCGGCCTTGGGCGCCGACGTCTGGTCGACCATGCCCTCCTCGGCCGGCTGGTTCTTCACGATCTCGGGATCGGTGAGGTGCGCGTGGAACTGTCCGTAGTAGACGGCCCAGACGAGCACGGCGCCGATCATCGCGCCGAACAGTTCGGAGGCGAGGTAGAGGGGCACATCGCTCCACGCGGTGCTCCCCTGGATCGCGAGACCGATCGTGACGGCCGGATTGAGGTGCGCGCCGGACACACCGGCGGCGATGTAGGCACCGGTCAGCACGGCGAAGCCCCACCCGAAGGTGATGGCCAGCCAGCCGGCGTTGTGCGCCTTGGAGCGCTTGAGAGTGACGGCGGCACAGACACCGCCGCCGAGCAGGATGAGTATGGCGGTACCGATGGTCTCGCCGATGAAGATGTCGGAGCTGGACACCAGCGACTCCTTTGTCCTTCGTCCAGGGGAAGGCGAAACACCGGGTCCCTCCGGTGGATCGCGCCCAAGGTGGGTACCCGTCGAGCACGGATACGTCACCTGCAGGGCTTGACCGGCCCTCGGCACTGTCACACCCTAACGCGTATTGCCGTTAGGTGTTCGGCAATGCCGACCGGTGAACGGCAATGTTTCTCCCCGATGGTGAGTGCGTCAAGAGGTGTGTGACGCGCGACTCGATCGTTATCGACGTCGCGGGGGTGCTCAGAAGCGTCCGGCGCCCAGATCCCGGGAGACGGCACGGGCGCAGTCCCGCACCGCCGCGACGAGCTCGGGCCGCAGCTCGCCGCCCGCGCAGACGCGCTCCACGGCGCCGGTCACGGCCACGGCTCCCACCGGCATCCTGCGCCGGTCGTGGATGGGGGCGGCCGCCGCCGCCACGCCCTCCCAGGTCTCCTCGACGTCGGAGGCCCAGCCCTGCGCCCGGATCAGGTCGAGCAGCGACTCGAACTCCTCGTCGCCCGTGACGGTGCGCGGCGTGAAGGGCCGCCGCTCCACCTCGGTGGCCTCGCTGTGCGCGACCGGGTCGTAGGCGGCGAGCACCTTGCCCAGGGCCGTGGAGTGCAGCGGCTGCATGGCGCCGACCTCCAGCACCTGGCGGCTGTCGTCGGGCCGGAAGACGTGGTGGACGATCAGGACCCCGTGCTGGTGCAGCACGCCCAGGTGGACGCTCTCCCCGCTGGAGCGGGCCAGGTCGTCGGTCCACACCAGCGCGCGGGCGCGCAGCTCGTGCACGTCGAGATAGCTGTTGCCCAGGCGCAGCAGTTCGGCGCCGAGCTGGTAGCGGCCGGACGCGGTGTCCTGCTCGACGAAGCCCTCGTGCTGGAGGGTGCGCAGGATTCCGTGCGCGGTACCTTTGGCCAGACCCAGTGACGACGAGATGTCGGACAAACCGAGCCGGCGCTCCCCGCCCGCCAGCAGGCGCAGCATCGCCGCTGCCCGCTCGAGCGACTGGATGTTCTTCGCCATCGCGCCGTACTCCTCCACCTCGGTTCGACAATGCTGAACACTATCGGTCCATGCCGACCTCTGTCCGGTGGCGCGAAAATTATGCGTCACCCATTCCGCCACCCATCGGGAGGCCCGTTCCCCGCACAGCATGCAGTCCGCCCCGTGGGACGCGATGACCGGCCCGGGCGCCTCCCGGCTACGCTGGCCGCGTGCCCTCCTCCGCAGAAGGGCGCAAAGCCGACAGCCGTCGCATCCCAGGGAGAACATCCATGGCCTCGTTGCCGACCCCCTCAGCTGACAGCCGGACCCGAGTCGCAGCGCTCCGTGAGGCGCTCGCTGCCCGGGTCGTGGTGGCCGACGGTGCCATGGGCACCATGCTCCAGGCCCAGGACCCCACCCTCGAGGACTTCGAGAACCTCGAGGGCTGCAACGAGATCCTCAACGTGACCCGGCCCGACATCGTCCGTTCGGTGCACGAGGAGTACTTCGCGGTCGGCGTGGACTGCGTCGAGACCAACACCTTCGGCGCGAACCTCGCGGCCCTGGGTGAGTACGACATCCCGGAGCGGGTGTTCGAGCTCTCCGAGTCCGGGGCGCGCATCGCCCGCGAGGTGGCCGACGAGTTCACCGCGTCCACCGGGCAGCAGCGCTGGGTGCTGGGCTCGATGGGCCCCGGCACCAAGCTGCCGACCCTGGGCCACGCCCCGTACGGCAAGCTCCGCGACGCCTACCAGCAGAACGCCGAAGGCATGATCGCCGGCGGCGCCGACGCCCTCCTGGTGGAGACCACCCAGGACCTGCTGCAGACCAAGGCGTCCGTCATCGGCGCCCGGCGCGCCCTCGAAGCCACCGGCGCCGACCTGCCCGTCATCTGCTCCGTCACCGTCGAGACGACCGGCACGATGCTGCTCGGCTCCGAGATCGGCGCCGCGCTGACCGCGCTGGAGCCGCTCGGCATCGACATGATCGGCCTGAACTGCGCCACCGGCCCCGCCGAGATGAGCGAGCACCTGCGCTACCTCGCCCGGCACTCCCGCGTCCCGCTCTCCTGCATGCCGAACGCCGGCCTGCCCGTGCTCGGCAAGAACGGCGCGCACTACCCGCTGTCCCCGGCCGAGCTGGCGGACGCCCAGGAGACGTTCGTACGCGAATACGGCCTCTCCCTGACCGGCGGCTGCTGCGGAACGACCCCCGAGCACCTGCGCCAGGTCGTCGAGCGGGTCCGCGGCATGGTCCCCACCGTCCGCGAGCCGCGCCCCGAGCCGGGCGCCGCCTCGCTCTACCAGACCGTCCCGTTCCGCCAGGACACCGCGTACATGGCCATCGGTGAGCGTACGAACGCCAACGGGTCGAAGAAGTTCCGTGAGGCCATGCTGGAGGCACGCTGGGACGACTGCGTGGAGATGGCCCGCGACCAGATCCGCGAGGGCGCGCACATGCTCGACCTCTGCGTCGACTACGTGGGCCGCGACGGTGTCGCCGACATGGAGGAGCTGGCCGGCCGCTTCGCGACCGCCTCGACCCTGCCCGTCGTCCTGGACTCCACCGAAGTCCCCGTGCTGCGGGCAGGTCTGGAGAAGCTCGGCGGACGAGCCGTCCTCAACTCCGTCAACTACGAGGACGGCGACGGCCCCGAGTCCCGCTTCGCCAAGGTCAGCGCCCTGGCGTCCGAGCACGGCGCCGCGCTCATCGCGCTGACGATCGACGAGGAGGGCCAGGCCCGCACCGTCGAGCACAAGGTCGCCATCGCCGAGCGCCTCATCGAGGACCTCACCGGCAACTGGGGCATCCACGAGGCGGACATCCTCATCGACTGCCTGACCTTCACCATCTGTACGGGCCAGGAGGAGTCCCGCAAGGACGGCATCGCCACGATCGAGGCGATCCGCGAGCTGAAGAAGCGGCACCCCGACGTACAGACCACGCTCGGCCTGTCCAACATCTCCTTCGGCCTGAACCCGGCCGCCCGCGTCGTCCTGAACTCCGTCTTCCTCGACGAGTGCGTCAAGGCCGGTCTCGACTCCGCGATCGTGCACGCCTCCAAGATCCTTCCGATCGCACGGCTGGAGGAGGAGCAGGTCAAGGTCGCCCTCGACCTCGTGTATGACCGGCGAGCCGAGGGCTACGACCCGCTGCAGCGGCTCATGGAGCTCTTCGAGGGCGTCAACATGAAGTCGATGAAGGCGGGCAAGGCGGAGGAGCTCCTCGCCCTGCCGCTGGACGAGCGCCTGCAGCGCCGCATCATCGACGGCGAGAAGAACGGCCTGGAGGCCGACCTCGACGAGGCTCTGCGGTCCCGGCCCGCCCTCGAAATCGTCAACGACACCCTGCTCGCGGGCATGAAGGTCGTCGGCGAGCTCTTCGGCTCCGGCCAGATGCAGCTGCCGTTCGTGCTCCAGTCCGCCGAGGTCATGAAGACCGCGGTGGCGCACCTCGAACCGCACATGGAGAAGTCGGACGCCGAAGGCAAGGGCACCATCGTGCTCGCCACCGTCCGGGGCGACGTCCACGACATCGGCAAGAACCTCGTCGACATCATCCTGTCGAACAACGGCTACAACGTGGTCAACCTGGGCATCAAGCAGCCCGTCTCCGCGATCCTGGAGGCCGCCGAGGAGCACCGGGCGGATGTCATCGGCATGTCCGGCCTCCTGGTGAAGTCGACAGTGATCATGAAGGAGAACCTGGAGGAGCTGAACCAGCGCAAGCTGTCGGCCGACTACCCGGTGATCCTCGGCGGTGCCGCTCTCACCCGTGCCTACGTGGAGCAGGACCTGCACGAGATCTACGAGGGCGAGGTCCGCTACGCCCGCGACGCGTTCGAGGGGCTGCGGCTCATGGACGCCCTCATCGCGGTCAAGCGGGGCGTCCCGGGTGCCGTGCTGCCCGAGCTGAAGCAGCGCAGGGTGCCCAAGCGGGACGTCGCGGTACCGGAGGCCGAGGAGACGGAGGAGGGCGTGCGCTCCGACGTGTCCGTCACCAACCCGGTCCCCGAGCCGCCGTTCTGGGGCACCCGTGTGGTCAAGGGCATCCAGCTCAAGGAGTACGCCTCCTGGCTGGACGAGGGCGCCCTGTTCAAGGGCCAATGGGGCCTCAAGCAGGCCCGTGCGGGCGACGGGCCGACGTACGAGGAGCTCGTGGAGACCGAGGGCCGTCCGCACCTGCGCGGCTGGCTCGACAAGCTCCACACCGAGAACCTGCTGGAGGCCGCCGTCGTCTACGGCTACTTCCCCTGCGTCTCCAAGGGCGACGACCTGATCCTCCTGCACGAGGACGGCTCGGAGCGCACCCGTTTCACCTTCCCGCGCCAGCGCCGCGGCCGCCGCCTCTGCCTCGCGGACTTCTTCCGCCCCGAGGAGTCGGGGGAGACGGACGTGATCGGACTCCAGGTCGTCACCGTCGGCTCGAAGATCGGCGGAGCCACCGCCGAGCTCTTCGAGTCGAACTCCTACCGCGACTACCTGGAGCTGCACGGTCTGTCCGTGCAGCTGGCCGAGGCGCTCGCGGAGTACTGGCACGCGCGGGTCCGCAGCGAGCTCGGTTTCTCGGGGGAGGACCCCTCCGAGGTCGAGGACATGTTCGCGCTGAAGTACCGCGGGGCGCGCTTCTCGCTGGGTTACGGGGCCTGCCCGGACCTGGAGGACCGGGCGAAGATCGCCGAGCTCCTGCAGCCCGAGCGGATCGGCGTGAAGCTCTCCGAGGAGTTCCAGCTGCACCCCGAGCAGTCCACGGACGCCATCGTCATCCACCACCCGGAGGCGAAGTACTTCAACGCACGGTAGGACACTGTTCGACGCGCGGTAAGGCGCCAGTACGCGCGCCGCACCGCCACGAGTCGTAGACTGGTCGGTCCAGTGCAGGCCGGTCGCCGTTCCCACCGGGAAGGCGGCCGGCCTTCTCGTCCCTCATGGAGGTGTGCCGGATGACCAGTACGGTCCCCGCGTCCCTGATCCGTACGGCCGAAGGGTCGACGCTGCAAGCCGTCCTCCTCGACATGGACGGCACACTGGTCGACACCGAGGGATTCTGGTGGGACGTGGAGGTCGAGGTCTTCGCCGACCTCGGTCACCGCCTGGACGAGGCGTGGCGTGACGTGGTCGTCGGCGGCCCGATGACCCGGAGCGCCGGCTACCTCATCGAGGTCACGGGCGCCGACATCGCCATCGGGGAACTCACCGTGCTGCTCAACGACCGCTTCGAGAAGCGCATCGGGCGCGGTGTGCCGCTGATGCCGGGCGCCGCCCGGCTGCTCGCCGAACTCGCCGCGCACGAGGTGCCCACCGCACTGGTCTCCGCCTCGCACCGGCGCATCATCGACCGGGTCCTGGACTCGGTGGGCCGTCACCACTTCGCGCTCACGGTGGCGGGTGACGAGGTGACCCGTACCAAGCCCCATCCGGAGCCCTACCTCGCGGCGGCGGCGGGCTTCGGAGCCGACCCGTGGCGCTGCGCGGTCGTCGAGGACACCGCGACGGGAGTCGCCGCCGCCGAGGCGGCGGGCTGCCGCGTCGTCGCCGTGCCGTCCGTGGCGCCGATCGCCCCCGCCCCGGGAAGGGCGGTCGTGTCCTCCCTGGAGCAGGTGGATCTGGCTTTTCTGCGGGGCCTGATCGCGGACGCGTGACGAATGGCACACCGAGGGTTCTTCGTCAGTAGGTGACAAGAACGGCGCCGCGAAATCTGTTCGTTCCCCGCTTTCGCCCCGCATAAATCAGGTCCATGTCAATACGGCCGTTGCTGCGGCGGCGTGACCTTGGTCACTCGATGTGACGTACACAGGGTCGTTGGTCTGGTCCGGGCGTCCGTTTCGCGACCCCATACGTCCGGTTTCATGGAGTCGTGTACGAAACATTCCCGAGCGTGACATGGACAACCCGTCATCGGCGATCACCGAGTGGATACGGGTGCGAATCGCACCGGTCAAGCTCCCCTGCGGCGCCTACTAATCTCGGTTTTCTCACATGCCGGAATGAGGGAGAACGTCCAGATGAACCGTAAGACGCTGGTGCTGCCGGCCGTTGTGGGCCTGCTCGCGCCCGTGCTCGCCGCGTGTGGCGGGTCTGACGACGGGGGCGAAGCCATCGTGGTCGGGACGACGGACCAGTTCATCGCCTCGAAGGACAACCCGGCCCCGCTCGACCCGGCCATCGGGTACGAAGCCGGCGTGTGGAACGTGCTGCGACAGACCGTGCAGACCCTGACCCACATACCGCGCGGCGGCGGCGAGCCGGTGCCCGAGGCGGCCAAGAGCTGCACCTTCACCGACACGGAGAACGAGAGCTACCGCTGCACGCTGCGTGACGGCCTCACCTTCGCCGACGGCACCCCCGTCACCCCCGAGGACGTGAAGTACTCCATCCAGCGGGTCGTCGACATCAAGGACGAGAGCGGCCCGATCGGCCTGCTCGACAACATCGACACGATCGAGACCAAGGGCGAGGACCAGGTCGTCTTCCACCTGCGCACCTCGGACGCGACCTTCCCCTACAAGCTGGCCACGCCGCCCGCGGGCATCGTCCAGAAGGACAAGTACCCCGCGAAGGCGCCCCGCGAAGGCTTCCAGGTCGACGGTTCCGGCCCCTACACGATGAAGCCGGAAGTCAAGGACAACCAGATCGTCAAGGTGGTCTACACGAGGAACCCGAAGTACAAGGGTGACCTGAAGATCAGCAACGAGAAGGTCGAACTGGAACTCTTCCCCGATGCGAAGGCGATGGGGAAGGCGCTCGACGAGCAGAAGATCGACATGATGACGCGCACCATGTCGCCCGAGCAGGCGCAGGAGATGCTGGCGAAGCCCAAGGAGGGCACCAAGCTCAGCGAGATGCCCGGCCTGGCCATCAGCTACCTCGCGTTCAACACCGAGGATCCCGCGGTGAAGAACAAGGGCGTGCGCCAGGCGATGGCGCAGATCATCGACCGCGGGGCCATCGCGAACAAGGTGTACGGCAGCACGGCCGAGCCGCTCTACTCGCTGATCCCGTCCGGCATCACCAGCCACACCAACTCGTTCTTCAACAAGTACGGCGAGCCCAGCGTCGCCGGGGCCGCGGAGACCCTGGAGAAGGCGGGCGTCAGCACCCCGGTGAAGTTCACGCTCCACTACACGACCGACCACTACGGCCCCGCCACCAAGGCCGAGTTCGAGACGCTGGCGAAGCAGCTCAACGACTCGAAGCTGTTCGAGGTCGACGTCAAGGGCACCCCGTGGGCCGAATTCCGCCCCGCGCAGAAGAAGGGCGACTACGCGGTCTACGGCATGGGCTGGTTCCCCGACTTCCCGGACCCGGACACCTACACGGCTCCGTTCCTCGACAAGAACAACTTCCTCAACTCGCCGTACGAGTCGGCCACGGCGCAGAACACGCTCATCCCGCAGTCCCGCCGCGAGGCGGACCGCAGCGCCGCGACACCGGCCTTCGAGAAGCTCCAGGACATCGTTGCCAACGACGTCCCCGTGCTCCCGGTCTGGCAGGGCAAGCAGTACGTCGCCTCGCTCGACGGGCTGACCGGCGTGGAGTACGCCGTCAACTCCTCGGCAGACCTCCAGCTCTGGGAGCTCGGGCGCGGCGAGTCCTGACGCGGCACCGTACAGAGACCGGCGCGGTCCGGGGCCAGTGGCCCCGGACCGCGCCGGTCTCACGTCCGCCCCGTCTCACTGGGCGCCGGGACGCACCAGCCCGCTCTCGTACGCGTAGACCGCGGCCTGCACGCGGTCGCGCAGGCTCAGCTTCGTCAGCACATGGCCCACGTGCGTCTTGACCGTCGTCTCGCTCACGAACAGGTCGGCCGCGATCTCCGCGTTGGACAGGCCGCGCGCCACCAGCTTCAGCACCTCCACCTCACGCTCGGTGAGGGTGCCGAGCGCGTTCGGCACGGGCTCCTCGCCCGAGGGCAGATGGTCGGCGTACTTGTCGAGCAGCCGGCGGGTGATGCTCGGCGCCAGCATCGCCTCTCCCGAGGCCACCACCCGGATGGCCTGCACCAGCTCGTTGGCCGGCGCGTCCTTCAGCAGGAAGCCGCTGGCGCCCGCGCGCAGCGCCTCCACCACGTACTCGTCGAGATCGAACGTCGTCAGCACCAGGACCTTCGCCGGGCCGTCCCGCCCGGGGCCAGTGATCTGGCGGGTCGCCTCGACCCCGTCCATCCGCGGCATACGGATGTCCATGAGCACGACATCGGGCTGCAGCGCGCGCACCTGATCGATGGCCTGCAGGCCGTCACCGGCCTCACCGACCACCGCGAGATCGCCTTCGGCCTCCAGGATCATCCGGAAACCGGTGCGCAGCAGTGGTTGATCATCGACGAGCAGGACGCGGATAGCCACGTGATCTCCTTAAGGGCCTTCGAGGGCCACCGGCGGGCCGGCCTCGGACCGGACCGGCTCCATTCTGCCCTGCACAGCCTCCGCCGGTCCGGCCGGGCGGACCGGCAGCGGATAGACCGGGGGAGTCCCGCCGAATTCAGGACAGACCGCCCGGTGGTCGCACCAGCCGCACAGCTTCGTCGGCCTCGGCCGCCACTCGCCGGTCTCGGTGGCCAGCCGGATCGCGTCCCACAGCGCGAGCAGCTTGCGTTCCACCCGCTCGAGGTCGGCGACGACGGGGTCGTAGGTCAGCACGTCACCGCTGCCGAGATAGACCAGCTGGAGCCGCCGGGGCACCACGTTCTTCAGGCGCCACACCACCAGGGCGTAGAACTTCATCTGGAACAGCGCGCCCTCCGCGTACTCCGGGCGCGGAGCCTTGCCGGTCTTGTAGTCCACGATGCGGACATCACCCGCTGGGGTCACGTCGACGCGGTCGATCACCCCGCGCAGCCGCAGCCCCGAATCCAGCTCCGTCTCGACGAACAGCTCCCGCTCGGCGGGCTCCAGACGGGTCGGGTCCTCCAGCGAGAACCACCGCTCCACGAGCCGCTCCGCCTCGCCCAGCCACCCCGCCAGGCGCTCTCCCTCCGGGTCCCCCTCGAACAGCTCGGTCAGCTCGGGCTTCGACTCGAGCAGCCGGTCCCACTGGCCGGGGATCAGCGCCTTGGCCCTCGGCGGCGTCCGGTCCACCGCCGGGGCGTCGAACAGGCGCTCAAGCACCGCATGCACCAGCGTGCCCCGGGTAGCAGCCTCACTGGGCTTCTCGGGCAGCTTGTCGATGACCCGGAAGCGGTACAGCAGAGGGCACTGCATGAAATCGCTCGCGCGCGACGGCGACAGGGACGAGGGTGGCTGAGGCGGGCGCGGTACGGACGTCATGTCGCAGACCCTACGGCCCGCCACCGACACCCAGCGGCATACCATCGACGGCAGAGCTCGCGCACAGCATGATCGTGGTACAAGCACCGACCGAAGGGACCCCGTGGACGAGAGCGGCGACAGCGGGCGCCCGCAGCCCGGCGCAGGGGGCAACGGCCCCGGCACCGGACCGGACAAGGGCGAACCGCGCCGTCCGGCGGAACCGGGCGGCGGCCTCCTGATGGGCCGTCCCTTCGGCGTGCCGGTGTACGTGGCCCCCAGCTGGTTCGTCGTCGCCGCCCTGATCACCTGGGTCTTCGGCGGCCAGCTCGACCGCGTACTGCCGGAACTCGGCGGAGCCCGCTACCTGGTCGCGCTCTTCTTCGCGATCGCCTTCTACGCCTCCGTGCTCGTCCACGAGCTCGCCCACACCGTCGTCGCCCTGAGCTACAAGCTGCCGGTGCGCCGCATCCAGCTCCAGTTCTTCGGCGGTGTCTCCGAGATCGAGAAGGAGACGGAGACCCCGGGCCGCGAATTCGTCCTCGCCTTCGTGGGGCCGCTGCTCTCCCTCGTCCTCGGCGGGGTGTTCTACATCCCGCTCCAGTTCGTCGAAGCGGGCACCGTGCCCGGTGTGCTGCTCGCCGGGCTGATGGTCTCCAACCTCATCGTCGCCGCCTTCAACCTGCTGCCCGGCCTGCCCCTGGACGGCGGGCGCATGCTCCGCGCCGTCGTCTGGAAGATCACGGGCAAGCCGATGAGCGGCACCGTCGCAGCCGCGTGGGTCGGCCGGGGCCTGGCCGTCACCGTCCTCATCGGCCTGCCCCTCCTCACCCACACGGGCGCCCTCGGCAACGCCACCAGCGAGATCAGCGGCATGGAGACCGTCACCGACGCGCTGCTCGCGGCGATCCTTGCAGGCATCATCTGGACCGGCGCCGGCAACAGCCTGCGTATGGCCCGCCTCCGCGAACACCTCCCCGACCTCCGGGCCCGCACCCTCACCCGGCGCGCCGTACCCGTCGAGTCGGCCACCCCGCTCTCCGAGGCACTGCGCCGAGCCAACGAGGCCGGCGCCCGCGCCCTCGTCGTCGTCGACGGACAGGGCAGCCCCAAGGGAGTCGTCCGGGAGGCGGCCATCGCGGGCGTCCCCGAACACCGCCGTCCCTGGGTGGCCGTCAGCGGCCTCGCCCAGGACCTCACCGACGGCATGAAGGTCCCCGCCGAACTCGCGGGCGAGGCCCTCCTGGACCGGCTGAAGGCCACCCCGGCCACCGAGTACCTGGTGGTCGAGGACACCGGCGAGATCTACGGCGTCCTCTCCACCGCGGACGTCGAGCGCGCCTTCGTCAAAGCCATGGCCCGGCCCTCGGCCTGACGCCCCGGGAAACGGCCCCCGAAATACCGGTAGGCTGGTCACATGTCCGAACCGACCGGTGCCGCCCGCCGTCGCGGCCCATTCAAAGTCGGGGACCAGGTCCAGCTCACCGACCCCAAGGGACGCCACTACACCTTCACGCTCGAGGCCGGAAAGAACTTCCACACCCACAAGGGTTCTTTCCCCCACGACGAGCTGATCGGTGCTCCCGAGGGCAGTGTTGTCCGTACCACGGGAAACGTCGCCTACCTCGCGCTGCGCCCCCTGCTCCCCGACTACGTCCTGTCCATGCCCCGCGGTGCCGCCGTGGTCTATCCCAAGGACGCGGGCCAGATCCTCGCCTTCGGCGACATCTTCCCCGGCGCGCGCGTCGTCGAAGCCGGCGTCGGCTCGGGTGCGCTCAGCACCTTCCTGCTGCGCGCCATCGGCGAGCAGGGCATGCTGCACTCCTACGAGCGCCGCGAGGACTTCGCCGAGATCGCCCAGCAGAACGTCGAGCGGTACTTCGGCTCGCCGCACCCGGCCTGGCAGCTCACCGTCGGCGACCTCCAGGACAACCTCTCGGACACCGACGTCGACCGCGTCGTCCTCGACATGCTCGCCCCGTGGGAGTGCCTCGAGGCCGTGTCCAAGGCCCTCGTGCCCGGCGGCATCCTCTGCGCGTACGTCGCGACCACGACCCAGCTCTCGCGGACCGTCGAGTCCATCCGCGAGATCGGCTGTTTCGCCGAACCGCAGCCGTGGGAGTCGATGATCCGCAACTGGCACGTCGAAGGCCTGGCAGTCCGGCCCGACCACCGGATGATCGGCCACACCGGCTTCCTCGTCACCGCCCGCCGCCTCGCGGACGGCGTCGAGCCGCCGCTGCGCCGCCGCCGCCCCTCCAAGGGGGCCTACGGCGAGGACTACAAGGGTCCCGGCGCCCGGAGCGCCGACGCGAACAGCAGCGACTGACGGCACACAACACGCAGGCGCCGCCGCCGAGTTCCCGGACCATCCGGGGCCGGCGGCGGCGCCTTTCCGCCGCACGCGCGGACCCCGCCGTTCCCCTCGGGTGTGAGGTGTGGCACGATGCTGGCCACCCCCGCCCGCCGACGTCCGTTCGGCACCGCCTATCCAGGCCACCAGGAACCACAGGAGACATACCGCGTGCAGACCTCCGCGCTCCCGGACCTCGCGCACACCGACGCCCAGCCGGTGCACTGGCTCGCCACGGCGACCGCGATGGCCGCGGTCGTCGCCGCGGCGGGCCTGCTCCAGCCCGACGCGGCCACCGCCACCGCTTCCGCGTCCGAGCACCGCGTCACCACGCAGCACGGCAGCGCGCCCGCCGCGGCGGCGCCCGACCCGGCCGGGGTCGCCTTCCCCCTCGACTGCGGCGCCGCGGGGCACACGGTGGCCGACCGTGCCTCCGGTGACCTCGACGGTGACGGCGGGCCCGAGACCGTGGCCGTCGTCCGGTGTGCCGCGGGGTCCGGAACCCCGCCCAGCGGCATCTACGTCGTGACACGGGCGAGCGGGGCCGCACCCCGGGTCGTGGCGACCCTGGTGGACCCCGCTCGCAAACTCAACGTCACCGACCTCGCCGTACGTCACGGCAGGGTCTCGGCCACCCTGCTCGGCTACTCCTCGGCAGACGTACCGCGCTGCTGCCCCGACGAGCTGGAGAGCGCCACCTGGCAGTGGAAGGGCAACGCGTTCATCAAGTCCGCCGGCCCCGCCGGGGGCACCGCGCGGGACGCCTGAGCCGTCACTCCGCGTCCGGCCCGAAGACTTCCACGTTGTCCGAAACGCGACGTACATGAATACAGTCGCCCGGGCATTCCTTGGCCGAGTCCACGACGTCCTGGAGCAGAGGGAGCGGCACCGGGGTGGTGGCGCCCTTGTCCTGGAGGAGCTCGTCCTCGTCGCTCTTCACGTAGGCGAGACCGTCGATGTCCAGCTCGAACACCTCGGGTGCGTACTGCACGCAGATGCCGTCGCCCGTACAGAGGTCCTGGTCGATCCAGACCTCGAGGTCCTGCGCGTCACGGTCGCCCGGAGCGTCCTGCTGCACGGTCATGTGTCCTGCCGTTCCCTGCGTATCTGCACCAATTGAAGCCAGCCCTGACGGGTGTTGAACACTTCGACGATACAACCGGCTGCTTTCCGGTGCCGAAGGGTGGGTATTCCTCTGGCGTGAGGGAGAGCGCAAGGGTGAAGATCGGACAGACTCCCGGGTCTTTGTGATCTAGGGGTTTCAATCATCACCCACCCAGGTAGGGTCAGGAAGCGTCCAGCTCCCCTTGGAGGAGGTGAGGACCGTGGCAGCCCACGACGACGACATCAACCGCGGCACCCGGCCCGCGCGCGGGTCAGAAGACCCGGCCGGCCAGGTCGCCTATCTCGAGCAGGAAATCGCCGTCCTGCGACGTAAGCTCGCCGACTCTCCGCGTCATTCGAGGATTCTCGAAGAGCGGATCGTCGAGTTGCAGACCAACCTGGCAGGCGTGTCCGCGCAGAACGAGCGGCTCGCCAACACACTCCGCGAGGCCCGCGACCAGATCGTGGCGCTCAAGGAGGAGGTCGACCGGCTGGCCCAGCCACCGGCAGGCTTCGGCGTCTTCCTGCAGGCCAACGAGGACGACACCTGTGACATCTTCACCGGGGGCCGCAAGCTCCGGGTGAACGTCAGTCCCAGCGTCGAGCTCGAAGGCCTCCGGCGAGGCCAGGAAGTCATGCTCAACGAAGCGCTCAACGTGGTCGAGGCCATGGAATTCGAGCGGGCCGGGGACATCGTCACCCTCAAGGAGATCCTTGAGGACGGCGAGCGCGCCCTGGTCGTCGGGCACACCGACGAGGAGCGGGTGGTGAGGCTTGCCGAGCCCCTGCTGGACATCACCATCCGTCCCGGCGACGCCCTGCTGCTGGAACCCAGGTCCGGCTACGTCTACGAAGTGGTCCCCAAGAGCGAGGTCGAGGAACTCGTCCTCGAAGAGGTCCCGGACATCGACTACAACAAGATCGGTGGTCTGGGCGACCAGATCGAACTGATCCGCGACGCCGTCGAGCTCCCGTACCTCCACCCGGACCTCTTCAAGGAGCACGAACTCCGCCCGCCGAAGGGCATCCTGCTCTACGGTCCTCCTGGCTGCGGCAAGACACTCATCGCCAAGGCCGTCGCCAACTCACTCGCCAAGAAGGTCGCCGAGGTCACCGGGCAGCCCGCGGGGAAGAGCTACTTCCTCAATATCAAGGGCCCCGAACTCCTCAACAAGTACGTCGGTGAGACCGAGCGGCACATCCGCCTCGTCTTCCAGCGTGCCCGGGAGAAGGCGAGCGAGGGCACCCCCGTCATCGTCTTCTTCGACGAGATGGAATCCCTCTTCCGCACCCGTGGTTCCGGTGTCAGCTCGGACGTGGAGAACACCATCGTCCCCCAGCTGCTCGCCGAGATCGACGGTGTGGAGGGCCTGGAGAACGTCATCGTCATCGGCGCCTCCAACCGTGAGGACATGATCGACCCCGCGATCCTGCGGCCCGGCCGTCTCGATGTGAAGATCAAGATCGAGCGTCCGGACGCGGAGGCCGCGAAGGACATCTTCGCGAAGTACCTCACTCCCTCGCTGCCGCTGCACTCGGACGACCTGGCCGAGCACACCGGATCGAAGGAGGCCGCCGCCCACGCGATGATCCAGTCCGTCGTGGAGCGGATGTACACGGAATCCGAGGAGAACCGCTTCCTCGAGGTCACCTACGCGAACGGCGACAAGGAAGTCCTGTACTTCAAGGACTTCAACTCCGGAGCGATGATTCAGAACATCGTGGACCGGGCAAAGAAAATGGCCATCAAGGCATTCCTCGAGCAGGGCCAGAAGGGCCTGCGCGTCTCCCATCTCCTCCAGGCTTGCGTGGACGAGTTCAAGGAGAACGAGGACCTGCCCAACACCACCAACCCGGACGACTGGGCCAGGATTTCCGGAAAGAAGGGCGAGCGGATCGTGTTCATCCGCACACTCGTCACCGGAAAGCAGGGCGCAGACACCGGTCGCTCCATCGACACGGTGGCAAATACCGGACAGTACCTGTAAAACGCAGACCGGCTGCGGATGCCCGGCAGGGTATCCGCAGCCGGCCGTTTTCCCGGCAGCTCCGGCCACACCCGAACAATGACGCAATTGATCTCCCCACCGGCGCAGCGGCGCTCTAGGCTCTGCTGTACCGCCGAGTCGCGCAGTGCGGGGACGGCACCGCGGACCAGCAGCGGTACTTGAGCGCCGCTTCCGGAGGGGAGCGCCGCCGGGCAAGGAGGGCCGCATGACCGTACGGCGAGTGATGGGCATCGAGACGGAGTACGGGATCTCCGTCCCCGGTCAGCCCAACGCCAATGCCATGCTCACCTCGTCCCAGATCGTCAACGCCTACGCGGCGGCGATGCACCGGGCGCGCCGCGCCCGCTGGGATTTCGAGGAGGAGAATCCGCTGCGCGACGCGCGAGGTTTCGACCTCGCCCGTGAGACCGCGGACTCCAGCCAGCTCACCGACGAGGACATCGGCCTGGCCAATGTCATCCTCACCAACGGTGCGCGGCTGTACGTCGACCACGCGCACCCCGAATACAGCTCCCCGGAGATCACCAATCCGCTGGACGCGGTGCTCTGGGACAAGGCCGGTGAGCGGGTGATGGCGGAAGCGGCCGAGCGGGCCGCCGCGATCCCCGGGGCCCAGCCGATCCACCTCTACAAGAACAACACCGACAACAAGGGCGCGTCCTACGGCACGCACGAGAACTACCTGATGAAGCGGGAGACCCCCTTCTCGGACATCGTGCGCCATCTGACGCCGTTCTTCGTCTCCCGCCAGGTCGTCACCGGCGCCGGCCGTGTCGGCATCGGCCAGGACGGCCACGAGCACGGCTTCCAGATCAGTCAGCGCGCCGACTACTTCGAGGTCGAGGTCGGCCTCGAGACCACGCTCAAGCGCCCCATCATCAACACCCGCGACGAACCGCACTCGGATGCCGAGAAGTACCGCAGGCTGCACGTGATCATCGGTGACGCCAACCTCTCCGAGATCTCGACCTATCTGAAGCTCGGCACCACATCCCTGGTCCTCGCCATGATCGAGGACGGCTTCATCAACGTGGACCTGGCGGTGGACCAGCCGGTCCGCACGCTGCACCGGGTCTCGCACGACCCGACACTGAAGCAGCTGGTCACGCTCCGCAGCGGCCGGACACTCACCGCTGTGCAGCTCCAGATGGAGTACTTCGAGCTGGGCCGCAAGTACGTCGAGGAGCGGTACGGGGCGGACGCCGACGAGCAGACCAAGGACGTCCTGGCCCGCTGGGAGGACACCCTGAACCGCCTGGAGAACGATCCGATGAGTCTGGCGGGCGAGCTGGACTGGATCGCCAAGCGGGAGCTCATGGAGGGCTACCGGCGCCGTGACGGCCTGGACTGGGACGCCCCGCGCCTGCACCTGGTGGACCTGCAGTACGCCGACGTACGGGCCGACAAGGGCCTGTACAACCGTCTGGCCGCCCGCGGGAAGATCAAGCGCCTGCTCGACGAGAAGGACGTCGAGCGGGCCCGTACGAAACCGCCTGAGGACACCAGGGCCTATTTCCGGGGCCGCTGCCTCGAGCAGTACGCGGACGACGTCGCCGCGGCCTCCTGGGACTCGGTCATCTTCGATCTGCCCGACCGTGACTCCCTGCAACGGGTGCCCACCATGGAACCGCTGCGGGGTACACGCGCTCACGTCAAGGAGCTCCTGGACCGCTGCCGCACGGCGGAAGAGCTGGTCCGGACGCTTACGGGGGCCTGAAAGGCACTCCGGCTGGGAATCAATCAGATGACCTCCTGACGTTGAGGAAAGTACCGGGCCAATGTCGGACCCCGTAGGTAGGGTCTGATCAAGTGCTTCGAACCGAGCGGGGTGAGCTACATGGCGACCAAGGACACCGGCGGCGGACAGCAGAAGGCGACACGTTCCACCGAGGAGACCGAGGAGCAGGCGCAGGACGCGCAGGCGTCCGAGGACCTCCAGGAGCGGCAGGAGAAGCTCAGCGACGACGTCGACGACGTCCTCGACGAGATCGACGACGTCCTCGAGTCCAACGCTGAGGACTTCGTTCGAAGTTTCGTACAAAAAGGCGGACAGTAAGCGAAAATGTCCGAATCGGGCAAAGAGAAGTGGTGCTCCGGCTGTAAGAGGGATTTGCCACTTCCCTCGTTCGCGGCGGACAAGAATCGACGCGATGGGCTTCAACCTCGGTGCCGGGGGTGCGTGGCTGCGTATGGGGCCGCGCATTACCGGCGCCGCCGGGAGGCTCAAGGCAAGCCGGTAAGGGAGCGCGTGGACGTTCCGCAGGGGCACAAGGAGTGTCGGACGTGTGGCGAAGTCAAGCCGCACAGCGAGTGGCACCGCAACTCCACCGCCACCGACGGGCTGGCGACGCGCTGCAAAGCGTGCAAAGCCGTTCAGGGACGCGCAGGTCACCTGAAGCGCCACTACGGCATGACCGAGGCTCAGCGCGACGCCATGATCTCGTCTCAGCCGGGCGTCTGCACGATCTGCCTAGCTGCTCCCGCCATTCATGTGGATCACTGTCACAAGACGGGTAAGGTCCGAGGCGTACTGTGCTTCAACTGCAATTCGGCCATCGGCAAGTTGGGGGATGCTCCTGACTCCTTGCGCAGGGCCGTCGCATACCTGGAGGGAAACGCGTGGAAGCCAACACTCGTAGCACCGGGCGTCTACCAGCTGCCTTCCTGACGCCGGGTTCGTCCTCGTTCATGGACTTCCTGTCCGACCACTCACCGGAGATCCTTCCCGGCAACCGCAGCCTGCCGCCGCTGCAGGGCGCCATCGAGGCGCCGCACGGCACGACCATCGTCGCGGCCAGCTTCCCCGGCGGGGTCGTGCTCGCCGGTGACCGGCGGGCGACCATGGGGAACATGATCGCGCAGCGCGACATCGAGAAGGTGTTCCCGGCCGACGAGTACTCGGCGGTGGGGATCGCCGGCACGGCGGGTCTCGCCGTGGAGATGGTCAAGCTGTTCCAGCTGGAGCTGGAGCACTTCGAGAAGGTCGAGGGCGCCACGCTCTCCCTGGAGGGCAAGGCCAACCGCCTCTCCACGATGATCCGCAGCAATCTGGCGATGGCCATGCAGGGCCTGGCGGTCGTCCCGCTCTTCGCCGGGTACGACGTCGACCGCGAGAAGGGCCGGATCTTCTCCTACGACGTCACCGGCGGGCGTTCCGAGGAGCACGGCTACGCGTCCACCGGCTCGGGTTCCGTCTTCGCCCGCGGGTCGATGAAGAAGCTGTACCGCGAAGACCTGACGGAGGAGCAGACACTCACCCTGGTCGTGCAGGCGCTGTACGACGCGGCCGACGACGACTCGGCGACCGGTGGGCCGGACGTGGCCCGACGGATCTATCCGATCGTCACCGTCATCACCGACGAGGGCTTCCGCAAGCTGGACGACACGGAATCCTCGGAGATCGCGCGAGCGATCCTGGAGCGCCGGCTCGAGCAGCCCGACGGCCCCCGTGCCGCGCTGCTCTGACCGGCCCGATGCCTCTCCGACGCACTCGTCACTGACAGAAAGGGACGGATAGCCGGTGTCGACGCCGTTCTATGTCTCACCTCAGCAGGCCATGGCCGACCGGGCGGAATACGCCCGGAAGGGCATCGCCCGTGGTCGCAGCCTGGTTGTGCTGCAGTACGCCGACGGCATTGTGTTCGTCGGCGAGAACCCGTCCCGCGCGCTGCACAAGTTCAGCGAGATCTACGACCGGATCGGCTTCGCCGCCGCCGGCAAGTACAACGAGTACGAGAACCTCCGCATCGGTGGCGTCCGCTACGCCGATCTGCGCGGATACACCTACGACCGTGACGACGTGACGGCCCGTGGGCTGGCCAACGTCTACGCGCAGACGCTCGGCACCATCTTCTCCAGCGCGGCCGAGAAGCCGTACGAGGTGGAACTGGTGGTCGCCGAGGTCGGCGCCGGGCCCGAGGGCGACCAGATCTACCGGCTGCCGCACGACGGTTCGATCGTGGACGAGCACGGCTCGGTCGCGGTCGGCGGTAACGCCGAGCAGATCAGCACCTTCCTGGACCAGCGCCACCGTGACGGGATGTCGCTCGCCGAGGCGCTGAAGCTGGCCGTGCAGGCGCTGTCCCGCGAGGCCAACGGCAACGAGCGGGAGATCCCCGCCGAGCGGCTCGAGGTCGCGGTCCTGGACCGGACGAGGCCGCAGCAGCGCAAGTTCAAGCGGATCGTCGGCCGGCAGCTGACCCGGCTGCTGGACGCGGACGGTGCCGGGACGACCCCGACGGACGCTCCCTCGGACGCGGAGGAGCCCGAGGGCACCGACACGCCGGCCGCCGGTACCGGCACGCCCGAGAAGGGTGCCGACGCTCCTGACGAGGGGACGGGCGGGACCACGAAGGAGTAGCCGGCTCCGGCAGTGCTGCGAGGGTGCCCCCGGCCGTGCGGCCGGGGGCACCCTCATGCGGTGGACGGGGGTGCCGTGGAGCCCCGTACCACCAGGTGGACGGGGAGGTTGGGGTGCTCCACGGGGCGGCCCTCCAGCACGTCCAGCAGGGCCGTCATGCCCCGCTCGCCGACCTGTTCGGCAGGGAGGTGCACCGTGGTGAGCTCCGGTTCCACCGCTGTGGCGAGCGCCAGGTCGTCGAAGCCGGTCACGGAGATGTCGTCGGGGACCCGGAGTCCCCGCCTGCGTACCGCCTTGCAGGCGCCCGCGGCCAGGATGTCGTCGTCGCAGACGATGGCGGTGGGCAGGGGGCCGGGGGAGCGCAGGACCGCCTCGACGGCCTCGCGGCCGGCCCGTACGTCCAGAGCGGCCGGCACGGTGCGCAGGACGGCGCCGGGGACCTCCCGTACGGCGTCCCGCAGGGCCCGGGCGCGTACCGCGAAGGTCCAGGTGTCCACGGCGGACGCGAGGTGCACGATCCGGCGGTGGCCGAGGCCCAGCAGATGGTCCGTCACCTGGTGCATGCCGTCCGCGATGTCGAGGTTCACGCGCGCCGCGGCGCCGTGGCCCTCGGGGTCGCTGTCCAGCAACACCAGCGGCAGGTCCGCGCCCCGCAGGGCTCCCAGGGCGTCCGCCGCCATCGACGAGGCGATCACCCCGTCGAGCGCCGCGCGCGCCGAGGAGAAGGGATCCCTGGCGGGGCCGGTGCCGTCGGGGGACGGGTAGAGGACCACGCCGAAGTCGTGCTCGGCGGCGACGGCCGCGGCTCCGGTGTACACCCGGGCGAAGAACTCGTTGGTCAGCGCGGGGACGACGAGCAGCGCCGTGCGGGTGCGGCCCATCCGGAGGCTGCGGGCCGCGAAGTTCGGCCGGTAGCCGAGGTCCCGGGCGCTGTCACGCACCCGCTCGGCGGTCGCCGAGGACACCCGGCCATGCCATTTGTCACCGAGCACGAGCGAGACCGTGGCCTGTGAGACGCCCGCGGCCCGCGCCACGTCACGGCTGGTGGGCCGGGGTGGGGCGTGCTGCCGGGCGCTGTTCACTCGTGCCTCCGTGCTGGGCCGGTCGGACGCGGCGGGATGGACCGCCGGGCTGCCCACATGGTACGTATGAGCCCTGACGTTATACGTAAAACCCCGAGGCTGTGACACGGGGGAGAGGGGCGGACATGGCCGCGGGATATCTGGACATCCTCCGGGCGCGGCATGCCGCCCGGCTGCTGGCGGGAACGCTGGTGGGGCGGCTGCCGAACGGCACCGCCCACATCGCGATCGTCCTGTTCACCCGCGCGGAGGGCGGCAGCTACACACTGGCAGGCGCCCTCGCGGCGGCGTACGGCCTCGCGACGGCGGTGGGACAGCCCCTGCTGGGCCGGGCCGTGGACCTGTACGGCCAGCCGCGCGTCCAGTTCCCCGCGGCGGTCGTGTCCGCGCTCGGCATGGCCGCGCTCGCCCTGGCGGGACTCGGCTCGCTCCCGGTCGCTTACGCGGCTGTCGTCGTGGCCGGTGTGTCCACGCCGCCGCTGGAGGGCGGTCTGCGCGCCCTGTGGCCGACGGTGCTCGGCCGGGAGGACCGGGTGCACCGGGCGTACGCCATGGACGCGGTGGCCCAGGAGATCATGTTCACCGTGGGGCCCCTGCTGGTGACGGTCCTGGTGGCGCTCTGGTCGCCGGCCGCCGCTCTCCTGGTCATCAACGCCATCGGGGTCCTGGGAGCCCTGTCGGTCGTCCTGTCCGAGCCGTCCAGGACGTGGTGTTCGGCACCCCGCGAGGCGCACTGGCTCGGCGCCCTGCGCTCGCCGGGGCTGCTCGCGCTGCTCGGAGCCTTCTTCTTCGTCGGTCTCGCGCTCGGCTCGATCACGGTGGCCGGAGTCGCGTACGCCGACGACCACGGCCAGGAGTCCGTGTACGGCTGGCTGATGGCCGCCCTCGGCCTCGGCGCGCTGGCCGGCGGAGCGGCGTACGGCGCGCGGGAGTGGGCCGGGGCGCCCGAGCGCAGGCTGCGGGTCATCGTCGCGCTGCTGGCCCTGGGCTATCTGCCGCTGATGCTGACGCCCGGTGTTCCGGCCATGACCGCGCTGGCGGCACTGGCCGGGGTGTTCCTGGCCCCGGCGATCGCCTGTTCGTTCATCGTCGTGGACCGGCACGCGCCGCGGGGCACGGTGACCGAGGCGTTCTCCTGGCTCGTGACGACCTTCGGAGTGGGCGCGGCGGCCGGAACGGCGGTGGCGGGCCCGGCCGTCGAGATCGGCGGGACGGCGTGGAGTTTCGCCGTCGCCGGGGCCGGCGGAGTGGCCGCTTTGCTGGTTCTTCTGGCCACCGGAAGGGTCCTCGCAGTTCCCGGGCGTACGCCCGCAGTTGTGGCCGGTTCGGAAAATGATCGAAACGGTGCTGCCGAACCCGGTTTCAGCTCAGGCCATAAGGCGTAATGTTCAGTCATGGACCGCCGCATTTTCGGGCTGGAGAACGAGTACGGCGTCACGTGCACGTTCAGGGGACAGCGCCGACTGTCACCTGACGAAGTGGCGCGCTACCTCTTCCGCCGTGTTGTGTCATGGGGCCGCAGCAGCAATGTCTTCCTGCGGAACGGCGCCCGCCTCTACCTCGACGTGGGATCGCATCCGGAATACGCGACACCCGAATGCGACAACCTGACCGAACTGGTCACGCACGACAAGGCAGGCGAGCGCATTCTCGAAGGCCTGCTCGTCGACGCCGAACGCCGCCTGCACGAGGAGGGAATCGCAGGCGACGTGTATCTCTTCAAGAACAACACCGACTCGGCCGGAAACTCCTACGGGTGTCACGAGAACTACCTCGTGGCCCGGCACGGAGAATTCTCCCGGCTCGCGGACATCCTCATTCCGTTCCTCGTCACCCGTCAGCTGATCTGCGGTGCCGGCAAGGTACTGCAGACGCCGCGCGGAGCCGTCTACTGCGTGAGCCAGCGTGCCGAGCACATCTGGGAGGGCGTCAGTTCCGCGACGACGCGCTCCCGTCCGATCATCAACACCCGGGACGAGCCGCACGCCGACGCGGAGCGGTACCGCCGCCTCCACGTCATCGTCGGTGACTCCAACATGTCCGAGACGACCATGCTCCTCAAGGTCGGCGCCACCGACCTCGTGCTGCGCATGATCGAGGCGGGCACGGTGATGCGGGACCTGACCCTGGAGAACCCGATCCGGGCCATCCGCGAGGTCAGCCACGACATCACGGGACAGCGGAAGGTGCGTCTGGCCAGCGGCCGTGAGGCCTCGGCCATCGAGGTGCAGCGCGAGTACTACGAGAAGGCCGTCGACTTCGTCGAACGCCGTGGCATCCGCACCGGCACCGTCGACCAGGTCCTCGAGCTGTGGGGCCGCACGCTGGACGCCGTCGAGGCCGAGGACCTCGACCGCATCGGCACCGAGATCGACTGGGTCATGAAGTACAAGCTCATCGAGCGGTACCGGGCCAAGAACAACATGACCATGTCGAATCCGAGGGTCGCTCAGATAGACCTCGCCTACCACGACATCCACCGGCGCCGCGGGCTCTACTACCTCCTGGAACGCAAGGGGCAGGCCGCCCGCATCTGCAACGACCTCAAGATCTTCGAGGGCAAATCGGTGCCCCCGCAGACGACGAGGGCGCGGCTGCGCGGCGATTTCATCCGCCGGGCCCAGGAGCAGCGGCGGGACTTCACCGTCGACTGGGTCCACCTCAAGCTCAACGACCAGGCGCAGCGCACCGTGCTCTGCAAGGACCCCTTCCGTTCCGTGGACGAGCGGGTGGAGAAGCTGATCGCGGGCATGTGAGCGCCGTGAATCCCCCTCGGCGGCCGTTTTCCGCCCAGGGGGCCGTAATGATGGCTTTTCGATTTCCCTGTGCAGGATGCCGCCACTGAGGGAAGTGGCTCCGCCTGCGAAAAGGGGCTCGCTGTACGCCGGGGTGCACCTGTCCCGGCGTACAGCTGTGTCGGTACCAGTGATGCCGCTGGGACGAAGTCGTAGAGTGGCGGGAGTGCCCGGAGCCCCCTACTCGCGAGTTGGACTGATGAACCCCACGAAAACTGCCCGGCGTGCCGCCGCCGTACTGGTTGTGCCCGCTCTGCTGTTCACCGCCGCCTGCGGGTCCGATGCCGCGGACGACGACGCACCGAAGAAGTCGGGGACCGTCGCCGAGGTGTCCGGGAAGTTCGGCGCCGAGCCCAAGATCGAGGTGCCCAAGGGTGCCAAGGTGTCCGACAAGGTCGCGGTGAACGACATCTCCGCCGGTGACGGTGCCGAGGTGAAGAAGGGCGACGTCGTCCGTCTGGACTTCGCCGGCAACATCCAGGCGCTCGGTTCCACCTGGACCCAGCGTCCGGGCGCCGACAAGAAGGCGCCGCGTACGCAGGTCGTGCAGGAGATCGGCCAGCAGGGACAGATGCTGCCGACCAAGGTGGCCGACGCGCTGACCGGCCACAAGGTCGGCAGCCGTGTCCAGGTCGAAGGCACCGCCGAGACCATCGTCGGTGACCAGCTGAACCCGCAGTCCGGGATCAAGCCCACCGACCCCCTGGTCTGGGTCGTCGACATCGTGAACGCCCAGAAGGTGGACAAGAAGGCCGAGGCGAAGGGCACCCAGGCCGCGAGCGAGCCCGGCATGCCCGAGGTGAAGGCCCAGTCGCAGAAGGCCGCGACGATCACCGTTCCCAAGGGTGAGAAGGCGCCGAAGAACCTCAAGGAGCAGGTGCTGATCAAGGGCGACGGCGCCGAGGTCAAGGCCGGTCAGGGCCTGGTCGTCCAGTACACGGGCGTGAAGTGGGAGGACGGCAAGAAGTTCGACTCCTCCTGGGACCACGGTGGCGCGAGCGTCTTCCCGATCGGCGTCGGCGGCGTCATCTCGGGCTGGGACAAGGGGCTGGTCGGCAAGCACGTCGGCGACCGCGTCCTGCTGACCATTCCGCCCGCCCAGGCCTACGGTGCCGACACGACGAACGAGCTGGCCAAGAACAACCTGGTCTTCGTCGTAGACATCCTCGGCGCTGTCTGAGCGGTGACATGAGTCGTGCGAGACTCGTGCGGTTGTCCCCAAGATTCTTTTTAGGAGCAATTCAGTGAGCATCGAGAAGCCCGAGATCGACTTCCCGGGTGGCGAGCCGCCGGCCGACCTGGAGATCAAGGAAATCTGGGAGGGTGACGGACCCGTCGCCCAGGCCGGTCAGACCGTCTCCGTGCACTACGTCGGTGTGGCCTTCTCCACCGGCGAGGAGTTCGACGCCTCGTGGAACCGCGGCACCCCGCTGCAGTTCCAGCTCGGTGCCGGCCAGGTCATCGCAGGCTGGGACAAGGGCGTCCAGGGCATGAAGGTCGGCGGCCGTCGCCAGCTGACCATCCCCGCGCACCTCGCCTACGGCGACCGCGGCGCGGGCGGCGGCGCGATCGCCCCGGGCGAGACGCTGATCTTCGTCTGCGACCTCGTGGGCGTCTGATCCGTCCCTCCGCAGCAGTCAGGGCCCGTGCCGCGAGGCACGGGCCCTCGCTTTGGTCCGGACACCCCGGGGCGGTACGGTCGACGGTCGGAGAGCACGTCGAGAAAGGGCGTCGATGGCGATTGCCAAGGCCGAACGGCTGATGAACCTGGCACTGTGTCTGCTGGGTACCCGGCGCCCGCTCAGCAAGCGTGAGCTCCGCGGGTCCATCGAGGCCTACCTGGAGGCGGGCTCCGACGACTCCTTCAACCGGATGTTCGAGCGCGACAAGGACGATCTGCGCGAACTCGGCCTGATCATCGAGACCGTGGAGAACCTGGACGGCGACACCGGGTACCTCGCGCGCCGCGACAGCAACCGGCTGCCCCCCATCACCCTGGACGCCGAGGAGGCCGCGGCCCTCGGGCTCGCCGCCAAGGTGTGGCAGCAGGCCCGTCTCGCCGGCGCCGCCAGCGGGGCCCTGCAGAAGCTGCGGGCCGCCGGCATGCCGGAGGCCGAGGACGCCTACGAGGTGCACAGCGCTCTCGAACCCCGAATCCCGGTCCACGAGGCGGCCTTCGAGCCGCTGATGCTCGCCTGCCGTGACCGTCGCCCGGTCACCTTCGACTACCGCAAGGGCAACTCCGCCCGCCCCGGGCAGCGCCAGGTCGAGCCCTGGACGCTCGAGTGCTGGCGCGGCCACTGGTACCTGGCCGGCTGGGACCGTGACCGGGGCGCCGAGCGGGTCTTCAGGCTGTCCCGGATCTCGGGCCGGGTCCGCTCCCGCGCCGGAGCCTTCACGGCCCCGGTCCCCGACGCCGTCACCGTCCGCGAGACCGTGGAGAGCTGGGCGGGGGAGACCGCCACCAGGACCGCCCGGATCAGGCTGCGCACCGGCTCCGGCTACCCGCTGCGCTCCCGCGCCGTGTCCGTACGGGAACTCGGTGACGGCTGGGACGAGTTGGAGATCCCGTACGGACACGGGCTGGACGCCTGGCTCGTGGAGTTCGGGCCCGACGTGATCGTGACCGAGCCCGCCGATCTGCGGGCCGACGTGATGGACCGGCTGCGCGCCGTGGCCAAGGACTGAGGAGACCCGTACTCGTGGCCACGAACGCGATCGACCAGACCCGGCGGATGCTCTCCCTCGTCACCTACCTGCGCGAGCGTCCCGGTGCGCACGTCCAGGACGTGGCCCGGGCCTTCGGGATCACCGAGGACGAGCTGATCTCCGACCTCGACGTCCTCCCCATGTGCGGGACCAGCTTCCGCGGGGGCGACCTGCTGGACATCGACACCGACGGTGACCGGATCTGGTGGCACAACCCGGACGACGTCGCCGAGCCGCTGCGGCTCGCCGCCGACGAGGCGACCGCCCTGCTCGTCGCGGCCCGCGCCGTCGCGACGCTCCCCGGACTGCGTGAGAGCGACCGGCAGGCGCTGGTGCGGGCGACCGCGAAGCTGGAGACGGCGGCCGGCGAGGTGGGTGCCGCCAGCTCGCGGCTCTCGGTCACCTTCGAGTCCGAGGGCGGCGTCTTCGCCGACGTCGACCGGGCGATCTCCGAGCGCCGCAGGCTGTGGCTCCGCTACTACTCGCCCGCGCGCGACGAGCTGACCGAGCGCGAGGTGGACCCGATCCGGCTGTTCGCCGTCGGCCACACCTATATGGAGGGCTGGTGCCGGCTCACCGAGGCGCGGCGCACGTTCCGGCTCGACCGGGTCGCCGAGATCAGACTGCTCGACGCTCCCTCCGCCCCGCCGGAGCTGGAGCTGCGCGATCTCTCCGAGGGCCTGGTCCAGCCCGCCGCCGAGGACCCGGAGGTCGTGATCGAGGTCGGTCCCGGCGGCCGGTGGGTCGCCGAGTACTACCCGCACGACAGCGCTGAGGAAATGCCCGACGGCGGCCTGCGCATCACGCTCCGCACCCCCGACCCGGCCTCCCTGCGCAGGCTCGCCCTGCGGCTGGGCGGCGAGGGACGCATCACGTCGCCCCCGGAACTGGCCGAGAGTGCCCGGCTGGCGGCACGTGAGGCACTGGCCGTCTACGACGGCGCGCTCTGAGCGGCGGCCACCGGTGGACCGAGGAGACAAAGGCCATATGACCGCGATATCGAGCACACAGACCGGACCGGCTCCGGTCCCGGTGCCCGACGCCGTACGCTTCCGGGCCGCCTGTCCGGACTGCCGTGAGCGGTTCGAGCTCGGGGCGGGAGCGCTGCGGCTGGCGATAGGGGCCGGCCGGCGTACGACCTTCTACTCCTTCACCTGCCCCGCGTGCGGTTCCGCCGTCCGCAAGCCGGCCGGGGAGCGCATCATCGAGCTCCTCAGTGGCGGCGGGGTACGGACGCTGCGTCTGCACACCGCCCCGCGGTAACGAGAGACACCGAGGATCCATCCATGTTCTGGCCCATGCTCGCCATCGCCCTCGGATTCGCAGGTCTGGCCGTGCTCGGAGTGCTGGCCGTCAAGGTCTTCGTCGAGGCGCAGCGGCTCGCCGGACAGGTCGCCGAGACCACCCGGCGGATCAACCGAGCGGCCGAGGATCTCGAACGAGCGGCCACCACCCTCGCCGACACCGGAGAGGCCCTGTGACGACGGGCGCGGCCTCCTGATTCACCGGTTCGGGGAGTACGCTGCTGGAGCGGCCCAGGCAGGGAGGTGCGGGCCGCAAGCGGGAGTACGCACGGGCATTGCCCCACGTTCACCCCTGCGGGTTACGATCGCTGCCAGCGCGAAGGTCGGACATGTGTCCGGTCGAACGGGTAGCGCGCCCACCCTCCAGACGCCTCAGTGAGAAGGAAGCGCACATGTCGATCGGCAATCTGAAGCCCCTCGAGATCATTCTGATCATCGCTGTCATCCTGCTTCTCTTCGGTGCCAAGAAGCTTCCCGACATGGCGCGTTCGCTCGGCAAGTCGGCCCGCATCCTCAAGAGCGAGGCCAAGGCCATGAAGAAGGACGACGCGGACCCCGCGGCGCCCACCACGGAGACAGCCGCGGACACCACCCCGCCCGCGGCCACCGCGCGCACGATCCAGGCCGCTCCGGGCGACGTCACCAGCGCCCGTCCGGTCAGCGAGCCCAAGCCCACCACCCAGAGCTGACAGCTGCTCCTAACCCCGGCAGCTGCCGATCGAGACGAGGGAAGTGGGTTGCTCAAGTCCGCCCGCAAGCAGGAGAAGGACGACGAGGGGCGGATGCCCCTCCTCGATCACCTGCGTGAGCTGCGTAACCGGCTGCTGAAGTCGGTCCTGGCCATCGGCGTGGTGACGATCGTCGCCGCCTTCTACCAGAAGGAGATCTACGACTTCCTCCTGAGCCCCCTCCTCACCACGGTGGGCTGCGAGGACGGCGTGGTCGTAGCCGTGGACGGCAAGCCCTGCGCCGTCGTGAAGACGGACACCCTCATGGGCCCCTTCACCAACGCGCTCAAGGTCGGCCTCATGTCGGGTGTGCTGCTCGCCACCCCGGTATGGCTCTTCCAGCTCTGGGCCTTCGTGGCGCCCGGGCTGCACAGGAGTGAGAAGCGCTACGCGTACGGCTTCGTGGCCCTCGGCGCGCCGCTGTTCCTGTCGGGTGCTTACCTCGCCTACGCGATTCTTCCGCAGACCGCCGAGATCATGCTCGGGTTCAGCCCGGCGAACGTCCAGAACCAGATCGCCCTCGACAGCTACCTCGACCTGCTGACCAGGATGGTCATCGTCTTCGGTCTCGCCTTCGAGCTGCCGCTCCTCCTCGTCGCGCTGAACATGACGGGTGTCGTGTCGGGCAAGAGGATGCTCGGCTGGTGGCGGGGCATGATCGTGGGTCTCACAGGATTCGCGGCGATCGCGACGCCCGGCGGCGAACCGTTGTCCATGCTCATCCTGGCGGGTCCGCTCGCCGCCTTCTACTTCATGGCCACGGGGTTCTCGCTCCTCAACGACAAGCGCAGACGCCGCAACAACCCCGACGCCGAGCTCGACGACGACGAGGCGTCGAAGCTGGACCTCACCCCCGAGGCCGTCGGCGCGATCGAACCGGTGTCCACCCGGGCCGCTCTGCCCGAGCAGGCCGGTGGCGAGGCGGACGGTGGCCGGTCCCACAGGCTCAACGGTTACGACGACATCACCTGACCTTGTAAGGTCCCGCGGGTGACCAGCGAGATCACCCTCTTCGTCAATCCCACCGCGGGAAGCGGCCGGGGCGCGCGAGCCGCGCAGCCGGCCGCTTCCGCTTTGCGGGACGCGGGCTTCTCCGTACGGACGATCCTCGGCGAGGACGCCGACGACGCCCTGCGGCGGGCCCGCGAGGCTGTGGCGCTCGGGACCGGAGCGCTGATAGCCGTGGGCGGGGACGGCATGATGTCCCTCGCCCTGCAGGCCGTCGCCGGAACCCCCACGCCGCTCGGCGCCGTGGCCGTGGGCACCGGGAACGACTTCGCCCGCGCCCTCGGACTGCCGGTCCGTGATCCGGCCGCCGCCGGCAGGCTGGCCGGCGAGGCGCTCAAGGCCGGGACGACGCGCGCGATCGACCTGGGCCGTGTCGGTGAGCGCTGGTTCGGCTCCGTGCTCGCCTCGGGCTTCGACTCGCGTGTCAACGACCGGGGGAACCGGATGCGCTGGGTCGGCGGGCGCTTCAAGTACGACCTGGCGATCCTCGCCGAGCTGGCCGCCTTCCGGCCGATCCCGTACAGCGTCAGGCTGGACGGCGGCCCGGTGACAGAGATCGAGGCGACGCTGATCGCGGTGGGCAACGGCACCACCTACGGCGGTGGCATGCGGATCTGCGCCGGCGCGGTCATGGACGACGGGCTCTTCGACGTGACCGTGGTCGGCGACTGCAGCCGGACCACCCTGCTCAAGGTCTTTCCGAAGGTGTACAAGGGGACGCACCTCGGGCACCCGAAGGTCACGGTGCACCGGGTCTCCTCGATAGAGCTGGCCTCGGCCGGTGTCACGGCGTACGCGGACGGCGAACCGCTGGGGGCGCTGCCGCTCAGGGCCACCTGCGTACCCGGCGCGGTCAGGGTCCTCGCACCGTGAAATAAAGATCGGGCTGACTGTCATACGGGGCGGGTAGGCTCGTATCAAGATGACAGAGGACCTCTCACCAGCTGAGCGATACCAGGCGTCCCGGGTCCGTGCGGCCGAGCAGGCCACCGCCCTCGGGCCCTTCCGCGAGATGTACGAATTCGGCCTGGACCCGTTCCAGATCGAGGCATGCCGGGCCCTCGAGGCCGGCAAGGGGGTGCTGGTCGCGGCCCCCACCGGGTCGGGCAAGACGATCGTCGGTGAATTCGCCGTTCACCTGGCCCTGCTGCAGGGCCGCAAGTGTTTCTACACCACGCCGATCAAGGCCCTGTCCAACCAGAAGTTCACCGACCTCGCCAGGCGCTACGGCGCGGACAAGGTCGGTCTGCTGACCGGTGACAACAGCGTCAACGCGGACGCACCCGTGGTCGTCATGACGACCGAGGTCCTGCGCAACATGCTGTACGCGGGCTCCCAGGCGCTCACCGGCCTCGGCTACGTGGTCATGGACGAGGTGCACTACCTCTCGGACCGCTTCCGGGGCGCCGTGTGGGAGGAAGTGATCATCCACCTGCCGGAGTCCGTGACCCTGGTGTCCCTGTCGGCGACCGTGTCCAACGCCGAGGAGTTCGGCGACTGGCTCGACACCGTCCGCGGCGACACGCAGGTGATCGTCTCCGAGCACCGGCCCGTGCCGCTGTGGCAGCACGTCATGGCCGGGCGCAGGATGTACGACCTCTTCGAGGAGGAGACCGACCACGGCGGCCGGGGCACCGGACGCCGCGAGGTCAGCCCCGACCTCGTCCGGCTCGCCCGGATGGAGAACCAGCGGGGGTACAACCCGCGCGAGCGCCGGCGCGGCAAGATGGTGCGCGAGGCCGAGCGCGAGCGCGAGCGCCGTCAGCGCAGCCGCATCTGGACGCCGTCCAGGCCCGAGGTCATCGACCGGCTCGACGCCGAGGGCCTGCTGCCCGCGATCACCTTCATCTTCAGCCGGGCCGGCTGCCAGGCGGCCGTGCAGCAGTGCCTGCAGGCGGGGCTCCGGCTCAACGACGAGAGCAAGCGCCGGCTGGTACGGGAGATCGTCGAGGAGCGGACCGCGTCCATCCCCGGCGAGGACCTGCACGTCCTCGGCTACTACGAGTGGCTCGAAGGCCTGGAGCGGGGCATCGCCGCGCACCACGCCGGAATGCTGCCGACCTTCAAGGAGGTCGTGGAGGAGCTGTTCGTCCGCGGTCTGGTCAAGGCGGTCTTCGCGACGGAGACACTCGCACTCGGCATCAACATGCCCGCGCGTTCCGTGGTGCTCGAGAAGCTGGTGAAGTGGAACGGCGAGCAGCACGCCGACATCACGCCCGGCGAGTACACCCAGCTGACCGGGCGCGCGGGGCGCCGCGGCATCGACGTCGAGGGCCACGCGGTCGTCCTGTGGCAGCGGGGCATGGACCCCGGCGCGCTCGCCGGCCTCGCCGGCACACGGACGTATCCGCTGCGCTCCAGCTTCCGGCCCTCGTACAACATGGCCGTCAACCTCGTGCAGCAGTTCGGGCGGCATCGGTCTCGTGAGCTGCTCGAGACCTCCTTCGCGCAGTTCCAGGCCGACCGGTCCGTCGTCGGGATCTCCCGGCAGGTCCAGCGCAACGAGGAGGGCCTCGAGGGCTACAAGGAGGGCATGACCTGCCACCTCGGAGACTTCGAGGAGTACGCGCGGCTGCGCCGTGACCTCAAGGACCGTGAGACGGACCTGGCCAAGCAGGGGGCGGCCCAGCGCCGGGCCGCCGCCGCCTCCTCCCTGGAGAAGCTGAAGCCGGGCGACGTCATCCACGTCCCCACCGGCAAGTTCGCCGGACTCGCCCTGGTACTCGACCCGGGACTGCCCGCCGGACGGACCAACGGCCATCGCGGGCTGGAGTATCACGACGGACCGCGCCCCCTGGTGCTGACCGCCGAGCGGCAGGTCAAGCGGCTGGCCCACATCGACTTCCCCGTGCCGGTCGAGGCGCTGGAGCGGATGAGGGTGCCCAAGTCGTTCAACCCGCGCTCACCGCAGTCCCGCCGCGACCTGGCCTCCGCGCTGCGCAGCAAGGCGGGGCACATCGATCCGGGACGGCACCGCAAGCAGCGGGCCGCCGCGGCCGACGACCGGGAGATCGCGCGGCTGCGCACGGAGCTGCGCGCACACCCCTGTCACGGATGCGACGAGCGCGAGGACCACGCCCGCTGGGCCGAGCGCTATCACCGGCTGCAGCGCGACACGCGGCAGCTCGAGCACCGCATCGAGGGCCGGACGAACACCATCGCCCGGACCTTCGACCGCATCGTCGCGCTCCTCACCGAGCTCGACTATCTGCGGGGGAGCGAGGTCACCGACAACGGCCGGCGGCTGGCACGGCTCTACGGCGAGCTGGACCTGCTGGCCAGCGAATGCCTGCGGGACGGCGTCTGGGAGGGCCTCAATCCAGCCGAACTCGCCGCGTGCGTCTCGGCGCTGGTCTACGAGGCGCGCCAGGCGGACGACGCGGTCGCACCCAAGCTGCCGTCCGGACCGGCGAAGGCCGCGATGGGCGAGATGATCCGCATCTGGGGCAGGCTCGACGCCCTGGAAGAGGACTTCAGGATCAGCCAGACGGAAGGGGTCGGCCAGCGGGAACCCGACCTCGGTTTCGCCTGGGCGGTCTACATGTGGGCCTCGGGGCGGACGCTGGACGAGGTCCTCCGCGAAGCGGAGATGCCGGCCGGTGACTTCGTGCGGTGGTGCAAGCAGGTCATCGACGTACTCGGTCAGATCGCGGCAGCCGCGCCCCGGGAGGGCAGCTCGGTCGCGAGGAACGCGCACAAGGCCGTCGACGCGGTGCTGCGGGGTGTGGTGGCGTACAGCTCCGTGGGGTGAGAGGACCTGAGCGCACGGGGGTCGACCCTGAGCGCGGAGGAGTTGACCTGAGACACGGGAGTGGCCGCAGGCGGATGACGTTCCGCCTGTGGCCACTCGTGCGTGAACCCCCTCAGGTCTTCTTGTTCTTCACGGCGACTCCCGCGCAGACCGCCCCCAGGACGACCGCCAGTCCGCCGACGATGACGTTGTTGAGGATCACGCCCATGTCGGGGCTCGAGCCCACGATCCAGGTCGACACGATGAGCCAGGCGCCCAGCGCGCAGATGGCCAGGCTCATGCCGGTCATCCGCTCGGGCATGGCGGTGAAGCAGAGTGCCAGCACGGCTATCGCGAGACCGATGACGAGGTTGTGGGTGACCAGGGCGGGCTGGCTCGTGGTGAAGTGAAGCACCCACGGCGAGACCGCGCAGTACAGGCCGACCAGGAACACCGGCGCGTCGGCCATCGCGGTGGTACGCCCGCCGCCCATCACGCGGTCGTGGCGCGCCCGCATCTCATCCGCGTCGGGATGCCCGGAGATGTCTCTTCCGGCGGTGTCCGATCGCCCGGACACATCCCTTCCGGTGTGTGAGAGGTTACTCATGAGGATGGTCTCCTTCGCACTTGCCGAAGCGACCGCGATCAGGGGACGCGGCCCTGTGCTCTCCTGACAAGTGTGCTCTTATATGTCCCTTATGTGTAGATTTCCAGGTGGCGGAATCCCGCGTTTTCGTCGACGGCACGAACGAGCCCCGAGGCCCGCGCAACCCCGGCCGTGGGGTCGGAGAGCGCGGTCCTCGGGGCTTGTCGCTGTCAGCCGCCGGCGCACCGACGGCCGTGGGTTCAGCTCGCCGGCATCAGAACGGTGTCGACGATGTAGACCGTGGCGTTGGCGGTCGGGACGTTGCCGCAGACGACCTTGGAGGAGTCGTTCACGGTGTACTCCTCGCCCGAGCCCGCCGTCGTCAGCTCGGTCTTGGCCAGGGTGTCGAAGGAGCCCTTCTCCAGCTGGGCCGGCGTCAGCTTCTCGCCGACGACGTGCGCGGTGAGCACCTTGGTGAGCTCGGCCTTGTTCGCGAGCAGCTTGTCCAGGTCGGCCTTCGGGATCTTGGCGAAGGCGTCGTTGGTGGGGGCGAACACCGTGATGTTCTCGGCGCTGTTCAGGGTGTCGACAAGGCCGGCCTGCTTGACCGCGGCGACCAGGGTGGACAGGTCCTTGTTGTTGGACGCGGCCGTGGCGACCGGGTCCTGGGCCATGCCCGCGAACGAGCCCGCACCCTCGGCCGGGACCGAGGCGCAGCCCGGCCCGAACGGCTCGTCCATGGTCGCGGCGCTCTCGGTCTCCTTGGCCGGTGCGCTCGACGCGGCCTTGTCCGCACCGGAGTCGGACGAGGCCTTGTCCGAGTCGCTGGAGCAGGCGGTCAGTGCGAGCGGCAGCATGGCTGCGGCGGCGGCGGTGACGGCGATGCGGCGGAGGTGACGGCTGTTCATGGTGTTCTCCTGAATGGATCGTTGATCAACTGTGGAAAGGAAAGAGAGGGCTGGGCGGACGGGGCGGAGTCAGGTCACGTCGACCACCACCGAGTGCCACCCGGTCGCACCGTCGGGTACGGTGCCGACCCGCTTGTCGGTCTGTGTGGCGCCGGTACGGTCCGTCGCACGGACCTCCAGGGTGTGGTTGCCGGTCGTGGCCGGCCATTCCCACACCCACTGGCGCCAGGTGTCGCGGCCGGCCTCCGCGGCCAGTCGCGCGGTGTGCCACTCACCGCCGTCGACCCGGACCTCGACCCGGGCGATGCCCCGGTGCTGGGCCCAGGCGACTCCGGCGACGGGTACGGTCCCCGCGCGCGGCGCGGCGAAGGGGCGGGGGGTGTCGATGCGTGACTGGGTCTTGACCGGCGCTTCGCGCGACCAGTCGCGCTCGACCCAGTAGGCGTCGTACGCGTCGAAGGTCGTGAGCTCGATGTCCTGGATCCACTTGCACGCCGAGACGTAGCCGTACAGACCCGGGACGACCATCCGGACCGGGAAGCCGTGGTCGAACGGCAGCGGTTCGCCGTTCATACCGACCGCGAGCAGTGCGTCGCGGCCGTCCATGACCTCCTCGACCGGGGTACCGATCGTCATCCCGTCCACGGAACGCGCCACGATCTGGTCCGCGCGTCCGCCCTTCGACGGGGGCTTCACCCCGGCCTCGCTCAGCAGATCCGCCAGGCGCACGCCGATCCACCGCGCGGTGCCGACGTAGGGGCCGCCCACCTGGTTGGACACACAGGTCAGCGTGATGTCGCGCTCGATGAGCTCGCGCCCAAGGAGGTCCTGGAAGCTGAGGGTGACGGGCCGCGCCACCCCTCGGCCGCGGATGCGCAGCCGCCACTCGCCGGCGTCGACACGCGGCACCACCAGAGCGGTGTCCACCCGGTAGAAGTCCTTGTTCGGGGTGGTGAAGGAACTCAGACCCCGGATGCCCAGATCCGCTCCGCCCGGTATCGCGGGCGCGGGGGATGCCGGCGCCGGGAGCACGACGTCGCCGCGTGAGGCGGAGACCCCGGCCAGCCGGGACGCCTGGAGTCTTCGGCCCAGGAGTCCCGCACCGGCCGAGGCCGCCGCGGCCGCGGTCGCCGCGATGACGAAGCCACGGCGGTCGAAGGCGCCCTGTTCCCCGCCGTCCGTCCCCCCAGCCGCGGGAGACGGAACGGCGGGCGGGGCCAGCCGTCCGGCCAGGAGATACAGCACTCCTGCGGCCACCAGCGCGCCCACGACCGAAGGCAGTACGTCGACCGGACGGCCCTCGGGCCGCCCGGCCGCGGACACTGCCCCGACCACGCCGAAGACCAGGACGGCCGCAGCGCCGGTCCACCGGTGACGCAGAGCCAGGACCCCCACCGCCATGGCGAAGAGCGCCAGGAGGAAGAGGATCCCGAGCTGCAGCACCAGCTTGTCGTCCGTACCGAAGTTCCTTACGGCGAAGTCCTTGACGGCCGCGGGAGTGCGGTCGATGACCGCCCCGCCCACGGCCGTGACCGGACCCGCCTCGGGGCGTACGGCGGCGGCGACCAGTTCGGCGACGCACAGAGCCGTGAACCCGGCGATCAGACCGCTGAGCGCGGCGAACGCGGCGCGTGCCCAGCGGGAGCGCCGGGCCCCGGAGGCCCCTTGCTTCTGCGAAACGTCTTGGTCTGTTCTCACACCGGGGGTTCGACGCAGATCGCCCGGCGGATTGGTCGTTCACCCGATGGAAGGAAGTCCGATCATCGGCCAATCCGCGGGGCCCGCTGTCTCGAATGACCTCTGAGGGGCACTCCCGTAGGGCCCCGGCCAGACCTGTGACACCGGAAGGAACCGAATGACAGGGGAACGGCGGCGCACAGCCGTAGTGGGCAGCGGGGTGGCGGGACTGACCGCCGCGTACGTTCTGGGAAGGGCGCACGACGTGACGCTCCTCGAAGCGGACCCGCGCGTCGGCGGCCACGCCCACACCCACGACCTGAGCTCGACGGACGGCCGGACACACCGCGTCGACTCGGGGTTCATCGTGCACAACCGGCGGACGTACCCCCATCTCCTGCGGCTCTTCGACGAACTCGACGTGGCCACGCAGGAGTCGGAGATGAGCATGTCCGTGCGCTGCGAGGGCTGCGGACTCGAGTACGCGGGCGCCCGCGGCGCCACCGGGCTGTTCGCCCGGCCCGGGTCGGTGCTCCGGGGCGCGTACCTGCGCATGCTGACAGAGGTGGTGCGGTTCCACCAGGCGGCCAGGGCGTTGCTCGCCATGCCCGAAGGAACAGGGGTGATGACCCTGGGCGAGTTCGCGGAACGCGGCCGCTTCTCCCCGTACTTCCGCGCGCACTTCCTGACCCCGATGGTCTCCGCGGTCTGGTCCTGCGACCCGGTGACCGCCCTGCGCTACCCGGCCCGCTACCTCTTCCGCTTCCTGGAGCACCACGGAATGCTCACCATCGGCGACTCGCCGGTCTGGCGGACCGTCACCGGCGGCTCGCGCGAGTACGTCGGCCGCATCGCCAAGCAGGTGCACTCGGTGCGGACGGCCACCCCGGTGAGGACGGTGCGCCGGCACAGTGACGGCGTGGAGATCGTCACCGAGGACGGCACCACCGAGGAGTACGACGCGGTCGTCGTCGCCACCCACCCCGACCAGGCGCTCGCGCTGCTCGCCGATCCCACCGACGAGGAGAAGCGCACTCTCGGGGCGTTCCGCTACTCCCGCAACCCCACGCTGCTGCACACCGACACCACGCTGCTGCCGCGCAGCCGGGGGGCCGCCGCCTCCTGGAACTACCTGATGCCGTCCTGCGCCGCCGACGCAGACCGGGTCACCGTCAGCTACGACATGAACAGGCTCCAGCGGCTGGACGCCCCCGAGCGCTTCGTCGTCACGCTGAACGGCGCCGACCGCGTCGACCCGGACCTCGTAGGAGCCCGCATGGTGTACGAACACCCCGTCTTCACCCCGGAATCGGTCGCCGCCCAGGAGCGGCTGCCGGCGCTCTCGGGACCCGTCACCGCCTTCGCGGGGGCGTACCACGGCTGGGGTTTCCACGAGGACGGCTGCCGTTCGGGAGCCGAGGCCGCCGCCGCGCTCGGGGTGGACTGGTGACCGGCGCCCTCTACCCGTGCACCATCAGCCACGTGCGGACCGCGCCCCGCAGATACGGCCTGCGGCACCGCACCTATCTGTGGCTCATAGACCCGGACAGCCCACCGCGGCTCCCCGCCCTGCTGCGCCCGCTGGCCGGCTTCGACGCACGCGACCACTTCGGCGGTACGGCGCCCACCGTGCGGGCCGGACTGGAACAGTTCCTGCGCACCCGGGACATCGACCTCGACGGCGGCCCGGTCACCATGCTCACCCAGGCCCGGGTGTTCGGCCACGTCTTCAACCCCCTGACCGTCTACTGGTGCGGCCGCCCCGACGGCAGCCCGCTCTGTGTGGTCGCCGAGGTGCACAACACCTACGGGGAGCGGCACTGCTACCTGCTGCGGACGGACGAGGCGGGGCGTGCGGTGACCGAGAAGGACTTCTACGTCTCGCCGTTCTTCCCGGTGGACGGCCGCTATCGGATGCGGCTCCCCGAGCCCGGCCCGCTGCTGAACCTGACGGTCCACCTGGAGCGCGAGGACGCCCGCCCGTTCACCGCGACCGTACGCGGCACCCGGCGTCCCGGTACGCCTGCCCAGCTCCTCCGGCTGTTCCTGCGCCATCCCTTCTCCACCGCGGTCGTGTCCGCCGCCATCCGGCTGCACGGCATCCGGCTGTTCCTGCGGCGGCTGCCCGTACAGCCCCGTCCCCGTCATCGCACCCAGGAAGGCATGCAGTGAAGGTGCCCACCTCTCCCACCTCACCCAGCTCCACCACCCCGGCTGTGGCCCGGGCCCGCCGCGGCGCCGTCCCGGCCCAGACCCGGGCCATCACACCCCCTCCCCAGGGCGTGGACCCGGAACGATGGCCCGATGTCGCCACCCAGCCACGGGCCTCCGGCATCAGGACCGCCATGGCCGAACGGCTCGTACGGCACGCCCTCTCCCGGCTTCCGCTGCGTGCCAGGCTCGCCGGCCGCGACAGCATCGGGCTGGGCGGACCGCTCATGGAGATCCGACGGCCCGACGCGTTCTTCCGGCGGATCGGGGCGAGCGGGCTCATCGGCTTCGGCGAGTCCTACATGGCGGGCGAGTGGGACTCGCCCGACCTCGTCGGTGTCCTGTCCGTCCTCGCCGGGAACGCGGCCGAGCTGGTACCCGCGCCGCTGCAGAGGCTGCGGGGCCTGTGGGCGCTGCGGCAGCCGGCCGCGCAGGCCAACACCCCCGAGGGCTCCCGCGACAACATCAGCCACCACTACGACCTGTCCAACGACCTCTTCGCCCTCTTCCTCGACGACACGCTGACGTACTCGTCCGCCGTCTTCCGGGGGTTCCCGGCCGAGCGGGACCTGCTGCCCGCCGCCCAGCACCGCAAGATCGACCGCCTGCTCGATCTGGCGGGCGTGGGCCACGGCACCGAGCTGCTGGAGATCGGCACGGGCTGGGGCGAACTGGCCCTCCGCGCCGCGGCGCGCGGAGCGCGGGTCACGACGCTCACCCTCTCCAGGGAGCAGCAGGAGCTGGCCAGGGGGCGGATCCGCGAGGCCGGCCACGAAAGCCGTGTCGACGTGCGGCTCTGCGACTACCGGGACGTCACCGGGGAATACGACGCGATCGTCAGCGTCGAGATGATCGAGGCGGTCGGCGTCGACTTCTGGCCGGTGTACTTCCGCACCCTGGAGCGCTGCCTCGCCCCCGGCGGCCGGATCGCGCTCCAGGCGATCACCATGCCGGACGACCGGATGCTGGCCAGCCGCAGCACCTACACCTGGATCCAGAAGTACATCTTCCCGGGCGGCATCCTCCCCTCCACCGAGGCCGTCGAGCGCGTCACCACCGCGCACACCGGTCTGCGGATGAGGCAGCGCAGCACGTACGGCATGCACTACGCCGAGACCCTGAGGCTGTGGCGGGAACGCTTCGAGGAGCGGGCCGCCCAGGTCGATGCCCTCGGTTTCGACGCGACGTTCCGACGTATGTGGACCTTTTACCTCGCCTATTCCGAGGCCGGCTTCCGGTCCGGCTATCTCGATGTGCAGCAGATTCTCCTGACCCATGAGGACACCGTGTGAACACCTTTACCGACACCCCGGGCACCGGCGCCGCGCAGCGGATCGCGCCGGTCATCGAGCAGTTCCTCGGCGGTCCGCCGCCGGTCAGGCTCAGGATGTGGGACGGCAGCGAGACCGGCCCGAAGGACGCTCCCACGGTGCACGTCCGTTCACGCCGGGCGCTGCGCAGGCTCCTCTGGCAGCCGGGCGAACTCGGCCTGGCCGAGGCATACATCACCGGTGACATCGACATCGACGACGACCTCGCGGACGGACTGCGGGCGATGCGCCGCGCGTCACGGGAGCAGGGCCTGGAACTGCCCCGCCCGGGCATCGCCGACCGTCTCAGGGCGGCCGGCACCGCCCTGCGCCTCGGCGCGGTCGGCCCCCGCCCACCCGTTCCCGCCGCCCGGGCCGGGCTCAGCGGCGCGCTGCACAGCAAGGCCCGTGACCGGGCCGCCATCAGCCACCACTACGACCTCTCCAACGCCTTCTACTCGCTGCTGCTCGACGAGACCATGGCCTACTCCTGCGGCTACTGGACCGGTGCCGGCCCGGACTACGGGCCGGCCGACGCCCAGCGCGACAAGCTGGAACTGATCTGCCGCAAGCTCGGGCTCACGGCGGGCGCGCGGCTGCTGGACATCGGCTGCGGCTGGGGGTCCCTGACCCTCCATGCGGCGGGCCGGCACGGGGTCCGCGTCACCGCGGTCACCCTGGCCAAGGAGCAGGCGGCGTACGTGCGGGCGCGGGTCGAGGAGCGCGGCCTGCAGGACCTCGTCGAGGTGCACAACTGCGACTACCGCGACGTCGCGGGACTGCCCGGCTTCCAGGGCTCGTACGACGCGGTCTCCACCGTCGAGATGGGGGAGCACGTCGGGGACGCCGAGTACCCGGCCTTCACGGCGCTGCTCCACTCCGTGCTCCGGCCGCAGGGGCGCGCCCTGGTCCAGCAGATGTCGCGCGGCTCGACCGCCCCCGGCGGCGGGGCCTTCATCGAGTCGTACATCGCGCCGGACATGCACATGCGCCCGCTCGGTGAGACGGTCGGACTCCTCGAAGGAGCGGGGCTGGAGGTCCGTGACGTGGAATCGATGCGCGAGCACTACGTGCTGACCGTCGAGGCATGGCACCGCACCCTGGAGGAGCGCTGGTCCGAGTTCGTGGCGCTGGTCGGTGAGGAGACCGCCCGGGTGTGGCGCCTCTACCTGGTGGGCGGCGCCCTCGCCTTCGAGGAGCGGCGTATGGGAGTCGACCAGATCCTCTCGGTGCGGCCCGACGCGGAGGGGGCGGCGGGCACGCCCGCCACCCGCCACGGCTGGTACGCGGGACTCGGCGCCGTGGCCGGCCAGGGCGGTCACACCCCGGCCGAGCCGGCGATCGCCGGGCAGCGCCCCGGGTCCGTCCGGTGAACGGCTTCGCCTGGCAGGCGTTCGCCCTGAACCTGGCGGCGTCCGCGGTCGCCGCCCTCTCGGTCATGCTCATCACGTTCCTGATCGCACTGCGCAAGCGCATGCACCGGATCGTCGACGTGGCGTGGGGCCTCGGCTTCGCGGCAGTCGCCCTCGCCTCGTACGCGATGTCGGCCGGCGACGGGGACGAAGGACGCCGGCTGCTGATCACCGCACTCACCGCGGCCTGGGGCCTGCGTCTGGCCGTGCACATCGGCCGGCGGGGCCGGGGCCACGGCGAGGACCCGCGCTACGAGGCCATGCTGGCGAAGGCGCCGGGCAATCCGGACCTGTACGCCCTGCGCAAGGTGTACCTGCTGCAGGGCGCGCTGGTCTGGCTCATCTCCCTTCCCGTGCAGGCGGGTTACTACCTGCCGGGGCCGCTGGACGGATGGGCCTTGGCCGGTGCGGCGCTGTGGGCCGTGGGGCTCGGCTTCGAGGCGGTGGGCGACGCCCAGCTGGCCCGGTTCAAGGGTGACCCGGCGAACAAGGGCCGCATCATGGACCGGGGGCTGTGGTCCTGGACCCGGCACCCGAACTACTTCGGCGACTTCTGCGTCTGGTGGGGGCTCTTCCTCGTCGTCTGCGCCGACCCGGTGGTCGCGGCCACCACGCTCGTCTCGCCCGTCGTCATGAGCCTCCTGCTCACGATGGGCAGCGGCAAGGCCCTGCTGGAGCGGCACATGGAGGGACGGCCCGGGTACGCCGAGTACGTCGCCCGCACCAGCGGCTTCTTCCCCCTGCCGCCGGGCACGCTCCGCCGGAGCTGAACGACGCCGGAGACGGGTGTGCCCCCG
>NZ_MAPV01000017.1 GCF_001700505.1 Streptomyces mutomycini
GGCGGGTCCAGGCGTACGCCGCCGTGGACGCCTCGCAGTGCAGGCTGGTGTTCGCAGTGGACGGTCGCAACCGGCCGCCCTCCTGGACAGCCCTGACCATCATCGATGACGCGGACGGCGTCTTCGCCGACGAGGAGTCACACAAACGGCGTTGGCGTGGCTGGCTGTACTGGAGCAATCTGCTGCAGTTCCTGGAGCACGGTGGAGGCGACAGCGTTCAGCTGACGGCCGGGCAGCTGGATGGCTTCACACCCGAAACACTGACGGTCGCGGGTGGGGCAGGGCTCCTCACGACGATGCTCTCCTTGGAGGCGATGGCCGCTCCGGCCCCACCCACCGATCCGGCTGAGACCGTCATCGTTCTTGCCACGCCTGCTACACCCGGCCGGGACCCGGGATGGGACCAGGTCATCGAACACCTCGACCCGGACGAAGTGGGGCTCCAGGACCTCGTCCTACGCCTCGCTGCGGTATCCGGCATCCCCGTGCCGGCCGACGGTCACGAGCTGGACGACCGTGGCTGGATGGCCGAGTTGGCCTGGGTGGATGCGCGCATCGGTGTCGTCCTCTCTCCGCATCCCGCCGCCGGGGACGACCGCGACCCCGAGAGCGAGGACCGGGACCGGGCCTTCGCCGGCGCCGGCTGGGAGGTACGTCCGGCGACTGCCTGGACGGCCCAGGAGATCGCGCAACGGCTCGGCGTACAACCATCAGCCGGTGACACATGCCGTGACCAGCAGAACGACCGCTTCATGAAGGACGGGGAAGACCAGTCGTGACCAACCAGAGTGTGACCCTGCGCCTGCTCGACAAGGCGGACAGGGAGATCCTCAAGCTTCCCCGCTCGGTCAAGGGCGCGATCTACGACTTCCAGCACAAGTTCAAGAACAACCCGGGCTCCACCGGCCTGCAGCTCAAGCAGCTCAAGGGCCACGAGAAGCTCTGGTCGGCGCGCGTCAACGACGAGTACAGGGCGCTGCTGCTGCGCCTGGCCGATGGGGACTGGCTGATCGTCTCGGTCAAGCACCGCAAGGACGTCTACGAGCACCTCGACCGACTGGCGTACTCGGTCAACCGCATCACCGGTGGTATCGAGTACGTCGACCTCCAGGTCGTGGAGGAAAGCGTGCTGGCGGCGCGGGCTGGGACCGCTCCCCCGGCAGCAGCGGCCAGCGCCGCCCCGGAGCCGGGCCCCCGTGTGGAACCCGTGCCTGAGCAAGCAGCCTCCCCGGCACACGCGCCGCTGTTCCTGGCCTGGACCGAGCAGCAACTCACGGACCTCGGTGTAGCCGGGCCACTGATCCCGGTCATCCAGGCGCTCACCACCGAGGACCAACTGCTGGGGCTCGTCGACTACGCGCCACAGCTGACCGGTGAGGTCCTGCTCGCGCTCTACGACAAGAAGTCGTTCGACGAGGTCCTCGAACAGGTCACCGCACCTGTCGCCACGCCTGAGACGGTCGACACCACTGACTTCCGAGCCGCCGTCGAACGCCCCGCGACCATCGTCACGACAACCGACGAGGCGCTGCGGGAAGCATTGGAGGGCGAGGACTTCGGTCGTTGGAAGGTTTTCCTCCACCCCACTCAGGCCAAGCTCGTGAACCGCGACTACAACGGCCCCGCACGCGTTGGAGGCGGCCCGGGCACCGGCAAGACAATCGTGGCTCTGCACCGGGTGAAGCACCTGGTCGAGCAACTCCCGCCGGGCCGGGACAAGCCGATTCTGCTCACGACGTTCAACAAGAATCTGGCTGCCGACCTCCGCTCCCGTCTTCTGGCGCTCGGTGGGGAAGCGCTGCTCGGCCGCGTCGAGATCAGCCATGTCGACCAGCTCGCCCTGCGAATCGTGCGCGAGGCCGAGCCCGGCAGCCGCAAACAGACCATCGACGACAACCAGGCTGTACGCGAATGGCGTTCGCTGCTCGAAGAACTCGACGAGTCGGGCTGGGACGCAGAGTTCCTGCAGGACGAGTGGTCACAGGTCATCCTTGGGCAGGCCGTCGCGTCGCGTACGGAATACTTCCGTGCCCGCAGGGCCGGACGTGGCCGCACGCTCACGCGAGCCGAGCGTGCCGACATCTGGCAACTCGCCGAGCGCTTCACCCAACGCCTCGACCGTCTGGGCCGGCAGACCTGGGACCAGGTGTCCGAACGGGCCGCGCGCCTGGAGATGCAGCGCGAGCAGCGGATTCTGGCGATCAACCAGCAGCGGGAGGAGGCCGGCGGACTCGACAACATTCACCTGCAGGCAGGCTCCGGCGGATGGCTCCGCTACCGCTACCGGCACATCGTGGTCGACGAGGCTCAGGACCTGCGGCCCGCGCACTGGAAGATGCTGCGCGCGATGACCGCACACAGCCGCAACGACCTGTTCCTCGTCGGCGACACCCATCAACGCATCTACAAGAACCAGGTGACGCTCGGGAGCCTCGGCATCAACATCCGTGGACGTGCATCGAAGCTGAGCCTGAGCTACCGCACCACCCGGCAGATCCTGCGCTCGGCACTCGACGTACTCAGCCAGGAGAAGTACGACGACCTCGACGGCAACGAGGAGACCCTGGCCGGCTACCGGTCGGTCCTCAGTGGCGGAGTGCCCGACCTGCACGGGTGCACTGACTGGGGGGCCGAACGGGAGGCCATCGCCATGCTGATCGACAGCTGGGACGACATCCCGCACGAGCAGATCGCGATCTGCGTGCCGACGAACCAGATGGCGAGCGAAGCCGCGACCACTCTGGCGGAGCACGGAGTCCGGGCCGTGGAGATCGGCCCCGACGGTCCACGCGGTGACGGCGGCGTACACATCGGCACGATGTTCCGCTTCAAGGGTCTCGAGTACCAGCGCATGATCGTCGCCGGGGTCAGCGACGGGCTGATCCCCAGGGACGACGTGAACCGGAGGCGTACCGCCGATCCGGTGCGCTACCGGCGCGAGGTCCAGCAGGCACGCTCGCTGCTGTTCGTCGCCACCACGCGGGCCCGCGACAGTCTGGACATCTTCTGGCACGGCACGCCGAGCCCGTTCCTGGCGCCTCTGGTGGCCGCCGGAGGGTGAGGGGGCGCCAAGGGCTGCGGTCTCCTTGCGGGACGAGGATCGGGGGCCGCAGGTTCTCCACCGGTGTGCGGCGCACCGCCGGTGCGGTCTCTGGGAAAGGTGGGTAGGGCGACAGGAACGCGTAAACGTTCTGGGTAAGCGCGGCGGCCTTCAGGTCGCTCTGCAGCGAGGGCCGACACCGGTTTGACGCGACGGGCCTGTCGAGACCCTGCGGTGAGATGGTGCTGCGAGCCGGGTCGCGTAGGAAACGGCCCGCCCGCTCAGCCCCCCGGCAGCCGCGTGAGCGCCTCCGCCGCCGCTGTGCCGAGCCGCGGGTGCGGCAGCGCGGCCTCCAGGACCGGGCGGGCCCTGTGGTCCCCCAGGCTCCCCAGTCCCTCGACACAGGCGAGCGCGACGCGCCAGTGCGGTTCACCGGGCGTCAGCAGCCGGTGCAGGGTGCTGACCAGGGCGGGCACCGATTCGGGAGCGCGCAGGGCGGTCAGCAGCCGCACCGGGTGCAGGGCGTAGGCCGTACGCATGCTGTTGGTGGCGAGCGCGGCCGCGGCCCTGGGTGTCCTGGGGTCACCGAGGAGCCGGAGGGCGTGTGCGGCGGATACGCACCGCTCGGGATCGCGGTGGTTGAGGAGGAGCACCAGCGCCTCGAAGGCCCGGCGGTCACCTCGGCAGCCGAGCCGGAACGCCGCGATCTCACGTGCCCACAGCGGGCGTTCGCGCTCGACCAGGACCAGAGCCAGCTCCTCGTCGTCCTCGGTGGCGAGCAGTCTCCGGAACGTCTCGGACCCACCCGCCTCGTCGCCGAGCCTGTCCGTCAGCGAGCGGAACTCCTCGTCCATGACGGTGAGTTTAGCAACGAGTACGCAGGGTGTCCGGCGAGTGTCCCTGTCCGGGCGGACCGGGAGTTCGCGGAACTGTGTGCCAGTGCACAGACGACCAGGGCTGGCGCGCTCGTTACTCGCCGGTTAAGCTCAGGTGAGCGGGACACACACCCCGCAGGCTCCGATGGCCTGGTGACGCAGCCATCCGGAGTGCTTGTCGGTTCGGCAGTTCGTGAGACGCGGCTCGGGACAGAGCCCGTCACCTCATCCCCGTGTGCCGTGCGCACCCGGGACCGTGCACCACGACACACCATTCCCGCACCCCGAGCGCCGGTTGTTTCCGACCGCGCCCTCCGCCGTGCTCCTCTCAGTCGTCACTCACCCTGGAGTCCCGTGATGGACACCCCTCTCACCACCATTGCCGTCGTCGGCCTCGGCACCATGGGCACCGGCATCGCCGAGGTCCTGGCCCGGGCGGGCCGCGAGGTCATCGGCATCGACGTCAGCGAAGCCGCCGCCCGTCAGGCCGTCGCCTCCCTGGAGAACTCCACCGCCCGCGCAGTGCGCCGTGAGCGGATCACGGAGCAGGAGCGGAGCGACATCCTGTCCCGCTTCCGCACGTTCTCCGACGTGCGGGCCGCCGCGGACGCGGAGCTGGTCATCGAGGTCGTGCCGGAGACGTACGAGATCAAGCAGCAGGTCTTCAGGGAGCTCGACGCCGTCGTCTCCCCCACAGCGATCCTCGCGACGGGCACCAACGCCCTGTCCGTGACCCGGCTGGCCGCCGAGTCGCAGCACCCGGAGCGTGTCCTCGGCCTGCACTTCTTCAACCCGGCGCCCGCGATGAAGCTCGTCGAGGTGGTCTCCTCCGTGCTGACCGCGCCGCCTGCCGTGGAGACCGTCACCCGGCTCGCCCGCGAGCTGGGCAAGGAGCCGGTCGCCGTCGGTGACCGGCCGGGCTTCGTCGCGGACGGCCTCCTGTTCGGCTACCTCAACCAGGCCGCGGCGATGTACGAGGCGAACTACGCCTCCCGCGAGGACATCGACGCCGCCATGAAGCTGGGCTGCGGGCTGCCGATGGGCCCCCTGGCGCTGCTCGACCTGATCGGCATCGACACCGCCCGCACGGTCCTGGAGGCCATGTACTCCGCCTCCCACGACCGGCTGCACGCCCCGGCCCCGGTGCTCGGGCAGCTCAGCGAGGCGGGCCTGACCGGCCGCAAGTCGGGCCGCGGCTTCTACACGTACGACGCCCCCGGCGGCCAGGACGTGGTGCCGGACGCCCTGACTCCGGCGGCGAGCGCGGGAGCGGTCACCGGGCGGGACGTGAACTCGGTGGGCGTGGCCGGTTCGGGCACGATGGCCTCGGGCATCGCGGAGGTCTTCGCGAAGGCCGGGTACGCCGTGGTCCTGGCCGCACGCAGCCAGGAGAAGGCGGACACGGCCAAGGCACGGATCGCCAAGTCCCTGGGGCGTTCGGTCTCCAAGGGGCGGCTGACCGAGGAGGCGCGGGACGAGACGCTCGCCCGGATCACCCCGGCCGGCTCGCTGGACTCCTTCGCCGACGTCGACCTCGCGGTCGAGGCGGTCGCCGAGGACCTGGAGGTCAAGCGGGAGCTCTTCGCGGCCCTGGACAAGGTCTGCAAGCCGGGCGCGGTGCTCGCGACCACCACGTCGTCGCTGCCGGTCGTGGCGGTCGCCAGGGTGACCTCGCGCCCCGAGGACGTCATCGGGATGCACTTCTTCAACCCGGCGCCCGCGATGAAGCTGGTCGAGGTGGTCCGTACGGTGCTGACCGCCGACGACGTGCACGCCACGGTCCGCGAGGTCTGCGTGAAGGTGCGCAAGCACCCGGTCGACTGCGGTGACCGGGCCGGGTTCATCGTGAACGCCCTGCTGTTCCCCTACCTGAACAACGCGATCAAGATGGTCGAGGAGCACTACGCGACGCTCGACGACATCGACGCGGCGATGAAGCTGGGCGGCGGCTACCCCATGGGGCCGTTCGAGCTCCTGGACGTCGTCGGCCTGGACGTCTCCCTCGCCATCGAGAAGGTCCTGCACAGCGAGTTCCGCGACCCGGGCCTCGCCCCGGCGCCGCTGCTCGAGCATCTGGTGGCCGCGGGCTGCCTCGGCCGTAAGACGGGGCGCGGCTTCCGCGAATATGCCCGCCGCTGACCCGGGGGCCGGGTGGGGCGGGTTGCTGGGACCCTCGGGCGACCCGCCCCCACAGGCACGCTCCCCTGCACCGATGGGTTACGTTCACCTCATGTCCCAACCCGCCAAGTCCCCTCGTTCCTCCGCCGCGACGGACGCCCCGGAGAGCACCGCCGGCACCCGGGCCGCCGCCCAACGGCTCAAGATGCGCCGCGAACTGGCGGCCGCGGCGATGGAACTCTTCTCCACCAAGGGGTACGAGGCGACGACGGTCGACGAGATCGCGGGGGCCGCCGGGGTCGCCCGGCGCACGTTCTTCCGCCACTTCCGCTCCAAGGAAGAGGCCATCTTCCCGGACCACGACGACACCCTCGTCAGGGCCGAGGCCGTCCTCAACGCCGCTCCCGCGCACGAGCACCCCCTCGACACGGTGTGCCGCGGCATCAAAGAGGTCATGAAGATGTACGCGGCGAAACCCGCGGTCTCCGTGGCGCGCTACAAGCTGACCCGGGAGGTGCCCACGCTCCGCGAGGCCGAGATCGCCTCGGTGGCCCGCTACGAGCGGCTGTTCACGCGCTATCTGCTGGGCCATTTCGACGAGCGCGACCACCATGTGGGCAATGACGACCCGCTGCTCGCCGAGGTCGCCGCATCCGCCGTGGTGACGGCGCACAACCACGTGCTGCGGCGCTGGCTGCGCGCGGACGGCCACGGCGACGTGGAGTCGCAGCTCGACCATGCCTTCGCGATCGTCCGGGAGACCTTCGGCACGGGGATCGGAGCGGGGCGGACCGCGGGGGGCGAGCCGGACAGGGCCCCTGCGGCGTCGGTGTCCAGGGAGGGCGAGGTGCTGGTCGCCGTGGCCCGTACCGACGCACCCCTCGACGAGGTCATGCGCACGATCCAGCAGGCACTGAAAGAGCACTGAGCGTCCGCCGCGGCAGCCGAAACCCGGTTGCCGGGGTCCGGACCCCGTGCTCGGGTGTGCCGATGACACAAGACCCGACAGCAGCACTGCTTGCCCTCTTCGACGACGAGATGCGTCGGCACGCCCGCCCCGACGCCCCCGGCGTACGGGTCGAGCGCACGCCCGACCTGGTCCGCCAGGTCGGCACCCCGGACGACTGGAACGGTGTCGTCTGGACGGCCCCGGACCTCGATGCCGAACGCGCCGACGCGGCGATCGCGGCGCAGGTGGACTACTACACCGCCCTGGGGCACGAGGAGTTCGAGTGGAAGCTGTACTCCCACGACCGGCCCGCCGATCTGGGAGAGCGGCTGCGCAGGGCGGGTTTCGAGCCGGAGCCGCCGGAGACCCTGTTCGTCGCCCCGGTCACCGGCCTGCCCGCCGCCGCGGAACTTCCCGCCGGTGTGGATCTGCACACGGTGTCCGACGCGGCCGGGGTGGAGCTGATGATCCGGGCGCATGAGCAGGCCTTCGGCACCGACAGTTCCTGGCTGCGTCAGCGGACGCTGACCCGGCTCGCCGAGGCCCCTGACACATTGGTCGCGGTCGTGGTCCTCGCGGACGGCGAGCCCGTGAGCGCCGCCCGCATGGAGCTCTGCCCCGGTACCGGGTTCGCCGGCCTCTGGGGCGGCGGAACGGCGGCACCCTGGCGGGGCAGGGGCATCTACCGGGCGCTGATCGCCCACCGGGCCCGTATCGCCGCCGAGCGCGGCTACCGCTATCTGCAGGTCGACGCGACCGACCAGTCGGCCCCGATCCTGCGCCGGCTCGGCTTCACGGCTCTGAGCACGACGACCCCGTACGCCTACCGCACCACGCCGTAAAGCCGTCACCCGCGGGATCAACCCGGCATACCGGCCATGATGTTGCTCATGCGTGCCTACGAGATGACAACTGAGAGAAATTGTTGGCACTGGGTGCCTTGCCACCTGTCACGCAGTGCCATACGTTGAAGGTGTCCGGGCGGCCGGCGTGCAGAGACCTCTCGCACGTCGGCTGTCCCCGCAAACCACCGTGTCTGCGCGCCCGGACGCCTGCGTCACAGGCAAACCTTCTGCTCCACCGAGCAGGCCGAAGCACCACCCCGCCGAACCGACGGCACACCTCCAGACCGCACTGCACCCCCCTTTCCACAGGGGTCTCTCCAGCGTTCCCCGGCGCTGGAGACCCGATCCGCCGGAGGCATCACCGTGAAGGAAATCCTGGACGCGATCCAATCGCAGGACAGCACAGCCGCGGACTTCGCGGCCCTGTCCATCCCCGAGTCGTACCGCGCGGTGACCGTGCACAAGGACGAGGCGGAGATGTTCGCCGGCGTCGCCAGCCGCGACAAGGACCCCCGCAAGTCCCTCCACATCGAGGACGTGCCGGTGCCCGAGCTGGGCCCGGGCGAGGCCCTGGTGGCGGTCATGGCCAGCTCGGTCAACTACAACTCCGTGTGGACTTCGATCTTCGAGCCCGTCTCGACCTTCGGCTTCCTGGAGCGCTACGGCAAGCTCAGCGACCTCAGCAAGCGCCACGACCTCCCGTACCACGTCATCGGCTCCGACCTCGCGGGCGTCGTGCTGCGCACCGGGCCCGGCGTCAACGCCTGGAACCCGGGCGACGAGGTCGTCGCGCACTGCCTGTCCGTCGAGCTCGAATCGAGTGACGGCCACAACGACACGATGCTCGACCCCGAGCAGCGCATCTGGGGCTTCGAGACCAACTTCGGCGGCCTGGCGGAGATCGCACTCGTCAAGTCGAACCAGCTGATGCCGAAGCCGAAGCACCTCAGCTGGGAGGAGGCCGCTTCCCCGGGCCTGGTCAACTCCACCGCGTACCGCCAGCTCGTCTCGCGCAACGGCGCCGGCATGAAGCAGGGCGACAACGTGCTGATCTGGGGCGCGAGCGGCGGGCTCGGCTCGTACGCCACCCAGTTCGCGCTGGCCGGCGGCGCCAACCCGATCTGTGTCGTCTCCAGCGACCAGAAGGCGGACATCTGCCGGAAGATGGGCGCGACCGCGATCATCGACCGCAACGCCGAGGGCTACAAGTTCTGGAAGGACGAGCACAATCAGGACCCGCGCGAGTGGAAGCGATTCGGCAAGCGCATCCGCGAGCTGACCGGCGGCGAGGACGTGGACATCGTCTTCGAGCACCCGGGCCGCGAGACCTTCGGCGCCAGCGTGTACGTGACCCGCAAGGGCGGCACGATCGTCACCTGCGCATCGACCTCGGGCTACAACCACGAGTACGACAACCGCTACCTGTGGATGTCGCTCAAGCGCATCATCGGATCCCACTTCGCCAACTACCGTGAGGCGTGGGAGGCCAACCGCCTGATCGCCAAGGGGAAGATCCATCCGACGCTCTCCAAGGTGTACTCCCTGGAGGACACCGGCCAGGCCGCGTACGACGTGCACCGCAACCTCCACCAGGGCAAGGTCGGCGTCCTGGCGCTGGCGCCCGGCGAGGGCCTGGGTGTGCGCGACACGGAGCTCCGCGAACAGCACATCGACGCCATCAACCGCTTCCGCAACGTCTGAGGTCCACGATGACCGAACGTCAGAAGGACCGTCCGTGGCTCATGCGGACGTACGCCGGTCACTCGACCGCCGAGGCGTCCAACGAGCTGTACCGGCGCAACCTCGCCAAGGGTCAGACGGGGCTCTCGGTCGCCTTCGATCTGCCCACGCAGACCGGCTACGACCCCGACCACGTGCTCGCCCGCGGCGAGGTGGGCCGGGTCGGTGTGCCCGTCTCGCACCTCGGTGACATGCGGCGGCTGTTCCAGGACATCCCCCTGGAGCAGATGAACACCTCGATGACGATCAACGCCACCGCGATGTGGCTGCTGGCGCTCTACCAGGTGGTCGCGGAGGAGCAGGGAGCCGACCCGGACAGGCTCCAGGGCACGACGCAGAACGACATCGTCAAGGAGTACCTGTCGCGGGGGACGCACGTCTTCCCGCCGGGGCCCTCGCTGCGGCTCACGACCGACATGATCACGTACACGGTCAACCGCATCCCGAAGTGGAACCCGATCAACATCTGCAGCTACCACCTGCAGGAGGCGGGGGCCACGCCGGTCCAGGAGATCGCGTACGCCATGTCGACGGCCATCGCGGTCCTCGACGCGGTGCGCGACTCCGGCCAGGTGCCCGAGGAGCGGTTCGGCGACGTCGTCGCCCGCATCTCCTTCTTCGTGAACGCGGGCGTCCGCTTCATCGAGGAGATGTGCAAGATGCGCGCCTTCGGCCGCATCTGGGACCAGGTCACGCGTGAGCGGTACGGCATCGAGAACCCCAAGCAGCGCCGCTTCCGCTACGGCGTACAGGTCAACTCCCTCGGGCTGACCGAGGCGCAGCCGGAGAACAACGTCCAGCGCATCGTGCTGGAGATGCTGGCCGTCACCCTCTCCAAGGACGCCCGCGCGCGCGCCGTCCAGCTGCCCGCCTGGAACGAGGCCCTGGGGCTGCCGCGCCCCTGGGACCAGCAGTGGTCGCTCCGTATCCAGCAGGTCCTGGCGCACGAGAGCGATCTGCTGGAGTACGAGGACATCTTCGCCGGTTCGCATGTCATCGAGGCCAAGGTCGAAGAGCTGGTCGCCGAGTCGCTGGCCGAGATCGACCGGATCCAGCAGATGGGCGGCGCGATGGCCGCCGTGGAGTCCGGCTACCTCAAGTCCGAGCTCGTCTCCTCGCACGCGACGCGACGGGCCCGGATCGAGGGCGGCGAGGAGAAGATCGTCGGCGTCAACATCTACGAGACGACCGAACCCAACCCGCTGACGGCGGACCTGGACGCCGCGATCATGACGGTGGACCCCGAGAACGAGGCCCGCGTCGTCGCCGCGCTGCACGAGTGGCGCGACAACCGGGACGAGGCCCGCGCGACCGAGGCGCTGTCCGCCCTGAAGAAGGCCGCGGCCGGCACCGAGAACATGATGGAGGCGACCGTCGAGTGCGCTCGGGCGGGTGTCACCACGGGTGAGTGGTCCTGGGCGCTGCGGGACGTCTTCGGAGAGTTCCGGGCACCGACGGGCGTCTCCTCCGCGCCGGTGGCCGTGGCCGCTGAGGCGGGGACGCCGCTCGCCCTGGTCCGGGAGAAGGTCGCCCGCACCGCGGAGGACCTGGGCATCGGACGGCTGCGGCTGCTGGTCGGCAAACCCGGCCTCGACGGGCACTCCAACGGCGCCGAGCAGATCGCCGTACGTGCCAGGGACGCCGGCTTCGAGGTGGTCTACCAGGGCATCAGGCTCACGCCCGAGCAGATCACCGACGCCGCGCTGGCCGAGGACGTGCACTGCGTCGGCCTGTCCATCCTGTCCGGCTCGCACGCCGAGCTGGTGCCGGACGTGCTGAACCGGCTGCGCGAGGCGGGTGCCACGGACATCCCGGTGATCGCCGGCGGCATCATCCCCCCGGCCGACGCGCGCGCCCTCATCTCCGCCGGCGTCGCCGCCGTATTCACGCCGAAGGACTTCGGCATCACCGAGATCATCGGCCGTATCGTCGACGAGATCCGGAAAGCGAACAAGCTCGACCCTCTGGAGGTCCCCGCATGACCACGCCCACCGCCCAGGTGAACCGTCTTCGTCCGCGCCGCTCCTGTCTGGCGGTGCCCGGCTCGAACCCGCGGTTCCTGGAGAAGGCCCAGGGCCTGCCGGCCGACCAGGTCTTCCTCGACCTGGAGGACGCCTGCGCGCCGCTCGCCAAGGAAGGCGCCCGTCACCACATCGTCGACGCCCTCAACAACGGCGACTGGACGGGCAAGACCCGGGTCGTGCGCGTCAACGACTGGACGACGCACTGGACGTACCGCGACGTCATCACGGTCGTCGAGGGCGCGGGCCCGAACCTCGACTGCATCATGCTGCCGAAGGTGCAGGACGCGCAGCAGGTCGTGGCGCTCGACCTGCTGCTGACCCAGATCGAGAAGACGATGGGCTTCGAGGTCGGGAAGATCGGCATCGAGGCGCAGATCGAGAACGCCAAGGGCCTGGTGAACATCGACGACATCGCCGCCGCCTCGCCCCGCCTGGAGACCCTGATCTTCGGCCCGGCCGACTTCATGGCCTCCATCAACATGAAGACCCTGGTCGTCGGCCAGCAGCCGCCCGGCTACCCGGCGGACGCGTACCACTACATCCTGATGCGCATCCTGATGGCGGCCCGTACGCACGACCTCCAGGCGATCGACGGCCCGTTCCTGCAGATCCGCGACGTGGACGCGTACCGCGAGGTCGCGGGCCGTGCGGCGGCGCTGGGCTTCGACGGCAAGTGGGTGCTGCACCCCGGTCAGGTCGACGCCGCGAACGAGGTGTTCTCGCCCTCGCAGGAGGACTACGACCACGCCGAGCTCATCCTCGACGCATACGACTGGTGCACCTCGGAGGAGGGCGGCAAGAAGGGCTCGGCGATGCTCGGCGACGAGATGATCGACGAGGCCAGCCGCAAGATGGCCCTGGTCATCGCCGGCAAGGGCCGCGCGGGCGGCATGCAGCGCACCTCCAAGTTCGAAGCCCCGGAGGCCTGATCATGCAGTTCGGACGGACGTACGAGGAGTTCGAGGTCGGTGCCGTCTACAAGCACTGGCCCGGAAAAACGGTCACGGAATACGACGACCACCTCTTCTGCCTGCTGACCATGAATCACCATCCGCTGCACATGGACAGCAACTACGCGGAGAAGACGACCGATTTCGGAAAGAACGTCGTCGTCGGCAACTACATCTACTCGCTGCTGCTCGGCATGTCCGTACCGGACGTCTCCGGAAAGGCGATCGCCAATCTGGAGGTCGAGTCGCTGAAGCACGTCGCGCCGACCTTCCACGGCGACACGATCTACGGCGAGACGACCGTGCTCGACAAGACGCCGTCGAGGTCGAAGAGCGACCGCGGCATCGTCTACGTGGAGACAAAGGGATACAAGCAGGACGGCACGCTGGTCTGCGTGTTCCGCCGCAAGGTGATGGTCCCCACCGAGACGTACATCAAGGAGCGCGGCGGAGAGCAGCCGGGCCGCCCCGAGCTGAATCAGCCGTCGAGCAAGAACGTGGAGAAGTAGCCATGAGCCGACTCGCGCAGACCGCCGGTCTGACGGATATCCAGCAGGAGATTCTCTCCACGGTCCGGGATTTCGTCGACAAGGAGATCATTCCTGTCGCGACCCAGCTGGAGCACCGTGACGAATATCCGGCGGACATCGTCGAAGGGCTCAAGGAGCTCGGCCTGTTCGGGCTGATGATCCCGGAGGAGTACGGCGGCCTGGGCGAGTCGCTCCTCACCTACGCCCTGTGCGTCGAGGAGATCGCCCGCGGCTGGATGAGCGTGTCGGGCATCATCAACACGCACTTCATCGTGGCGTACATGCTCAAGCAGCACGGCACGCAGGAGCAGAAGGACACGTTCCTGCCGCGGATGGCGCTGGGCGAGGTGCGGGGCGCGTTCTCGATGTCCGAGCCGGCGCTCGGCTCCGACGTCTCGGCGATCACCTCCAAGGGCACCAGGGAGGGCGACGAGTACGTCCTCAACGGTCAGAAGATGTGGCTGACGAACGGTGGCACGTCCACTTTGGTCGCCGTTCTGTGCCGGAGTGACGAAGGACACCCCGAGGGCACGGCGCCGCACAAGTCGATGACGACCTTCCTCGTGGAGAAGGAGGCGGGCTTCGGCGAGGTCCGCCCCGGTCTCACGATCCCGGGGAAGATCGACAAGATGGGCTACAAGGGCGTCGACACGACCGAGCTCATCATGGACGGACTGCGCATTCCGGCCAATCGCGTGCTGGGGGGCACCACCGGCCGAGGTTTTTACCAAATGATGGACGGCGTCGAGGTCGGGCGGGTGAATGTCGCCGCGCGTGGCTGTGGTGTCGCACAACGTGCGTTCGAACTGGGTGTGTCGTACGCCCAGCAGCGCCAGACCTTCGGAAAGCCGATCGCCCAGCACCAGGCGATCCAGTTCAAACTGGCTGAAATGGCCACCAAGGTCGAAGCCGCCCATGCGATGATGGTGAATGCAGCGCGCAAAAAGGACTCCGGGGAGCGAAACGACCTGGAGGCAGGGATGGCGAAGTACCTCGCCTCCGAGTACTGCAAGGAAGTCGTCGAGGACGCCTTCCGTATCCACGGCGGTTACGGCTTCTCCAAGGAGTACGAGATCGAGCGCCTCTACCGCGAGGCCCCGATGCTGCTGATCGGTGAAGGTACCGCCGAGATCCAGAAAATGATCATCGGTCGCCGGCTGCTCGAGGAGTACCGGCTCCAGGGCTGAAATGTCTCTTTCGGGGTGATTTGGTGGCGAAGAACATCACATCGAGTCACCCCCGTCCGGAGCCTTTCAGCTGTCCGACTCGGCTGCTGGCTTGCCCAGTTGCCGCTCGCACCCGATAGCATCGCGGGAAAGCCGCCGTCCCCCCGTTGCCAGCGCGGCATCATCCGCTACGAAGGTCATCCATGCCCGACAGCCAAATCCCTGCACCTCGCGGCGGGGTCCGCCTTGCACGCGGAGCATCGCCGTGGCTCCTCCCGACCGTCGCCACCGCGGCACTCAGCCTCGTCCGGGCACGTAAGTCCGGACGCTGGGCAGCCGTGGCCGTGCCCACCACCGCGCTCGCGGCGGGCATGCTGTGGTTCTTCCGCGACCCCGAGCGCGAGATCACCCAGGGCCGCGTCATCTCGCCCGCCGACGGTGTGGTGCAGAGCATCATGCCGTGGAAGGACGGGCGTACCCGCGTCGCGATCTTCATGAGCCCGTTGAACGTGCACGTGAACCGGGCTCCCCTGTCCGGCACCGTGACCTCGGTCGAGCACATCCCGGGCGGGTTCGTCCCGGCGTTCAACAAGGAGAGCGAGAACAACGAACGCGTTGTCTGGCACTTCGACACCGAGCTCGGCGACATCGAGATGGTGCAGATCGCGGGAGCGGTCGCCCGTCGCATCGTCCCCTACATCCCGCAGGGTACGAAGGTGGAGCAGGGCGAACGCATCGGTCTGATCCGCTTCGGCTCGCGCGTGGACATCTACCTTCCGGAGGGTGTCGACGTCGCGGTCGAGGTCGGCCAGGCCACGACCGCGGGGGTGACTCGAATTGACCGTGATTGATCCCGACACCCAGGCGAACTGGGTTCCGGAGGCCGAGGAGCAGGACGACGCCGAGGACATGCCGCTCTCGATGCGGCTGTCGATAGCGGACACCCTCACCCTCGGTAACGCCACCTGTGGCTTCATGGCGGTGTACTTCACCACCACGGGGATCCTCATCCCGCACCTCACCGGCAGTGACGAGTCGGGCATGGCCCGGCACTCCGCCGCCACCGCGGTGATCCTCATGCTCCTGGCTGCGGTGTTCGACCTCTTCGACGGGCTGGTGGCGCGCAAGCTGCGCTCCTCGCCGATGGGGGCGGAGCTGGACAACCTCTCCGACCTGATCAGCTTCGGCCTCGCACCGGCGTACTTCGTCCTGGTGTACGGCATGGTCGCGGACGACGCACACCAGCGTGTGTCGGCGCTCGCGGCGATCGTGGTGCTGCTGGCGGTGGTGCTCAGGCTTGCGCGGTTCTCGTGCGTGACCTTGAAGGACGGCATGTTCCAGGGCATGCCGAGCCCCTTCGGAGCGCTCACGGTCGTCTCGATCGTGCTCCTGGAGCTGCCCTTCGTGCCGACGCTGCTCGCGATCATCGGAGTGGCGTGGCTGATGGTCAGCCGGGTCGAGTACCCGAAACCGCGAGGCGTCCTCGCGGTGGCGATGCTCAGCTGGATCGTGGCCGCGATGGGGCTCCTCGCCGCATGGGCGTTCGACGCCCCCGGCGGTCAGCTGCTCCTGCAGACCGGCTGCGCCCTCCAGGTCGTCCTGGGGGCGGTGATCCCGCTCTTCGCCACGGCACGGCGGGTGAACACCTTCCGTGACAACCGGCGCGAGGCGCGGGCGACACAGCCGTAACCACGCGTGACGCTTGACGAGGGCCCGGATGCTCCCCAGCATCCGGGCCCTCGTGCGTGGTGCCCGGCATCCGGGCCCTCGCGCGTGGGGCGGGCCCGGCGAGGCTGCGCCGCTGTCTGCGGGTGCGCGGCAGTCCGTCACGAGGGACGCTGGAAGGCATGCAGGACCAGGCCGCCTCCTCCGCCGCCGCCACGGGCTCCGGCACGGAGTTGCTGGACAGCGCCGTGGCGAACGTCGTGCGCGAGACCGGAGCCTCCGTGGCGATGCTCTACCTGCTGTCGCCGGACGACCCCGCGCTGCACCTGGCCGTACTGGCGGGGGTGCCCGGCCAGCTGGCGGCCCCCTGGACCCGGGTGCCGCTGTCCGCTCCGATCCCGGTGGCCGACTCGGTGCGCCTGCGGTGCCTGATCTGGCTCGGCAGCCAGGAGGAGCTCGCGCGCCGTTATCCGCGCCCTGCGCTCGTCCTTCCGTACCAGTTCGCACTGGGCGCCGCCCCCATCCGCACCGGCACCACGGACCGGGGCGGGCTCGTACTGATGTGGCCCGGGTCGCACCCGCCGCTGCTGGCGCCCGCCGAGCGTGAGGCCTTCGTCAGGGCCTGCCACGGCATCGGCACGCTGCTGCAGCAGGCCGAGAGCACTGGTCACCCGGTCCTGCCGGGTGCCCTGCCACGGGTCCTGCCGCCGCCGGAGCCGCCCGTACCCGGCCCGGCCGAGGCCGCGACCGTCGCCGAGTTCGTCCGGCGGCTGCCCGGCGGAAGCTGCTCGCTGGCGATCGACGGGAGGATCCTCTTCCTCAACGACGCCGCTGCGGCCCTCCTGGGAGTCCGGGCGGAGGACGTGCTGGACACGCTGCCCTGGGCGTCGCTCCCCTGGCTGAACAACCCGGCCGTCGAGGACCACTACCGCGCAGCCGTCATCAGCCGCCAGCAGACGTCCTTCACCGTGCTCCGGCCACCGGACCACTGGCTGTCCTTCCACCTGTTCCCCAGCGACACCGGGATCAGCGTCCGGATCGTGCCGACCTCACGGCCAGGCCCCCGGGACGTCCCGGCACCCGCGCTGCCCACCACCTCCGCCGTCCCGAGCAGGGCCACCGCTCTCTACCACCTGATGCATCTGGCGGCGACACTCACCGAGGCGGTCAGCACCCAGGACGTGATCGCACTGGCCGGCGACCAGCTGATGCCCGCCTTCCGGATCCAGACGCTCGTCATGATGACGTCGACCGAGGGCCGGCTGCGGGTGGAGGGCAGCAAGGGCAGCCATCCCGCACTCATGGACCGCTTCGACGGTGCTTTCCTGGCCTCCGCCACGCCCGCCGCACACGTGCTCATGACGGGCATCCCGGAGTTCTACCCCACCTTCGCCGAGCTGGAGCGCGCCTACCCGGCAGCGGACCTCCGTGACGCCGTAGCCGCCTGCGCCTTCCTCCCGCTGATCGTCTCGGGGCACGCGGTCGGCTCCCTGATCCTCGCCTACGACCGGCCGCACCCCTACGAACCCGAGGAACGCGCCCTGCTGACCTCGATCGCGGGGCTGTTCGCCCAGGCGATGGACCGCGCACGTCTCTACGACACCAAGGACAGGCTCGCACGCAGCCTGCAGACCCATCTGCTGCCACAGAGGCTGCCCGCGATCGCGGGCCTGGACGTGGCGGCGCGGTATCTGCCGTCGACCCGGGGCATGGGCATCGGCGGCGACTTCTACGATCTGATCCGGCTCGACGACACCACGGCCGCCGCCGCCATCGGCGACGTACAGGGCCACAACGAGAACGCCGCCGCGCTCATGGGACAGGTCCGCACCGCGGTGCACGCGTCCGCCGGCGCGCCGCCCGACGAGGTGCTCGCCCGCACCAACCGGCTGCTCACCGACCTCGATCCCGGCCTCTTCACCAGTTGCCTCTACATCCATCTCGACCTCGCCGGGCACAGCGCGCGCATAGCCACCGCCGGACATCCCCCACCGCTGCTGCGGCAGCCGGACGGACAGACCGACGTCCTCGATCTGCCGCCCGGCCTCCTCCTCGGCATCGACCCCACGTCCCGCTACCCGACGGCAGAGGTCCCACTGCTTCCGGGTGCTGCGCTCGCCCTGTTCACGGACGGGCTCGTGGAAGCGCCGGGCGTGGCCTTCGACGACGCCGTCGCCGAGCTTGCCGCGCACTTCGCCCTCGCCCTCGACCAGGACATGGAGTCCGTGGCCGACACGCTCGTGCGGTACGCGAGGCGTGCCACCCCGGGCACCGACGACATCGCCCTGCTCCTCCTCAACGCCCTGGGCACGGAGGGCTGACGGCGTACGGATCCGTGAGTGGCACGGGGCCGGACCCAGCGGCCGCGGAGGCAGCCCGGACCGACGGGCGGCCCTCTGGAGTACACGCCCTGATGCCCATCCAGTTCCGGCGTTGAGTCATTTATTTGAGCTGTGAAGACGAAATCTTGCGCAGCACCGTGGACTTCTTTACTCGGGTACTTCTAGCCTGTGGGTCGTCCGAAGAGCCCTTCGAGCCGCAAGGACGACCCACACGTGACCCCACCACTCGCTGGACCACGTCTGCTCAGACGCTCCCTGTCCGCCTCGCTCTCCCTCGCCCTCGCCGCCGCGGGCACGGCCGCCGCGTTCGTACTGGCCGGCGCTCCCCCCGCACAGGCCGCCGCGGTCCCCGCACCGTCACCCGTCGGGATATCCGGCCGGGGCGCCACCGTCCCGTTCAAGGAACAGGAAGCCGAGTACGCGGCCACCAACGGCTCGCTGATCGGCCCCGACCGCCTCTACGGCTCCCTGCCGTCCGAGGCCTCGGGCCGGCAGGCCGTCACGCTCGACGCCGCAGGTGAGTACGTCGAGTTCACGCTCACCGCCCCGGCGAACGCCATGACCTTCCGCTACTCGCTGCCGGACAACGCGGCCGGGACGGGCCGGGACGCCTCTCTCGACCTGCGGGTCGACGGCTCCTCGCTCAAGAGCGTGCCGGTCACGTCGAAGTACGGCTGGTACTACGGGGGCTATCCCTTCAACAACAACCCGGGCGACACGAACCCGCACCACTTCTACGACGAGACCCGGACCATGTTCGGGTCCACCCTGGCCGCCGGTACGAAGGTCCGGCTCCAGGTGACCTCCACCGCGGGGTCACCGTCGTTCACCATCGACCTGGCCGACTTCGAACAGGTCGGCGGCCCTGTCGGCAAGCCGTCCGGAGCACTGGACGTGGTGGGCGACTTCGGCGCGGACCCGACGGGTGCCGCCGACTCCACCGCGAAGATCCAGGCCGCCGTCGACGCGGGCCGCACCCAGGGCAAGGAGGTGTACATCCCGCAGGGCACCTTCAAGGTCCAGGACCACATCGTCGTCGACAAGGTGACCCTGCGCGGCGCCGGACCCTGGTACAGCGTGCTGACCGGCCGTCACCCCACGGACCGCGGCAAGGCGGCCGGCGTCTACGGGAAGTACGCGGCGCAGGGCGGCAGCAGCAACGTCACCCTCAGGGACTTCGCCGTCATCGGCGACATCCGTGAGCGGGAGGACAACGACCAGGTCAACGCCATCGGCGGGGCCATGTCCGACTCGGTCGTCGACAACGTCTGGATGCAGCACACCAAGTGCGGCGCGTGGATGGACGGCCCGATGGACAACTTCACCATCAGGAACAGCCGCATCCTCGACCAGACCGCGGACGGTGTGAACTTCCACTACGGCGTCACGAACTCCACCGTGACCAACACCTTCGTCCGCAACACCGGCGACGACGGTCTGGCCATGTGGGCCGAGAACGTCCCGAACGTGAAGAACAGGTTCACCTTCAACACGGTGGTCCTGCCGATCCTCGCCAACAACATCGTCACGTACGGCGGCAAGGACATCACGATCTCCGACAACGTCATGTCGGACACCGTCACCAACGGTGGCGGTCTGCACATCGCGAACCGGTATCCGGGCGTCAACTCGGGCCGGGGGACGGCCGTTTCAGGCACCCACACCGCAGCGCGCAACACCCTCATCCGCACCGGCAACAACGACTTCAACTGGCGCTTCGGCGTCGGGGCGATCTGGTTCAGCGGACTCAACGAACCGATCAGCAACGCCACCGTCAACATCACCGACAGCGAGATCCTGGACAGCTCCTACGCCGCGATCCACCTGATCGAGGGAGCGAGCAACGGGCTGCACTTCGACAACATCAAGATCGACGGGGCCGGTACGTACGCCCTGCAGATCCAGGCTCCGGGCACGGCCTCCTTCAACAAGGTCGTCGCCACGCACATCGCCCAGTCCAACCCGATCCACAACTGTGTCGGCAGCGGCTTCCAGATCACCCAGGGCACCGGCAACTCGGGCTGGTACGCGAACCCGCCCGCCTGCACGGGTGTCTGGCCGGACCCGGTGTGGACCAACGGCGGGATTCCCGGGGGCGGCGGCCCCACGGACCCGACCGATCCCACGGACCCGACCGACCCGCCCGAGGAGACGGGCAACCTCGCTCAGGGACGCCCCGTCACCGAGACCGGCCACGCCGACGTCTACGGTGCCGCCAACGCGGTGGACGGCGACGCCGGCAGCTACTGGGAGAGCCGCAACAACGCCTTCCCGCAGTCCGTCACCGTGGACCTCGGTGCCGCGAAGGCGCTCAAGCGCCTGGTGCTGAAGCTGCCTCCGGCCGCGGCCTGGGCGACTCGTACGCAGACCATCGGGGTGTCGGGCAGCACCGACAACTCCGCCTACAGCTCGCTGAAGGCGCCGGCGGGCTACACCTTCGACCCGTCGGGCGGCAACACCGCGACGGTGGCACTCACCGGGACTCCGGTCCGGTATCTGCGGCTGACGTTCACCGCGAACACCGGCTGGCCGGCGGGTCAGCTGTCCGAAGTGGAGGCCTACACCCACTGACCGCACCACCCGCTGACCGCACACGGACGGGCCCGGCCTCGGCGGCCGGGCCCGTCGCTGTTGCGGGGTGGAGGCAGGTCAGGGCTTGATCGCGAAGGACTCGGCGGCCGGGGCCACCTCGGCCGGGCGGACCACCTCGAGGCCACCGGGGGCCTTGGCGTCCGGCTTCATGACGATGGTCTGCCGGGTGGAGGGCGCCGACGGGTCGGTGAAGTCGTGGGAGATCCCGAAGTCGCCGCCGAAGTCCTTGATGGTGAGCAGGGCCTTGTCGACCCCCTCGCGGGTCAGGTCCTTGGACTCGCAGGCCGCCTTCAGCGCCTCGCCGAAGACGGATGCCGCGTTGTATCCGGCGACGACCCCGTTGTCGAGGCCGTCCTTCGGGTACTTGGCCGCGTAGGCCTTCGCGAGCTTCGCCGGTCCCTCCGCCGCGTCACCGATGGGCAGGGTGGAGGCACCGATGTAGTAGTCCTTCTGCAGGGCCTTGCCCGCCTGGGTGGCCAGGAGCTGCGGGGCGTAGGCCGAGTTGTTGCCGACGACCGGGACGTCGAAGCCCGTGGCGGCGGCGACACCGACGAGGGAGGCCGCCTGGCGCGGCCCCGCGCTGACGACGACCGCCTTCACGCCGGCCTGCTTGAGCGCGGAGACCTGGGCGGTCATGTCGTTGTCGGTCGGCTTGATCTTCTGTTCGACGACGGTGAGGCCCGCTTCCTTCGCCGCGTGCTTCGAGCCGGCCAGCGCGTTCTCGCCGTAGTCGCCCTCGAAGTAGACATGACCGATCCTGTCGCCCTTGGCGATGCGCTTCTCGGCGAGCAGGAAGTCGATCAGGTTGATCGTCTCGACGTCGTACGTGGCCCCGATGACGCGGACGTACTTGGACCCGACCAGGCTCGCCGACCAGGCCTGGGGCAGGACGATCCCCTTGTCCTGGCCGTCGATCCGCGACTCGACGGCGGCGACGAACGGGGAGCCGATGAACTGGGTGAAGCCGAGCACGTCGGGTTCGAGCTCGGTGTAGGCGCCGATGGCCTTCTGCGGGTCGTATCCGTGGTCACGGACGGTGAGTTCGATCTGCCGGTCGCAGATGCCGCCCGCCTTGTTGGTCTCCTCCACCCAGAGCTGCTGGGCCTGTGTCACGCTCTTGCCCAGCGAGGCGTACACGCCGGTCATGTCGGTCAGGGCACCGAGGGTGATCTTCGACTCGGTGACGCCCTCACCGGTCTTGACGCCGCTCTTGTCCGCGGCGCCGTCGTCCGACGTCTTCGCCTTCTCGCTGCATCCCGCGAGGGTGAGGGTGAGAGCCGCTACGACGGCTCCGACAACACGTAGCTTCATTTCTTCTTCTCCCCTGGAGTCTTCAGACGCGCAATGCCGCCGGGCAGGAACAGGACGACCGCGACGACCGCGGCGCCGTACAGATAGCGGGACGCCTCGCCCGGTGCGATGCCGCCCGTACCGGGGGCGGACACGAGGGGGAGGGAGTCGCTGTAGTGGGTGAGCACCTGCGGGAGCAGTGACACGAACGCGGCGCCGATGACGGCTCCCGCGACGCTGCCCAGTCCGCCGATGACGATCATGGCGAGGTATTCGAGGGACAGGATCATGCCGAAGTACTCGGGCACGGTCCGCTGGAAGACCAGCGCGAGCAGGACGCCCGCGAGGCCCGCGTACATCGAGGACAGGACGAAGACACCGGCCCGGTACCTGGCCACCGGCACCCCCATGACGCCGGCGGCGATCCGGTGGTCCCGGATGGCGTTGAGCGCCCGGCCGGGCCTGCCCCGGAGCACCCCGCGGGCGAAGAGCCCGCCGGCCAGGAGGGCCGCCAGCCCCAGGTACCAGAGCTTCTCGGACGACTGGAAGGGCACGGCGGCCACGACCACTTCGGCGTCGTCGAAGGTGAACCCGAAGAGTGAGAGGGGCGGGACGGGGCGGCCGTTGAAGCCACCGGTGAGCGAGCCCGCGTTGAACAGCACGTGCTGGCCGATGAAGATCAGCGCGAGCGTGGCGATACCGAGGTAGGCACCGCTCAGCCGCCCCGCGATGGGGCTGAAGAGCCCGCCCGCTGCTCCCGCCAGGAGCACGGCCAGGACCGCCGCGAGCCAGGTGGGCAGGCCGAGACCGGTGATGACGTGCCCGTTCTCCGCGCTGCTCTCGCCCCCCAGGATGCAGTAGCCGTACGCGCCCACCGCGAGGAAGAAGGCGTGCCCCATGGAGAGCTGGCCGGTGGAACCGGTGAGCAGGTTGAGCCCGATGGCCCCGATCGCGGCGGCCATCGCGAACAGCCCGGCCTGGAGCCAGAACCGGTCCAGGTAGAACGGGAGGAGGAGAAGCAGGACCGAGCCGGCGAACCAGAGGTACGGGGCGGGCCTGCGCAGCCTGGCGGTGAACGACGCCCCGGTGGCGGTGGTCGCGGCGGGGGACGGCGCGACGGCGTCCTGGGTGGCCTCAGACACGGGACAGCTCCTTCGTACCGAAGAGTCCCGCCGGCCGGACGAGCAGGACGACCACCATCACCAGATACGGCGCCAGATCACCGATGCCGCGTCCGAGGAAGGAGAGGTCGCTCTGGTAGCCGGTGGCGAGCGACTCGGTGACCCCGACGACGAGCCCCCCGACGAGGGCGCCTGTCGTCGAGTCGAGGCCGCCGAGGATCGCGGCGGGGAACGCCTTGAGCGCGGCGAGCGATGTGGCGCGTTCCAGGCCGGGGGTCGGGAACACGGTCAGGAAGAGAGCGGCGACGGCGGCGAGTGCTCCGGCGACCGCCCAGGCGGACAGCGAGACCCGGCCCAGCCGGATGCCCATCAGAGCGGCGGTCTGCGGGTTCTCGGCCGCGGCCCGCATGGAGACACCCCACGAGGTGAAGCGGAAGGCGAGCAGGAACACCGTGATGAGCAGCCCCGCGACGAGGAACGCCGCGATGCGGGTCTCGGCGAGGGTGACGCCCCCGACGGTGACGACGTCGTCGCCCCACGGGTCGCCGAGCGACATGACGTCCGTCCCCATACGCCGGACGAGTTCGGTGGTGAGGAGGATGTCGACACCGATGGTGACGATGGCCAGGACGCTCTGGTCACTCCCCCGGTAGCGGCGCATCACGAAGAACTCGACCGCCGAACCGACGACCGCCGCGCCCGCGATCCCGACGCCGAGCGCCGGCCAGAAGCCGATGTCGTCGTGGAGTACGGCGGTGACGTAACCGCCGGCCAGGAGCAGCGAGGCGTGCGCGAAGTTGACGACCTCGGTCGCCTTGAAGATGACGACGAAGCCCAGGGCGATCAGTGCGTAGACCGAGCCTATGGACAGGCCGCCGAGGAGGAGTTCGATGAAGGTGGTCATTCCTGTGCCCCCAGGTAGGCCTGCACGACGGCCGGGTCGTTCTGCACCTCGGAGGGCGTACCACCGGCGATCCTGCGTCCGAAGTCGAGTACGGTCACGGCGTCCGCGAGCCGCATCACCACCCCCATGTCGTGTTCGACCATGACGATCGAGATGCCGAGGCTGTCGCGCACACCGGCGACGACGGCCGCGGTGCGGCGGCGCTCGTCGGCTGTCATGCCGGCGATGGGCTCGTCCAGGAGCAGGATCTCGGGCTCCATGCACAGGGCGCGGCCGAGTTCGACGAGCTTCTGCTTGCCGTACGGGAGGGCGCCGGCGGGGAAGTCGAGTTCCTTGTCCAGGCCGATGAACTCGGCGATCTCACGCACCCGTTCGAGATGGCCGCGGGCTTCACGGGTGGCGGAGGGAAGTCTCAGCCCTGAGGCCACGAACCCGGCGCGGGTGAGCCGGTGCCGGCCGAGCAGGAGGCTTTCGGCGACGGTGGCGTGCGGCGGCAGGGCCAGGTTCTGGAAGGTGCGGGCGATGCCGAGGCCGGCGATCCTGTGCGGGGCGAGCCCGGTGAGTTCGGTGTCGCCGAGGTGGACGCTGCCCGAGGTGGCGCGGTAGACGCCGGAGAGCACGTTGAAGGTGGTGGACTTGCCCGCGCCGTTGGGTCCGATGACGGCGTGCACGCTGCCCGGCTCGACGGTGAAGGACACCGCGTCGAGGGCGGTGAGCCCTGCGAAGCGCACGGTCACGTCGCGTACGGCGAGGGGGGCCGGGGCTGCCGTCACGCCGACCACCTGCTCAGGGTGCGGGTGAAACCTTCCGCCCGTGCCGCGTCCTCTGCGGCCGTCTCGTCGACGACGCCGAGGTAGCGGCGGCGTACCTCGTCCGAGGCCGCGAGCTCGTCGGCGGGGCCGTCGAGTGCGACCTCGCCCACGTCCAGGACGTACGCGGTGGAGGCGAGCCGCAGCGCGATGGCCGCGTTCTGCTCGACGAGCATGACGGAGGTCCCGCTCGCGTTGATCTCCTGGATCGTCTCGGCGATCTTCGCCGCCATCAGCGGGGCGAGGCCGAGGGAGGGCTCGTCCAGCAGCAGCAGGCGGGGGGCGGCCATCAGGGCCCGGCCCATCGCCAGCATCTGCTGCTCGCCGCCGGACAGCAGCCCGGCCCGCTGGTGCGCGCGCTGGGAGAGTACGGGGAACAGCTCGTGCACGCGGTGGAGGGCGGCGGCCGCCGCTCTGCGTCCGCCGCGTGCCCCGAGGGCGCCCGCCCGGAGGTTGTCCGCCACCGTCATCCGGGCGAACACCTGCCGTCCTTCCGGTACCTGGATCACTCCTGCCGCCACCACCTGGGCGGGGCGGAGACCGTCCAGGGGCCGGCCGTCGAAGCGGATGGTGCCCGTGCCCGTGCCGCGGTGGAAGCCGAGGGTCCGCGATACGGCCCGCAGCAGCGTGGTCTTGCCGGCGCCGTTGCCGCCGAGTACGGCGGTGATCGCGCCGGCCGGCACGTCGACGGAGACGTCGCGCAGTGCCCGTACCGGGCCGTAGCCCACGGACAGTCCGCGGATCTCGAGCGTTGCCATGCGTCCTCCTCCTTCCGACTGGTCGTTGTGGTGCCACAGACCAGCAGCGGGCGGAGCGCGCGTCCACGGCCCGGGGCGCAATCGCTGCGGGTGACCAGTCTTCGCAGGGCCTGGTTGTGCGGGTGCACAGAGGGAGGCCAGGCGCCGCCGTCCCCGGCGGGGCCGGTGGCATCCTCACCAGCCATGGGCGGCTCGGCTGCGGAACGGAGCGAAGACATGCGGCGGCGCGGTGACGAGCGGGGCCGGGCACTGCTCGACGCCCTGCTGGAGGGCCGTTCGGAGCCGGGGCTCGCGGCGCGCGCGGCGAGCGGTCTGGACCTGCCGGAACACGGCCGCTACGCGGTGGCCGTGCTGCGCTCGGCCGGGGACGGGCCGACGGGCGTGGCGACGGAGACGGACGGGCTGCGTTTTCTGAGGCGGAGGCACGGGGGCCGCGAGACCGTCGTCGTCGCGCTGGGTGACCGGGATCCGGCGGTGCTCGCCGCGTTGCTGGCGCGGTGGTGCCCGGGCCCCGGCGGAATCGGCCCGGTGACCGACGGCCTGGCCGGGCTGGGGGCGGCGCGGCGGCTGGCCGAGGTGGCGCTGCTGACCTGTCCGCCGGGCACGACGGAGATCGTACGGCTGGAGGAGCGGCTGCCGGCGGCGCTGGTGGTGAGCCAGCCGGAGCTGTCGGCCCGGCTGGTCGCGGATGTCCTGGGCCCGCTCCTCGCGCTGGACCCGGCGGACCGGGCACTGCTGGTGCGGACGCTGGAGGCGTGGCTGGAGTGCGGGGGGTCGGCGGGCAGGGCGGCGGGGCGGCTGTACTGCCACCGCAACACCGTGCTGAACCGCCTGCGACGGCTGGAGCGGCTGACCTCGCGGTCGCTGTCACGGCCCCGCGAACTGATCGAGATGATGCTGGCTCTGGACGCGTTCAGGCTGTCGGCACCGCAGGCGTGAGGGAGCCGGCGGCCCGCCGCCGTGAGGGGGAGCCCGACGGGCAGCCCCCTCACGGCGGTGCGTCAGGACAGGAAGTCGCGGGCGATCGCCTCGGCCGCGCGTTCCAGCAGGGGTCCTGCCTGCGCCATGCAGACGGCGGGGTCCGGCTCCAGGTCCGTCAGGGCGTAGGCCCGGCGGATACCGGCCCGGTCCAGCGCTTCCTGCGGAAGGGCCAGGCGTCCGCATACGGCGACGACCTCCACCCCGGCCTCGCGGGCGGCGGCCGCGACACCCGCCGGGGCCTTGCCGTGCAGGGTCTGCTCGTCGAGCGAACCCTCCCCGGTGACGACGAGCGTGGCACGGGCCAGCGCGGGGGCGAAGCCCAGAACGTCGAGCATCACCTCGATGCCGGGCCGGAAGCGTGCCCCCAGCGCGACCAGTGCGCCGTAGCCGATCCCTCCGGCGGCGCCGGCTCCGGGCAGCTCCGCCGTCTCAGGTCCCAGCACGGACGCGTAGTGCGCCAGCGCCGCGTCGAGGACCGCGATGTCGTCCTCGGTGGCACCCTTCTGCCGTCCGTAGACCTCGGGAGCTCCCTTGGGACCGGTCAGGGGGTTGTCCACGTCGCTGGCCAGGATCAGGTCGATGTCCGCGAGCCGGGGGTCGAGCCCCGACAGGTCGGCCTCGGCCAGTCCGGCGAGCGCGCCCCCGCCGGGGCCGACGGGCTTGCCCTCGCCGTCCAGGAAGCGCGCCCCGAGCGCGGCGAGCATGCCCGCGCCGCCGTCCGTGGTGGCGCTGCCGCCGACGCCGAACACGATCGTCCGGGCACCCGCGTCGAGAGCCGCCGCGAGGAGTTCCCCGGAGCCGTACGTACTCGCCGTGAGCGGGGCGAACTCCCCCGCGGGCAGGCGCTGGAGGCCGGAGGCCTCGGCCATCTCGACCACGGCGGTGGTGTCGCGCACCGCGTACGCCGCCGTGACCGGGGTCCCCAGCGGCCCGGTCACCCGCGCCTCGCGGCGCTCGAATCCGGCGGCCACCGCAGCCGCGACCGTGCCGTCGCCGCCGTCCGCGACGGGCAGGGTCTCGACCCGCACCCCGGGTACGACGCTCCGCAGCCCGGCCGTCACCCGCTCCGCGACCTGCACGGCCGTGAGCGAGCCCTTGAACTTGTCCGCCGCCACGAGCACGTGGGGGGTCTCCATCACTGCTCCGTCCGTCACCTTGTATCCCTCTGCTTTCGAACAGGCAGTCGCGCCGCCCCGACCCTATCCGGGCCGCCCCTGATCTGCCCATGGCTGTCCGAAACCACGTGCGCGGCCCCTACGCTGCCCCTGTGACCACCTCTGAATACGCCACCTACATCGCGGGCCTGCCCAAAGTCCTGGCCGCGGCCGCCACCCTCTTCCGGGACCAGCGGGGACGGGTCCTGCTCGTCGAGCCGAACTACCGGGAGGGCTGGGCGCTGCCCGGCGGCACCATCGAGTCGGGCGAAGGCGAGAGTCCCCGGCAGGCGGCACGCCGCGAGACGGCGGAGGAGATCGGTCTCGACCTGGAGCCGGGCCGGCTGCTCGCGGTCGACTGGGCGCGCGGTGCGGCCCGTCCGCCGATCGTCGCCTACGTCTACGACGGCGGTGTGCTGGACCAGGGGCAGTTCGAGGCGATCCGGATCCAGGAGGACGAGCTCCTGTCCTGGCGGCTGGTGGACCGCGCCGAGCTCGCCGGGTACCTGCCCGGCCGGCTCGCTCGGCGTATCGGTGCGGCGCTGGAGGTGCTGGACTCCGGCGCGGGAGCGGCCGAGTTGGAGGACGGCGTACGGGTCTCTGGGTGAGGGATCAGCCCTGCGGATCCTGCGGCCTGGCGTCGGCCTCCCTCCGCGCGTCGTCCTGCGCGGCGGCCCGCGCCTCGGTGCGGTGGCCACGCGCGATGTAGTCGCGCACGACGAGTTCCACCGCGTCCTGCGGACTTCCGACGCCCGCGAGCACCATGACTTCCACGACGAGTTCCGCGTCCAGACTGACGTTGACCTTGGCCATGGCCCGGACCCTATGGGGTGCCGGCGGAAATGTCATCGCGGCGGGACAGGAGCGTCAGTAGGCTCGGATCATGACTCTCGTCGCGATCCTCAGCGGCGCCGGCGTCTCCACCGACTCCGGCATCCCCGACTACCGCGGTCCGCAGGGCCTCTGGCGGAAGGATCCGGAGGCGGAGAAGCTCGTCACGTACGACTTCTACATGGCGGATCCGGAGATCCGGCGCCGTTCCTGGCAGATGCGCCGCACCAGCTCGGCCTGGAACGCCGAGCCGAACGCCGCCCATCGTGCGGTGGCCGCGCTCGAGCGGTCCGGCACCCCGGTCCGCGTGATCACCCAGAACGTGGACGGACTGCACCAGTTGGCCGGGCTGTCCGCCCGCAAGGTCGTCGAGCTCCACGGCACGGCACACGAGGTGGTCTGCACCCGCTGCCACGCCCGGTCGGCCATGGCGGACGCCCTGGCCCGGGTCGAGGCGGGCGAGGCCGATCCGCCGTGCTCCGTATGCGGCGGCATCCTGAAGTCGGCGACGGTGATGTTCGGCGAGCGCCTCGATCCGCAGGTGCTGGCCGAGGCGATGGCGATCACCAAGGCGAGCCAGGTCTTCATCGCGGTGGGTACGACGCTCCAGGTGCAGCCCGCGGCCTCGCTGGCGGGGATCGCGGTGGAGCACGGGGCCCGGCTGATCGTGGTGAACGCCGAGCCGACCCCGTACGACGAGCTGGCCGAGGAGACGGTGCGCGAGCCCATCGGCACGGCGCTGCCCGCACTGCTGGAGCGGCTGACCACGGACGTGGCCTGAGGGGCCCTCACCGAGCTCCCGATGACGTGACCGGTCCTGCCGGACCGGTCACGCGCTGCCCTCGCCGTAGAAGCGCACGTAGTCGACCGTCATCGTCGCGGGGGACGGCGTCGATGTGTCCGGAGGGCCGGGCCAGTCGCCTCCGACGGCGACATTGAGCAACAGGTGCATGTCCTGTTCGAAGACCCAGTCGCGTGGTGCGGGCAGCATCGGCGGAGTCAGCGTGAAGTAGGACTTTCCGTCGACGGACCAGGTGATGCGGTGCGGTTGTTTGTCGACGGCGTAGGTGTGGAACGCCTGGGACGCGTCGGCCGCGAGGGTGGTGGAGCCGTCGATCCCGTTCTCGTTGAAGTAGGTCGGCCCGTGCGCGGTGCCGTACACCGTCCGCGGTTCTCCGCCGACGACCTCGCAGATGTCGATCTCCCCCTGCCCGGGCCACTCGACTCCGTTGTCACCCAGCATCCAGATCGCCGGCAGCAGTCCCGTGCCGGTGGGCATCTTCGCGCGGATCTCCACGCGCCCACGGGCGAGCGCGACTTTCCCCTCGGTGGTCAGGCGGGCCGACGTCCATGGGCAGAACTCCTGCGTGTGGCACGGGAGCCTGGATCCGGCGGGTGCCGGCCGCGCCGAGATCGCGAGGTGGCCCGCGCCGTCGAGAGCGGAGTTCTCGGCCTCGTCCGTGTAGTACTGCAGTTCGTTGTTGCCCCACCCCTCGGCGTCCCGGTTCCCGGTCTCGGTGGTCCAGAACCTCTCCGGCGGGCGGGTGGCCGCTGGTCCCCCGAACTCTGCCTGCCAGAAAGGCCGTTCGGCGGAAGGAGGCGATGGCCGGCCATCCGGGGCGGACACGCATGCGGTCAGCAGTCCGCCCAGCGCCAGCACGACTGCCAGGCGGGTACGTCGGTTCATCTTTTCCTCCTGTGTGGATGTGGGGGAGGAAACACCGCCCCTGCGGAGGAGGGCAGTGGGCGGGGTTTCGCCGCAAGGGCGAAAGGCCGTGCCGTAACCCTCAGGGAAATCATGCGCAGGCAGCGGAGCTCACCAAGGCCCGGTTGAAGGCCGCGAAGGTGTATGCCCGGATCGCCGACCGGCGCCGGGATCACCTGCACAAGCTGTCAACTCGACTCGTGCGTGAGAACCAAACGCTCGTCATCGAAGACCTGACCGTGCGGAACATGATCAAGAACCGCTCTCCGGCCCGCGCGATCTCCGATGCGTCGTGGGCCGAGTTCCGGTTGATGCTGGAGTACAAAGCTGACTGGTACGGGCGGGACCTCGTGGTCGTTGACCGGTTCTTCCCCTCGTCGAAGCTGTGCTCGGCGTGCGGCACCCTCCAGCAGAGGATGCCGCTGAACGTCCGCACCTGGACATGTGCGTGCGGTGTCACTCACGACCGTGACGTGAACGCCGCGAAGAATCTTCTGGCCGCCGGACTGGCGGTTACTGCCTGTGGAGCTGGTGTAAGACCCCAACGGCGAACGCCGGGCGGGCAGCCGGTGGTGAAGCAGGAAACCCGGCGGGCGACCGCTGGAATCCCCTCCCACTAGGGAGGGGAGGAAGTCAACGTGCTGCTCCTGAGAAGTAGTCGAATCGGGAGTCGTGCACGGAAGCGCGGGGCGCGGTCCGTCTCGCCGCCCGCGCGCGGGCCGGGCGTGGAACCGCCGGGCGGGCGCGGTTCCGCGGCCGCCCCCGGGGTCCTCACGGCCCCTCGCCCTCCAGTCCGGCGCGGATGCGGCGGGACGGGCTGAACGCGTACAGGTCCAGGATCTCCGGCGGGTCCGCCAGGCCGGGCCCGCCCTCCCCCGCCCATGCGGCGATGTCGGCGACGGCGTGCGGATCGTTGACCAGCCCGAGCCACACGGGGCGGCCGCCCGCGCGGCGCCCCTCGGCCGAGGGCTGTACGACGATGACGTTGCCGTGCTCGCACGCGTCCAGGCACTCCACCGCGCGCACGGTGGCGGATCCGCCGACGGCCCGCCGCAGCTCCGCGAGCTGCCCGGCGTGGTCGACACCGGGGATCTTCGGGGTGCCGCAGCAGCAGCCACGGCAGACGCTCACGGTGGGCCGGGACGGTCCGGGACCCGTGGCCTTGTGCGGTCGGCGGCTCATGCGGGGGCACTCCCGGGGGTGGCACGGATGATCACCGTAGGACTGTACCGAGCCGCTTCCCAGCAGCTCGGGTGAGGTATCGTTGACGGCTGCGAAGGGGAGTAGCCCCGCAAACCGGTCGTCGACATACTGGAGCCCTCGGGTTCCCGGTGGCCGGGCTCGTAGATCCTTACGGGTGGGCGAGACCTTCGGTCAGGTATGACACGCCCGCGCCCTGCGGGCGCTGCCGTCATGCCGGGCCGAGTGGTCCTCCGGAGAAGCCCGAGTGGCGCTTCGCGAACGGCCCGGGGCCCGGCTCGTACAGAAAGCCACCCGGAATGCATCTCGACCTCCTGGCGATCCTCACCGCCTTCGGGCTGATCTTCCTCGCGGAGCTCCCCGACAAGACGATGTTCGCCTCGCTGGCCATGGGCACCCGCATGCGCCCGCTCTACGTCTGGTTCGGCACCTCGTCGGCCTTCATCGTGCACGTCGCCATCGCGGTCGGGGCGGGCGGGCTGATCGGCCTGCTGCCCGACTGGACCGTCAAGCTGGTCTCGGCGGCCCTCTTCGCGTTCGGCGCGTTCATGCTGCTGCGCAGTGGTGGCGGTGACGACGACGAGGACGAGGAGATCAAGACCGTCACCGGGTTCTGGCCGGTCTACTCGACGGCGTTCATGGCGGTGTTCATCAGCGAGTGGGGCGACCTGACCCAGATCACCACCGCGAACCTGGCCGCGAGCAACGGCGCCTGGTCCACGGCCATCGGGTCGGCGATCGCCCTCATGTCGGTGTCCGCGCTGGCGCTGCTGGCGGGGCGGTTCATCGCGAAGCGGGTGCCGCTCAAGACCGTGCAGCGCATCGGCGGTCTGTGCATGCTCGGTCTGGCGATCTGGTC
>NZ_MAPV01000170.1 GCF_001700505.1 Streptomyces mutomycini
CTGGAGGACGGAGTCTTCGGGGTCGGCACGCACCACGTGCAGATAGGCGAGGCCCCGGTCGGACAGTGCGCCGAGGAGCGCGGGGTAGAGCTGCTCGGTGTCACCCTCCTCGATGCCGTTGACCACGCTGCCCGGCGAAACGCGAAGCCCCACCCGCTCCCGCCCGACCGCCTCGGCGACGGCGTCGACCACCTCGACCACGAAGCGGATGCGCCCGGCCAGGGAGCCGCCGTAGCCGTCGGTGCGCCGGTTGGTCCCCCGGGCCAGGAACTGGTGGAGCAGATAGCCGTTGGCACCGTGCACCTCGACGCCTTCGAAGCCCGCGTCGATCGCGTTGCGGGCCGCGGAGGCGAAGTCCGCGACGGTCGTGCGGATGTCCTCGGTGGTCATCTCGTGCGGGACGACCGAGGGCACCCGCCCGGCCGGGGTGTGGATCGTCTCGGGCAGGGCGACCGGGGAGGGGGCGACGGGCACCAGCCCGCTGTTGTCGGGGTGACCGACGCGCCCGCCGTGCTGGATCTGGAGGAACATCCGGCCGCCCTCGGCCCGCACCGCGTCGGTGACCCGGCGCCAGCCCTCGACGTGGGCCGGGCTGTGGATCGCCGTGATGTTCGGATAGGTCTGCCCCACGGCGCTCGGCGTGGACGCCTCCGCGATGATCAGCCCCGCCGACGCGCGCTGGGTGTAGTAGGCGGTCATCAGCGGGGTCGGTACGCCCTCGGCCGTGGCACGGTTCCGGGTCAGCGGCGCCATCACGAGGCGGTGGGGAAGGGTGAGGGGGCCGAGTCCGGCCGGCTCGAAGATCTTCGGGGAAGCCGCTGCGTTCGTCATACCGGAACGGTAAGAATTGACATTGGTGTCAGGTTCAAGTCCGGAGGCGAGGAATTACATGCGGATCGGCGAGCTGGCCCGGCGGACGGGCGTGAGCGAGCGTTCCCTGCGCTACTACGAGACCCAGGGGCTGCTGACGGCCGACCGTACCCCCGGCGGCCATCGCGACTACGCCGAGGGCGCGGTCGACCGCGTGATCCGCATCCAGGAGTTCTACGCCGCCGGGCTGTGCAGCGCGAAGATCGCCGATCTGCTGCCCTGCGTACGGGACGCGGACGGCGGTCCCTCGGAGATCGCCACCTCGACCCTGGTCAGAGACCTCTCCGTGGAGCGCGACCGCATCGACCGGAAGATCGAGGAGCTGCGCCGTTCCCGGGATGTGCTGGACGACGTGATCGCCACGGCGGCGGGCGGGACCGCGAGCGGAGGCTGAACCACGCCCCCGCACTTCCCTCCACAAAACCCGACACAAGGTGTCGGGTTTCGCGTTGAACATGGATCCACCGGCCGCCATCGATGACATGCGCGGACCGGGACGCACAGCCTGTTCAGGACCTCGAGGGGATTCATGTCCGACACTTCCACCACATCGGCCACATCTACCGCTTCGGCCACTTCGACCGCCTCCACACAGCCACTCCACGGAAAGATCGCACTGGTCGCGGGTGCCACGCGGGGCGCCGGCCGCGGTATCGCGGTCCAGCTCGGCGCGGCGGGTGCGACCGTGTACGTCACCGGGCGCACGACGCGGGAACGGCGCTCGGACTACGACAGGCCCGAGACGATCGAGGAGACCGCGGAGCTCGTCACCGCCGCGGGCGGAACCGGCATCGCGGTGCCGACCGACCACCTGGTGCCCGAGCAGGTCCGTGCGCTGGCCGAGCGCATCGATGCCGAGCAGGGGCGGCTCGACGTGCTCGTCAACGACGTCTGGGGCGGCGAACGGCTGTTCGCGTTCGGCAAGCCGGTCTGGGAGCACGACCTCGACGACGGACTGCGGCTGCTCCGGCTGGGCGTGGAGACACACGCGATCACCAGCCACTTCGTGCTGCCCCTACTGGTACGCCGGCCGGGCGGGCTCGTGGTCGAGATGACCGACGGGACATCCGCGTACAACGGGGCGAACTATCGCAACTCCTACTTCTACGACCTGGTCAAGAACAGCGTGCTGCGCATGGCGTTCGTGCTCGCCCACGAGCTGAAGCAGCACGGCGGGACCGCGGTGGCGCTCACACCGGGCTGGATGCGTTCGGAGATGATGCTCGACGCCTTCGGCGTGGCCGAGGAGAACTGGCGCGACGCGCTGACCGAGGTGCCGCACTTCTGCATCTCGGAGAGCCCGGCGTACGTCGGGCGCGCGGTCGCCGCTCTGGCCGGTGACGCCGGCCTGGCGCGCCGGAACGGCCAGTCGTTGTCCAGCGGCCAGCTCGCCCAGGAGTACGGCTTCACCGACCTCGACGGTTCCCGCCCCGACTGCTGGCGCTACCTGGTCGAGGTCGACGACGCCGGCAAGCCGGCCGACGCGACGGGGTACCGGTGACGGACCTCGTGCGTCGGCCTCGCCGGACAGGGGAGTCTCAGCCCTCCAGCACCGGCAGCAGCTCCGGCAGATGGCCGTCCGAGGCCGCCGCTGCCGTGACGCGTTCCTCCGGGACCTCGCCGTACAGCGTCGTACGCGGCTTCGCCGGGCGTCCCGCGAGGTCGGCGATGGCCACGAGATCCTGGACGGACCGGTACGAGCCGTAACCGGAGCCCGCCATACGGGAGATGGTCTCCTCCATCAGGGTCCCGCCGAGATCGTTCGCGCCCGAGCGCAGCATCTCGGCGGCCCCTTCCGCACCGAGCTTCACCCAGCTGGTCTGGATGTTGGTGATGTGCGGGTGGAGCAGCAGCCGGGCCATCGCGGTGACGGCCCGGTTGTCCCGGTCGGTGGGGCCGGGGCGGGCGATGCCCGCCAGGTAGACCGGGGCGTTGGTGTGGATGAACGGCAGGGTGACGAACTCCGTGAAGCCGCCGGTCTCCTGCTGGAGGCGGGCAAGCGTCCTGAAGTGGCCGAGCCAGTGGCGGGGCTGGTCGACATGGCCGTACATCATGGTGGACGAGGAGCGCAGGCCCGTCTCGTGCGCCGTCCTGATGACCTCCAGCCAGGTGGCGGTCGGCAGCTTCCCCTTGGTGAGGACCCAGCGGACCTCGTCGTCCAGGATCTCCGCGGCGGTGCCGGGGATCGAGTCGAGCCCGGCCTCCTTGGCGGCGGTCAGCCAGTCGCGGATGGACATGCCGGTGCGGGTCGCACCGTTGACGACCTCCATCGGCGAGAAGGCGTGGACGTGCATGCCGGGCACGCGCTCCTTCACCGCCCGGGCGATGTCGAAGTACGCCGTGCCGGGCAGGTCGGGGTGGATGCCGCCCTGCATGCAGACCTCGACGGCGCCGACGTCCCAGGCCTGTGCGGCGCGGTCGGCGACCTGGTCCAGGGAGAGTGTGTACGCGTCGGCGTCCGTACGCCGCTGGGCGAAGGCGCAGAAGCGGCATCCGGTGTAGCAGACGTTGGTGAAGTTGATGTTCCGGGTGACGACGTAGGTGACGTCGTCACCGGCCACGTCGCGGCGCAGGGCGTCCGCGATCCGGCACAGCTCGTCCAGCGCCGGACCGTCCGCGTGGAGCAGGGCGAGGGCCTGGTCGTCGGTGAGCTTCGTGGGGTCGTCGGCCGCCTGGCTCAGGGCCTGGCGGACGTCGGTGTCGATGCGGGACGGCACCATGCCGGGCGCGGCGGCCTCGCGCAGGGCCTCCCAGTCGCCGTAGACCTCGTCGAAGTCGTCGCGCCGGTCGCCGGTGCGGCCCTCGGTGTCAATGGTGCGGTGCAGGTCGGTGCGCCCGGTGGCGTTGAAACCCTCGTCGGGCTCCTGCCAGGGCAGCCCGGACGGGATGACGCCCTCCTTCGCCAGTCCGGTCTCCGGGTCGGCGAGAGCCCGCACGTGCGGCAGGAGGCGCGGGTCGAGCCAGGGCTCGCCGCGCTGGATGAACTCCGGATAGATGGTGAGACGTTCGCGCAGCTGGAAGCCGGACTCGGCTGTGCGGGCGGCGAGTTCGTCGATGTGCGGCCAGGGGCGCTCGGGGTTCACATGGTCCGGGGTGAGGGGTGAGACGCCGCCCCAGTCGTCGATGCCCGCGCCGATCAGCAGGGCGTACTCGGCGTCGACGAGATTGGGCGGGGCCTGGATGCGGGCCGAAGGGCCGAGGATGTGGCGGGCGACGGCGATCGCGGCGGCCAGCTCCTCCAGCTCGGCGTCCGGCATCCCGCGCATCGCGGTGTCCGGCTTGGCGCGGAAGTTCTGGACGATGACTTCCTGGATGCCGTGGTAGGCGCGGGCCGTCCTGCGCAGCTCGAAGAGGGAGTCGGCGCGCTCCTCGTACGACTCGCCGATCCCGATCAGGATGCCGGTGGTGAACGGGACGTTGGACCGCCCCGCGTCCTCCAGCACCCGCAGCCGGACGGCAGGCTCCTTGTCCGGGGAGCCGTGGTGGGGGCCGCCCTTTTCCGACCACAGCCGGGTCGCCGTCGTCTCCAGCATCATGCCCATGGACGGGGCGACGGGCTTCAGCCGCTGCAGGTCCGTCCACGTCATCACACCGGGGTTCAGGTGCGGCAGCAGCCCCGTCTCCTCCAGCACCCGGACCGCCATGGCCCGCACATAGGCGAGGGTGTCGTCGTAGCCCTCGGCCTCCAGCCACTCCCGCGCCTCGGGCCAGCGGTCCTCCGGCCGGTCCCCGAGCGTGAACAGCGCTTCCTTGCAGCCCAGTTCGGCACCCTTGCGGGCGATGTCGAGGACCTCGTCCGGCGACAGGAACATCCCGTGCCCCGCCTTGCGGAGCTTCCCCGGCACGGTGACGAAGGTGCAGTAGTGGCAGGTGTCACGGCAGAGCCGGGTCAGCGGGATGAAGACCTTGCGGGAGTAAGTGATCACCCCCGGCCGGCCGGCGGCGTCGAGACCCGAGTCACGGACCCGGGCGGCGGACGCGGCGAGATCGGTCAGGTCCTCTCCCCGCGCCTGGAGCAGGACGGCGGCCTCGGCCACGTCGAGGGCGACACCGTCGCGGGCCCGCCGGAGGGCGCGCCGCATGGCGTTGGTCGTGGGGCGCTGAGGATCGGTCATGCCCCGAGCATACGAGCGCCCCGCTCCTTCCGGACCAGGGCATCTGTCAGGCGCAACCGCCCGTCCGGCACTGGCGCCTGGGCCGTTATGTCCCGCTTGGCCCATAGGCTCGGCCGGGTGATGGAAACGATCGTCTTCGACATCGGAGAAACCCTCGTCCGCGACGACCGCCACTGGGCCTCGTGGGCCAACTGGCTCGGGGTCCCTCCGCACACCGTCAGCGCGCTGGTCGGCGCCGCCGTCGTGCAGGGCCGCGACTGCACCGACGCGCTGCGTGTCCTGCGACCCGACATGGACGTCAGCGAGGCGTACCACGCCCGTGCGGCGGCCGGCCGCGGCGAGCACCTCGACGAGACGGACCTCTACCCCGACGTCCGCCCCGCCCTGGCCGAACTGCGCGCCCTCGGCCTGCGCGTCGTCATCGCGGGCGACCGGACGGCCCGGGCCGGAAAGCTGCTGCGGGCCCTGGACCTGCCGGCCGACCTGGTCGTCACCTCGGAGGAGTGGGGTGTCGGCAAACCGGACCGGGAGTTCTTCTCCCGTGTACTGGACGTGTCGGGCGCAGCGCCGGAGGCCACCCTGTACGTGGGCGACCACCCCGCCGACGACATCTTCCCGGCGAAGTCCGCAGGACTGCGGGCGGCCCACATCCGCCGGGGCCCGTACGGTCATTGGTGGGCGGATCACCCGGACGTCATGGAGACCGCGGACTGGCGCATCAGCGCCCTGACCGAGCTTCCGGCGCTGCTGGGCGGAGCCGGGAGGCGGAAGCCGACCGCCGCCGCCCCGCGCAAGCTGTACGCCCTCCCCGGGCAGCCAGTCCCGCCCGAGCCCGGGCACACGGATCAACTTCAGCAACCCGAGCCCGAGCCCGCAGAAAAACCCGAGCGCTCCGAGGCCTGACCGGTCGTCGCCCCCGGCTCACTCTCAATGGTCGTGGGGAAGATACGGACACGAAAATCGGACATAACGCCCGAACTTCTGTCCGTTTTTTCCCGACGGCACTTCGAGCAGACCCGGCTACTTCTGCAGCACCGACTGCATCACGCTGCGGGCGATCGGGCCGCCGAGGCCGCCGCCCGAGATGTCCGAGCGGGAGATGTCCATCGCGGTCGGGTCGATGAACACCGCGACCGCGACCGCCTGGCCGTCGGGGTTCTTGCCGTACGAGACGAACCAGCCGTACGGGACTTCCTTGCTCACGTCGTCACCGCGCTGCGCCGTACCGGTCTTGCCGCCCACCGTCACGCCGTCGATCAGGGCGCGCTTCGCGCTGCCCTCGGCGGCGGTGAACTCCATCATCTCCTGGACCTTCTTCGCCGTCTCCTCCGAGACTGCCTGGCTCTTGAGCTGCGGCTCGTGCTCCTCCAGGGTGGACAGGTCCGGACCGATCAGCCTGTCCACGATGTACGGCTGCATCAGCTTGCCGTTGTTGGCGAGGGCGGCCGTCACCATGGCCATCTGCATCGGCGTGCTCGTGAGGCTGCCCTGGCCCATGCCGGTGAGGGCGGTGCCGGGCTTGTCGAGCTCCTCGGGGTAGAGGCTCTTCGAGGCGAGCATGTCGCCGAAGTCGTCCGAGTAGACGTCCTCGTTGAAGCCGAACTTCTCGGCCGTCTCACGCATCCCCTCGTCGCCGACCTTGAGGGCGGCGTCCAGGAAGACGTTGTTGCAGGAGTACTGCATGGCCGTCTTCATGGAGGCCTTGTTGCACGTCGCGTCGCCGGCCTCACTGCTGATCCTGCTGGACGACAGCGGCAGGGGGTACGGGGAGACCGCGTCGGTCTTCGCGTCGACATCGGAGACGACGCCGTGCTCCAGGGCCGCGGCGGCCGTGAGGATCTTGAAGGTGGAGCCGGGCGGGAAGGTCTCGCGCAGCGGGCGGTTCGCCAGCGGCTTGCTCTTCTCGTCGACCAGCGCCTGGAACTTGTCGCCCTCCTTGAAGGAGTTGCCGGCGAAGACCGAGGGGTCGTACGAAGGCGTCGAGACCAGCGCGAGGACCTTGCCGGTCGCCGGTTCGAGGGCGACGACCGCGCCCCGTGCGTCGAGGTCGGTCAGGCCCTTGTAGGCCGCCTCCTGCGCCTTCGGGTCGATGGTGGTGACCACACCGCCGGCGCGCCGCTCCTCGCCGGTGAGGATGTCCTTGGCATGCCGGAAGGCGAAGCGCTCGTCCTGGCCGCTGAGGATGCTGTCGTACGTCTTCTCCAGGAGGGACATGCCCTGCGCCTGGGAGGCGTAGCCGGTGACGGGGGCGTACATCGGGCCCTGCTTGAAGGTGCGCTGGTACTTGAAGTCGGTCCCCTCGACCAGCTTCGACCCGGTGATCGCCTTGCCGCCCACGATGATGTCGCCACGCGGAGTGGCGAACTGGGTGATCTTGACCCGGCGGTTGTGCTCGTGGGTGGCCAGCTCCTCGCGCTCGGCGTACTGGAGCCAGTTGGTGCGTATCAGTAGAGCGAGCATCAACAGCCCGCAGAAGATGGCTATGTGGCGCAACGGCCTGTTCATCGTGCTCCCGCTCCCAAGGCAGCCGAGCACACACGCACACGGGCCGCACCATCGATGTCCGGAGGTGATAGATGCGATTTTAGCTCCGCCGGTTGCACCGGTGGATCACCCCGCCAGGTTATCGGCCGGAGGTTTCTCACAGATACGCCGCATAGGCGTCCAGTGCGCGCAGCACCTCGGCCTCCGGGGCCGGGGGCAGTTGCAGGACGGCCTCGTCGACCCCCAGGTCCGCGTAGTACGCCAGCTTTCCCGGAGACGGCTGGACGGCGTAGGGAACCACCTGGAGCTGCTTCGGGTCGCGCCCCGCGTCCTCCCAGGCCGCGCGCAGCTTCGGTACGGACTCCGACAGGCCGCGCCCGCCGATGGGCAGCCAGCCGTCCGCCTCCCGGGCGATCCGCGCGAACAGCTTCGGGCCGGCCGCCCCGCCGATCAGGGTACGCGGGCCGTTCACCGGGCCGCGCGGCCGCTGCACCGGCTTCGGGTAGGCGTAGCTGGCCCGGACCGAGCCGAACTCCCCTTCGTAGGAAGTCGGTTCGTCTGCCCAAAGGGCCCGCATCAGGGCCAGCCGGTCGCTGCCGAGCGCGCGGCGGGTCGCCCACTCCACGCCGTGGTCGGCGGCCTCCTCCACGTTCCAGCCGTAGCCGATGCCGAGCGTGAGGCGGCCGCCGGAGAGGTGGTCGAGGGTGGCGGCCTGCTTCGCCAGGTCGATGGGGTCGTGCTGGGCGATGAGTGTGATGCCGGTGCCGAGCGCCAGCCGCTCGGTCACGGCGGCGGCCTGCCCCAGCGCGACGAAGGGGTCGAGGGTGCGGCCGTACTCGGCCGGCAGCTCGCCGCCCACCGGATACGGGCTCTCCCGGCTCACCGGGATGTGGGTGTGCTCGGGCAGGTACAGCCCGGCGAACCCCCGCTGCTCCAGCTCGCGCGCGAGCCGTACCGGTGTGATCGTCTCGTCCGTGAGGAAGATCGTTGTGGCGATCCGCATGCGAGGCACCTCCGTCGTCGTCCTTGGCCGCTCCACGGTATGCGGTGATGCGCTCCCGGGGAGCCCACTCCCCGGGAGCCTCGGCGCTACTTGCGGTACAGCTCCTCGATCTCCGCGTCGAAGTCCCGCGTGATCGCGTCCCGCTTCAGCTTCAGCGACGGGGTGAGGTGGCCGCTCTCCTCGGTGAAGTCCTCCGCCAGGACCGTGAACTTGCGGATGGACTCGGCGCGCGACACGAGCCGGTTGGCCTCGTCGACCGCGCGCTGCAGCGCGGTGCGCAGTTCCTCGTCGTGGACGAGCTCGCGCAGGGGTACGTCCTCCTTCTTGCGCATCCGGCGCCAGTGGGCGAGGCCATCCGGCTCCAGGGTGATCAGGGCGCTGATGAAGGACCTGTTGTCCCCGACCACCATGCACTGGCTGACCAGCGGATGTGCGCGCAGCCAGTCCTCCAGCGGGGCGGGGGTCACGTTCTTGCCGCCGGACGTGATGATGATGTCCTTCTTGCGGCCGGTGATCGTGAGGTAGCCGTCCTCGTCCAGAGACCCCAGGTCACCCGTCGGGAACCAGTCGTCCTCCAGATACGGCGCGGCCTCGCCGCGCTCGGTGTCCCAGTAGCCCTTGAAGACCTGGCCGCCGCTGAGCAGGACCTCCCCGTCGTCCGCGATCCGCACGGCGGTGCCCGGCAGCGGCCAGCCGACCGTGCCCAGACGGGGCTTGAGTGGCGGGGTGACCGTGGCCGCGGCGGTGGTCTCGGTCAGGCCGTATCCCTCGAAGATCTGCATGCCCGCCCCCGCGTAGAAGGCGGCGAGCCTGCTTCCCAGCGGGGAGCCGCCGCAGATCGCGTACCGGACGTGGCCGCCCAGCGCGGCGCGGATACGCCGGTAGACCAGCGGGTCGTAGAGGGCACGCGCGGCACGGAGTCCGAGGCCGGGGCCGGGGCCCGTGCCGTGTTCGGCGGCCTCGACCGCCTCGCCGTAACGCTGTGCGATCCGGGCGGCGCGGTCGAAGGACGAAGCGCGGCCCATCTTCTCGGCGGTGGCCCGGCCGGTGTTGTAGACCTTCTCCAGGACGTAGGGGATGGCCAGCAGGAACGACGGCTTGAAGCCGGCCAGGTCCGCGAGCAGGTCCTCGGTCCGGATCGACGGCGCGTGCCCGAGCCGGACCCGGGCGCGCATGCAGCCGATCGCCACCATCCGGCCGAAGACATGGGAGAGCGGCAGGAACAGCAGGGTGGACGCGGGGTACTTGGAAACCGACTTGAAGACCGGGTGGAGCAGCTCGATGGCGTTGTCGACCTCGGCGAAGAAGTTCCCGTGGGTCAGGACGCAGCCCTTGGGCCGGCCCGTGGTGCCCGAGGTGTAGATGAGGGTCGCGGGGCTGTCGGGTTCCAGAGAGCCGCGACGGGCGGCGACGACCGCGTCGGGTACGTCCTGGCCGAGCGTCTTCAGCCGGCCTATGGCACCCGTGTCGAACTGCCAGAGATGGGTGAGGTCCCCGAGTTGCTGCCGCTCCTGGCTGACCAGCCGGCCCTGCTCCTTCGACTCCACGGCGCAGGCGACGGCTCCGGAGTCCTGGAGGATCCAGCGCGTCTGAAAGGCCGACGAGGTGGGGTAGACGGGCACGGTGACCAGTCCGGCGGCCCAGGACGCGAAGTCGAGCAGCGTCCATTCGTAGGTCGTACGGGCCATGATCGCGACCCGGTCACCGATCTGGAGGCCCTCCGCGATCAGGCCCTTGGCGACGGCCTGTACCTCCGCGGCGAAGGCGTCGGCGGTCACGTCCTGCCAGCTGCCGTCGGCCTGCTTGCGGCTGAGGACCGCCTCGGAGGGAGCCTCCCTGGCGTTGTCGAAGGGGATCTCGGCGAGCGAGCCACGTCGCACGGTCGGCGCGAGCGGCGGCACGGAGACTTCCCGTACGGTGCCGTCGGCCGCCCTGACCTTGGTCGGCTCGACCAGGACGGGAACGGTGGGCGCGGCGGGTACGGCGGCGGGGGCGGGCGTGGACACGAGCGGCTCCTCGACATGGGGTCCGGCGCCGGGCCCCTCCCTGGGGTCCGGCGCCGAGGCGGCTGCTGGGTGCGCGGGGTCGTTCACGTACGGGTGTGCGGCAGGCGCGGCTGGGTCAGGGGCGTTCCAGGATGGCGGTGACGCCCTGGCCGCCCGCGGCGCAGACCGAGATCAGGCCCCGGCCGGGTGCGTCCCGCTCCGCGAGGAGCTTGGCCAGGGTCGCCACGATCCGGGCGCCCGTCGCGGCGAAGGGGTGGCCGGTTGCGAGGGACGATCCGGCCACGTTCAGCTTGTCCCTGTCGACGGGGGCGAGCCCCTGCTCCTCCCAGGAGGCCAGGGTGGCGAGCACCTGGGAGGCGAAGGCCTCGTGGATCTCGAAGAGGTCGAAGTCACCGACGGTCAGTCCGGCCCTCTCCAGCATGCGCGGTACGGCGTACGCGGGCGCCATCAGCAGCCCTTCCTCGCCGTCCACGTAGTCCACGGCGGCCGTCTCGTAGAGGGACAGATACGCCAGCGGCTCCAGCCCGTGTGCCTCGGCCCACTCCTCGCTCGCCAGGAGCACGGTGGCCGCGCCGTCGGTGAGCGGGGTCGAATTGCCCGCGGTCATCGTCGCGTCGGGGTGCCCGGCTCCGAACACGGGCTTCAGCGTGGCGAGTTTTTCCACCGTGGAGCCGGGGCGCAGGTTCTGGTCGCGGTCCAGGCCGAGGTACGGGACGACGAGGTCGTCCAGGAAGCCGCGTTCGTACGCGGCGGCGAGCCGCTGGTGGCTGGTGGCGGCCAGCAGGTCCTGGTCCGCGCGTGCCACGCCCCACTTCCGGGCGGTGACCGCGGCGTGCTCGCCCATCGAGAGGCCGGTGCGGGGCTCGGCGTTGCGCGGGATGTCCGGGACGAGGTGGCTGGGGCGCACGGCGGCCAGCGCCTTGATCCGGGCGCCCGTCGACCTGGCGCGGCGTGCCTCCAGCAGGATCCTGCGCAGCCGGTCGTTGACGCCGAGGGGAGCGTCGCTCGTGGTGTCCGCGCCGCCGGCGATCGCGGAGTCGACCGCGCCGAGCGCGATCTTGTTGGCCGCGGCGATCACGGCCTGCAGACCGGTGCCGCACGCCTGCTGGATGTCGTACGCCGGCGTACGCGGGTCCAGGGCGGAGCCCAGGACGGTCTCGCGGGCCAGATTGAAGTCCCGGCTGTGCTTGAGGACCGCGCCGGCGACGAACTCGCCGACCTGCTGCCCCCGCAGACCGAGGCGCTCGACGAGTCCGTCCAGCGCGGCGGTCAGCATGTCCTGGTTCGACGCACTCGCGTACGGTCCGTCGGAGCGTGCGAACGGGATGCGACTGCCACCGATGACCGCGACCCGGCGCGGCTGCGGAAGTGCGAGGGGAATCAACTCGACCAACTCATCTCGACAACTCCTGACCCTTGAGTAACCTTACTCTGGAGTAAATCTACGACCGAGCAGGAGCAGAGACAATGGCCGATCGCTATCTGCACTTCACCGGCACGGCATCCGGCCGCTTCCTCAGCCGCAGGCTCGGCCTGCCCCAGCCCGCGCCGCTCCGCCGCTGGACACTCGAAACCCCTTCCCTCGAAGGGCCGTTGCTCCACCTCACCGCAGGTGACTCCACCCACTCCGACACGCTCGGCCCGGTCCTCGCCGCGACCGGCCTGAAGGTCACCGGCCAGGCCGGACGCCCGGCCGCCGTCGTCCTGGACGCCACCGGCATCACCACGGCCGCCGGGCTCGCCGGCGTACACGCAGCACTGCACCCCGTCGTACGGTCGCTGGCCGGCGGCGGCCGCATCGTCGTCCTCGGCACCACACCGTCCCCCGACGACCACCACCAGGCGGCGGCCCAGCAGGCCCTCGAAGGATTCGTACGCTCGCTCGGCAAGGAGATCGGCCGGGGGGCCACCGCACAGCTGCTGCGGCTCGCCCCCGGGGCGAGCGCCGCCTCCGCCGAGTCCACGCTCCGCTTCCTGCTGTCCCCCCGCTCCGCGTACATCAGCGGCCAGGTCATCGAACTCACCGCCGACGCCCCCGGCCAGGTGGCCGACTGGGCGGCGCCCCTGTCCGGACGCACCGCGCTGGTCACCGGCGCGGCACGCGGCATCGGCGCGTCCGTCGCCTCCGTCCTCGCCAGGGACGGCGCCCGGGTGATCTGCCTGGACGTCCCCCAGGCGCAGGAGGAACTGGTCCGCACCGCCGACCGCCTGGGCGCCACCGCCCTGCCGCTGGACATCACCGCACCCGACGCGGCCGGCATGATCGCCGCGGCAGCCCCCGGCGGCCTCGACGTACTCGTCCACAACGCGGGCATCACCCGGGACCGCCGGCTCGCGAACATGCCTGCCGACCGCTGGGCCTCGGTCATCGACGTCAACCTGGACAGCGTCCTGCGCACCACGGACGCCCTGCTGGAGGCGGGCACCGTGAACCGCGGCGGCCGGATCGTCGCCACCGCGTCCATCGCCGGCATAGCGGGCAACAACGGCCAGACCAACTACGCGGCCAGCAAGGCCGGCATCATCGGCCTGGTCCGCTCCCTGGCCCCGCGCGCCGCCGCCGAGCACGGCGTCACCGTCAACGCCGTCGCGCCCGGCTTCATCGAGACGAAGATGACGGCCGCCGTGCCCCTCCTCATCCGGGAGGCCGGACGCCGGATGAACTCCCTTTCCCAGGGCGGCCTTCCGGTCGACGTCGCCGAGACCACGGCCTGGTTCGCCCAGCCCGCGTCCGGCGCGGTCAACGGCCAGGTCGTGCGGGTCTGCGGCCAGAGCCTGCTGGGGGCGTGATCCATGACCGGCCTGAGCCTGTCCCTCGTCCGCGGAGCCGTCACCTCCCCCTTCAAACGGGCCGGGCGCCCCGACGCCACACTGCCCGCCGACCGTGAGGTGCTGGCGCCGGGCCGCATCAGCCCCGGCCCCCTCGCCGCGTACAGCAGGGTCTGCGGCTTCGCCGAATCGGGCCCGCTGCCGCTCACCTACCCGCACGTGCTGGGCTTCCCGGCGGCCATGCGGCTGATGACCGGCCGGAGCTTCCCGCTGCCGGTGCTCGGCCTGGTCCACACCTGGATCGAGATCACCGCCCACCGGGTGCCGCAGCCGACGGACGAGCTCGAACTCACCGTGTACGCGGCCGGGCTGACCCCCCACCGACGCGGCACCGAGGTCACGATGGTGACCGAGGCGCGGCTCTCCGGCGAACTCGTCTGGGAGTCAAGCAGCGGCTACCTCTCCCGCCACGCGACCGGAGCGGCAACAGCCCCTCCGTCGTCACCGGCCACACCCCCGGAGCTGCCCGCCGTCGCCGAGTGGCGGCTGCCCGCCGACCTCGGGCGGCGGTACGGAGCCGCTTCGGGCGACCGGAACCCCATCCACCTCCACCCCGTGACGGCACGGCTCTTCGGCTTCCCCCGGCACATCGCACACGGCATGTGGACCGTCGCCCGCTGCCTCGCGGAGACGGAAGGCGGGACCGGAACAGACGGGCCGGGCCGGATCCGTTCCGTACGGGCGGACTTCAGGGCGCCCGTCCCGCTGCCCTCGACCGTCACGTACGCCGCCGACGGCACCGCCTTCCAGGTGCGCGGCAGCAGCCGCGTCCACCTCACCGGCAGCGTGACCCGGGAGGGCTGAACCCGGGCCCCCGGTCGCGGACCTCCGCCCGGGGGCCCTACGAGAGGCCCTGCTCCCCCCGGGACTGCCAGCCGCGCCCGTGCATGAGGTTCTCCAGGCCGGCCCACGAGAAGTTCATCAGCGTGGTGGCGGCCTCCCTGGCCGAGACACCGGGAGTGGCGTTGGCCCACCCGGCGAGCGCCTCCGCCGCCCCCACCAGCGCCTGCGCGAGCCCCGCCACATCCCGGTCGGCCAGCGCGGGATCATGGCCCGCCTCACGGGCCGCCGCACCGATCAGACCCGTCACGAACGCAACGATCTCCTTCCGCAGCGCCCCCACCTCGCTGACGAACGGCTCCCCGTGCGAGCTCGCCTGCTGGTGCAGCACCGCCCAGCCGTCCGGGTTCTCAGCGGTGTGCGTGAAGAACGCCCTCAGCCCCGACCACAGTTGCCCGTCAGCCGGTATCCCCGGCTCCACCGCCGCCTGAACCGCTTCCACCAGGGCTTTCGCCTCTCGGCGTATGCAGGCGGTGAAGAGCTCCTCCTTGGAATTCAGATACAGATAGACCAGCGGCTTGGACACACCGGCCAGTTCGGCGATCTCGTCCATCGAAGCGGCCCGGTAACCGCGCTGCGCGAACGTCCGCACGGCCGCGTCCATCATCTGCTGCTCACGCACCGCGCGCGGCATCCGTTTGCTCTTCACTGCACTCACGTCAGACATCCCTCCCGCCCCCACTGCGCTACTCCTTGGTAAGACTACGGCGCACTCCTGTCCGCCGTCGTACGGAAGGAACACGGCCCGGCCACGGTGGCCGGTAGTGGCCCGCCGCCCCCTGTGCGCGTGGCACCTCGTACGCCCCCGGCCCCCGCAGGATCGCACCTTGGGACGATGCGTTCGCGCGGTTCAGCCGCCTAGTGTCCCGGGCATGACGATGAGATTCCGCAGACGGACGGCCGTCGCCGCCCTCTCAGCCACGCTCCTGCTGGCCGCGCCCGTCGCCTCCGCCCATGCCTTATCCGGCCCCGCACCGGCCGCGTCCACCACGGCCACCACGGCCACCACGGCCACCGACACGCTCGAACTGCCCCGCCCGACCGGCCCGTACGCCGTCGGCACGGAGGTCCTGCACCTCACCGACCCCGGCCGGATCGACCCGTGGGTCCCGGAGGCGGGGGACCGGGAGCTGATGGTGTCCCTGTACTACCCCGCCCGCCCGGGGCGGCCGGGCTCCGTCGCTCCGTACATGAGCACCGGGGAAGCGCGGCTCGTGCTGGCGGGCATCGGGCTGGAAGGCACCGTGCAGCCGTCGGCGCTCAGCTCGCTCGGCACCCACGCCCGCACCGGCGCGCGGACGGCCCACGGACGCTTCCCCCTGGTGCTGCTCTCCCCCGGCTTCGGCAACCCCCGCGCGACAATGACCTCGCTCGCGGAGGACCTGGCGAGCCGTGGTTACGTGGTGGCGAGCGTCGACCACGCCTACGAGTCCATCGGGACCGAACTGCCCGACGGCCGGCTCCTGACCTGTGTGGCCTGCGAGAAGATGGCGTCGGCGCCCGAGGAAGCCCGGGAGGAGCTGGGCAGGCTCGTCTCCACCGGACGGGCCACCGACCTCTCCTTCGTACTGGACCGGCTGACCGGCCACCGCCCCGCCTGGAAGAACTCCCGCATGATCCACCCGGACCGGGTCGCCGTGGCCGGTCACTCCATCGGGGGCAGTGCGGCCGCCTCCGCGATGCTCGCCGACCCGCGCTTCGACGCGGGGATCAACATGGACGGCGCGTTCCAGGAGCGCGTTCCCGCATCCGGCCTCGGTGAGCGCCCCTTCATGATGCTGGGCACCGCGGTGCACTCCCCCGGCGGCCAGGAGGACAAGACCTGGGACGAGGGCTGGCCGCACCTGGACGGCTGGAAGCGCTGGCTCGTGGTCGAGGGCGCCGGCCACTCCAGCTTCACGGACGTACCCGTCCTGGAGGACCGGATGGGTGTGACGCTTGACACCTCGGTCACGCTCACCACCGACCGCGAGGTCAGCATCACCCGCGACTACGTCGGCGCCTTCCTCGACCAGCACCTGCGCGGCCGGCACCAGCCTCTGCTGGACGGCCCGACACCCGGCAACCCCGAGGTCGTCTTCCAGCGGCCCTGACCGACCACCCGGCACACAGGAGCGCCCCCGGACACCGGTCCGGGGGCGCTCGGGTGCGTAAGGTCACGCCGTGACGGGGACGCCCTTCGGCTCCGCCTCGCGTGCCTCGGGCTCGTCGACCGGGGAGGCAGACGCCGAGTTGTACGCGTCGTGGTCGAGGATCTTCTCGCGGGCCGACACGATCACCGGGATCAGAGCCTGTCCCGCGACGTTCGTCGCGGTGCGCATCATGTCCAGGATCGGGTCGATGGCGAGCAGCAGGCCCACGCCCTCCAGCGGGAGACCCAGGGTGGACAGGGTCAGGGTCAGCATGACCGTGGCGCCGGTGAGGCCGGCGGTGGCCGCCGAGCCGATGACCGAGACGAACGCGATCAGGATGTAGTCACCGATGCCCAGCTGGACGTCGAAGATCTGCGCGATGAAGATCGCCGCCAGCGCCGGGTAGATCGCGGCGCAGCCGTCCATCTTGGTCGTGGCGCCGAACGGGACGGCGAAGGAGGCGTACTCCTTCGGAACACCGAGACGCTCGGTGACCTGCTGGGTGACCGGCATGGTGCCGACCGAGGACCGGGAGACGAAGGCCAGCTGGATCGCGGGCCAGGCGCCCTTGAAGAACTGCAGCGGGCTGACCTTGGCGACCGTGGCGAGCAGCAGCGGGTAGACGCCGAACATCACCAGGGCGCAGCCGATGTAGACGTCCGCGGTGAAGGTGGCGTACTTGCCGATCAGGTCCCAGCCGTACGTCGCGATGGCGTAGCCGATGAGGCCGACGGTGCCGATCGGGGCGAGGCGGATGACCCACCACAGGGCCTTCTGGAGGAGCTCCAGGACCGACTCGCTGAGGGCGAGGATCGGCTTGGCCTTCTCACCGAGCTGGAGCGCGGCGATACCGGCGACGACGGCCATGAAGACGATCTGCAGGACGTTCAGCTCGGTGAACGGGGTGATCACGTTCTCCGGGATGATGCCGGTCAGGAAGTCGAGCCAGGAGCCGGCGCTCTCCGGCTTGGCGCCGTCCTTCGGGGTGAGGCCGGTGCCGGCACCCGGGTTGGTGACCAGGCCGATCGCGAGGCCGATGGCCACGGCGATCAGCGAGGTGATCATGAACCAGAGCAGCGTCCGGGTGGCGAGCCTGGCGGCGTTGTTGACCTTGCGCAGGTTGGTGATCGACACCAGGATCGCGAAGAAGACGAGGGGCGCGACGGCCAGCTTCAGCAGTTGGACGAAGATGCCGCCCACCTTGTCGAGGGTGGTGACGAGCCAGCTGATGTCCTGGCTGCGGGCGAGCCACCCGAGCAGGACGCCGAGGACCAGACCGGCGACTATCTGCATCCAGAACGGGATGCTGGGCAGGCGGAAACCGGAACCGGACGGCTTGCCGGCTTCGGTCTCTGCGGCGGGCGCGGGATTCGCGGACACGGACACACTCCAGATGTGACGCATCGGGACGTACGAGGACAGACGTACGGACGTGCGGTCGAACAGGGGGACGGGGGTGCGGCGCCCGCGTCAGGGGCGGCGCCGCTGCATGATGCCGGTCAGACGCTGCGGCAACAGACCGCGGACATACAGCGGCAGAGATCGACATGCAGGCGCACCACGAGCGGGACGCTCAAGGCGTGGTGGGTGCGCACTGCTGTCATCATGACGAATACGTTAACACTGAAACTTATGGAACCTCAAAGGTCCGCTTTTCGATCAACTCGGCCGGCAGGGGGCTCCGGACACACGGAAGCCCCGGTCCGGGAGCGGCTGCTCCGGTCCGGGGCTTCGTTCGTACGGGGTGCGGGTGTGAGGAACCTTACGCGGCGCCTACCGCGCGACGCTGTCCTCGCGGGTGCGGTTCGACTCGAGCCTGGCCTTGGTCCGGTCGACCGACGAGATGATCTGCTCGGACATCTCGTCGCGCTGCTTGCGCAGCAGGATGAAGCTGAGGGGCGCGGACAGCAGCAGGCCGAGGAGGATGACCCAGACCACGTTGGAGCCGCCGACGCCCGAGGGCAGCACACCGAAGTGGACCGCCACGCCGGCGACGAAGAAGCAGCCCACGAAAATCAGCAGGCGCATGGCGGTGTACCGGATCGTTGCGCTCGGCTTGGCAGCGGACACGGGCTGGCCTTCTCTCTACGTCCGACGTTCCTGCGGTCGTGCAGTCTGGAATCCTGCCCGACCAGTGAAGCATGCCCCGAATTCGATCAGTTCGCTGGGTTGTTCCCTGCGCTTCTCCCGGCGCTTCTGTCGGCGCTGCACCCGGCACCTCTCCCGGCACCGCTACCGGAAGAGCGGGAGCAGCATGATGACGTCGTCGCGGTAGTCGTCCTCGGCGACCCGGATGGCGTTCGGGACCCGGCCCACCTCCTTGTATCCGCAGGAGGCGTAGAAGCGGTCCGCCCCGGTGCCGCCGCGGCAGGTGAGCCGGATGGCGTCGATGCCGTCGAGCCTCTGTGCGGCGTCGGCCGTGGCCGCCATCAGCGCGCGGCCGAATCCCTTGCCCTGGTGGCGCGGGTGGACCATCACCGTGTAGGCGCCGATCCAGTGCCGCATCAGCCGGTGGGTGTTGTGGGTGAGGAAGGCGGTGGCCGCCACCGTGCCGTCCTCGTCCCGGCCGACGACGAGGTGGGTGCGGCCCTCGGCCATCGCCGCGAGGTGCTTGACCAGCTCGGCCCGGACCTCGTCCTCGGCGACGGGCGGCACGAAGCCGACGGCGCCACCGGCGTTGCTGACGTCGGCCCAGAGCGCGGTGATGCCGTCCCGCAGGGTTCGGTCGAATGCGGGATCCACGGTGAAGGTAAGCGCCATATGCGGAGATTAACTATTACGCGAGGGGCTCTTCAAACGGCGTCCACCACGCGAGAAAGCCCCGGCCTGGGGACGGTGGGCCGGGACTTCCGTACAGCGGGACACCTGGGCACCCACGCGGGGCGCCGGGCGCCGGGCGGGCGTGAGGCCTCAGACGCGCATCGGCTGCGGCGTCTCGCGCCGGCCGGCGTCCGGACCCGGGTACTCGCGCAGGATCTCGTACCGGGTGTTGCGCTCCACGGGCCGGAAGCCCGCGTCACGGATGAGGTCCAGCAGGTCCTCGCGGCCGAGCTTGTTCGGGGTGCCGTAGTCGTCGGCGTCATGCGTGATCTTGTACTCGACGACCGAGCCGTCCATGTCGTCGGCACCGTGCTGGAGCGCGAGCTGCGCCGTCTGCACGCCGTGCATCACCCAGAACACCTTGACGTGCGGGACGTTGTCGAAGAGCAGGCGCGAGACCGCGAAGGTCTTGAGCGCCTCCGCGCCGGTCGCCATCGATGTCCGCGCCTGGAGGGTGTTGCGGACCTTGCCGTCCTTCATGTCCACGAAGTCGTGCTGGTAGCGCAGCGGGATGAAGACCTGGAAGCCACCGGTCTCGTCCTGCATCTCCCGCAGCCGCAGCACGTGGTCGACGCGGTGACGGGGCTCCTCGATGTGCCCGTACAGCATCGTCGCGGGGGTCTTGAGACCCTTCTCGTGCGCGAGGCGGTGAATGCGCGACCAGTCCTCCCAGTGGGTGTTGTGGTCGACGATGTGCTGGCGGACCTCCCAGTCGAAGATCTCCGCGCCGCCGCCGGTCAGCGATTCCAGACCGGCCTCGATCAGTTCGTCGAGGATCTCGGAGGCGGAGAGCCCGGAGATCGTCTCGAAGTGGTGGATCTCCGTCGCCGTGAACGCCTTGAGCGCCACCTCCGGCAGGGCTTCCTTGAGCGCGCTGAGCGAGCGCGGGTAGTAGCGCCACGGCAGGGTGGGGTGCAGCCCGTTGACGATGTGCAGCTCGGTGAGGTTCTCGCCCTGCATCGCCTTGGCGAGGCGGACGGCCTCCTCGATGCGCATGGTGTACGCGTCCTTCTCGCCCGGCTTGCGCTGGAACGAGCAGTACGCGCATGACGCGGTGCACACGTTGGTCATGTTGAGGTGACGGTTGACGTTGAAGTGGACGACGTCGCCGTTCTTCCTCGTACGCACCTCGTGGGCCAGCCCGCCGAGCCACGCGAGGTCGTCGGACTCGTAGAGCGCGATCCCGTCCTCGCGGGTCAGCCGCTCGCCGGCCCGGACCTTCTCCTCCAGCTCGCGCTTGAGTCCCGCGTCCACTAGGGCGCCTCCCATGTCTCCGTGCAACAGATCAGACGGCCCACGTTACTCCCCCGCCTCTCACGCGCAGGACCCCCGTCCTCCCGCGCGCGGGACCCCCGCCTTCCCGCGCGGAGGGGCCCGCGTCACTCCTCCTCGGGGAGCTCCCCGACCCGGTTCTCCCACTTGGTGGAGAGCACGACCGTCGTACGGGTCCGGGAGACGCCCCTCGTGCCGCTGAGCCTGCGGATCGTCCTCTCGAGGCCGTCCACGTCACCCACCCGCACCTTGAGCATGAACGAGTCGTCACCCGCGATGAACCAGCAGTCCTCGATCTCGGCGAGGTCCTTCAGCCGGTGCGCGACGTCCTCGTGGTCGGCTGCGTCGGAGAGGGAGATGCCGATCAGCGCGGTGACGCCGAGTCCGAGCGAGGCGGCGTCGACGGTCGCGCGGTAGCCGGTGATGACACCGGCGGTTTCCAGCCGGTTGATGCGGTCGGTGACGCTGGGCCCGGAGAGCCCTACGAGCCGTCCCAGCTCGGCATACGAGGCTCTGCCGTTCTCTCTGAGGGCCTGGATGAGCTGCCTGTCCACCGCGTCCATGTGACTGAAACCTTCCATTGTTCAGCAGTACCGCAAGTTTACGTGTAGAATCTAAGGCGCGACAGGGTCAAACCCTGTAAATCTTTCTCATCATCCAAAAAATACTTTCGAATCTTCAGGAGTGACTTCACCGTGTACACGCTCGAGATGGCCTACGCCCGGATGCGCGAGATGCAGGACCTGGCCAACCGCTCGCGTGCCCACCAGCCCGCCGCCACCCGCCCGGCCGACCGCACCCGCACCCCGCGGATGAGCCGCAAGAAGCGCTGACCCCCACCGGCTCAGCTCCGGGAGGCGCCACCGAGCTCCCCCTCCCACCGGCGGTACAGCTGGTGCGGCACTCCCGCCGCGTCCAGCACCCGCCCGGCGACGAAGTCCACCAGATCCTGGATGTGCGTCGCCCCCGCGTAGAACGCCGGAGAGGCGGGCAGCACCACGGCGCCCGCCTCGTCGAGCGCGACCATCTGCTTCAGCGTCGAGCCGCTGAGCGGGGTCTCGCGTACGGTCACGACCAGCTTCCGCCGCTCCTTGAGCGTCACGCTCGCGGCCCGCTGGAGCAGATCCTTCGAGAGTCCGAGCGCCACCCCGGCCACGCACGCAGTCGACGCCGGGACGATCAGCATCCCCTTCGCCGGGTACGACCCCGAGGAAGGCCCGGCCGCCAGATCCCCGGCCGCCCAGTGACGCACTGGGCCGATGTCGGGCCGGAAGGTGTCCGGCTTCCCGTCGGCTCCCCGCGCCAGCCAGCTCCGCAGGTCCTCCTGCCAGTGGGCGTCACGGAAGGCGATCCCCGTCTCGTCCAGCAGCGTCAGCCGTGAGGCACGGCTGACCACCAGATCGACGCTCTCCCCTGCGGCGAGCAGCCCGCGCAGCACCGAGGCCGCGAAGGGGGTGCCCGATGCGCCCGACACCCCGACAATCCAAGGTCTGCGCTGCTGCTGAGTCATCGAAGTCCCGGCTGTCACACCACCGAGCCTATCCGGCACCCCGCTCCAGGAACTGAGCCAGGCCCTTCGGACGTTGCAACGGATGAGAGAACAGCCATGGACAGGGGGTGACCATGACGGGCACACGCACGAGCGCCACCGCACGGGCCGTGACCGCCGGCGCGGTGATGCTCCTCTGGATCGCGCTGCTGTGGCTGCTGGAGGCCGTCGACACGGCCACGGGCCATTCCCTCGACACCTACGGCGTCAGCCCGCGCGAGCCCGCGGAGCTGGCCGACATCGTGCCGTCCGCGTTTCTGCACAGCGGCTGGGAGCATGTGGCGTCCAACAGCGTCCCGCTGCTCGTCCTCGGCTTCATAGCCGCGCTCGGCGGGACGGCGAGGTTCGCGTCCGTGGTCCTCGTGGTGATCGTGACGAGTGGCCTCGGCGTCTGGATCACCGCACCACCGGACACGGTCACCCTCGGGGCGTCGGGCGTGGTGTTCGGCCTGCTCGGCTATCTGCTGGTCCGCGGCTTCGTGAACCGCAGCCCGCTGGACATCGTCACTGGCGTGGTCGTGGCCGCGGTCTACGGCTCGCTGCTCTGGGGCGTGCTGCCGACCGACTCCGGCATCAGCTGGCAGGGCCATCTCTTCGGGCTCATAGGCGGGGTGGCGGCGGCCTTCCTCTTCCGCAGGCCCCGCCGCCCGCGGGAGCCGAAGGGCTACGTCACGGTGTGAGGCCGCGCGTCACGGTGTGAGGCCGCGCACCAGCAGGTCGAGCAGCGCGCAGGCGAAGAGGGCTATCCCGATGAAGCCGTTGACCGAGAAGAAGGCCCGGTTGAGCCGGGACAGGTCGTGCGGCCGCACGACCCGGTGCTCGTAGACGAAGGCCACGGCGACGATCACCATGCCGATCCAGTAGAAGACCTCCGCGTCCGTCGCCAGTCCGAACCACACCAGCAGCCCGGTCGTCACCACATGGCAGACCCGTGCGCCCCACAGCGCGGCCGGGATCCCGAAGCGCGCGGGGAAGGAGAGCACTCCGTGGGCCCGGTCGGCCCGGACGTCCTGGCAGGCGAAGATCAGGTCGAAACCGCCGATCCAGATGCCGACGGCCAGTCCCAGGATCACCGCGTCCCACGACCAGCTCCCGGTCACCGCGAGCCAGGCGCCGATCGGCCCCATGGCCTGGGCGAGGCCCAGGATCGCGTGCGGGAAGTTCGTGAACCGCTTGCCGTACGGGTAGACGACCATCGGCACGACGGCGACCGGGGCAAGCACCAGGCAGAGGGGGTTCAGCAGGGCCGCGGCGCCCAGGAAGACGACGAGGGCCACGATCGCGCCGGTCCACGCGGACCGCACCGTGACGGCGCCGGTCACCAGCTCCCGGCCCTCCGTCCGCGGATTACGGGCGTCGATCTCCCGGTCGATGATCCGGTTGACGGCCATCGCGAACGTACGCAGCCCGACCATCGCGATGGTCACGAGCAGCAGCGTGCCCCAGTGGATCTTCTCGTCCACCCGGAACATCGCGGTCAGTGCGGCGATGTAGGCGAAGGGCAGCGCGAAGACCGAGTGCTCGATCATCACGAGCCGCAGGAACGCGCGGGACCTGCTGCGCGGCTGCGGGACAGCGGCTGCCGAGGCTGAGGCACTCACAGGCCGTACTCCTTCCACCGGCGGTCGACCTTCGCCGCCGTCTCCGGGTCGGACTCGACCATCTCCGGCCAGCCCCCGTCCCGCGTGTACCCCTCCTCGGGCAGCTTGCGCGTGGCGTCGATACCCGCCTTGCCACCCCAGAACTGCTGGTAGGAGGCGTGGTCGAGATGGTCGACCGGACCTTCGGTGACCGTCAGGTCCCGCGCGTAGTCGGTGTTCCCCAGCGCCCGCCAGGCGACCTCGTGCAGATCGTGGACGTCGCAGTCGGCGTCGACGACCACGACCAGCTTGGTCAGCGACATCATGTGCGCCCCCCAGATGGCGCTCATGACCTTCTGGGCGTGCTTCGGGTACTTCTTGTCGATCGAGACGATCGCGCAGTTGTGGAAGCCACCCGCCTCGGGCAGGTGGTAGTCCACGATGTCCGGGACGATGATCTTGAGCAGCGGCAGGAAGAACCGCTCGGTGGCCCGCCCCAGCGGACCGTCCTCGGTGGGCGGCCGGCCCACGACGATCGACTGCAGCAGCGGACGCTTCCGCATCGTCACGCAGTCGATCTTCAGCGCGGGGAAGGGCTCCTGCGGGGTGTAGAAGCCGGTGTGGTCGCCGAAGGGCCCCTCGGGCAGCATCTCACCCGGCTCGAGCCAGCCCTCGATGACGACCTCCGCCTGCGCGGGGACCTGGAGGGGGACGGTCTTGCAGTCGACCATCTCGATCCGCTTGCCCTGGACGAAGCCGGCGAAGAGGTATTCGTCGATGTCCCCGGGCAGCGGCGCCGTGGAGGCGTAGGTGACCGCGGGCGGCGCACCGAACGCGATGGCGACGGGCAGCTTCTCACCGCGCCGGGCGGCGACCTGGTAGTGGTTGCGGCTGTCCTTGTGGATCTGCCAGTGCATCCCGATGGTGCGCTTGTCGTGGCGCTGCAGCCGGTAGAGCCCGAGGTTGCGGATTCCCGACTCGGGGTCCTTGGTGTGCGTGAGGCCCAGGTTGAAGAAGGAGCCGCCGTCCCCGGGCCAGGTGAAGAGCGCGGGCAGTTGGTCGAGGTCCACGTCGTCGCCGGTCAGGACGACTTCCTGGACGGGTGCGCTGTCGGACTTCACCTTCTTCGGCGGCAGGTGGGTCACCGCGCCGAGCTTCCCGAACGCCTCACGGATGCCGACGAACCCCTGCGGCAGTTCCGGCTTGAGGAGGCCGCCGATCTTGTCGCTGATCTCGGCGTAGGACTTCAGCCCGAGTGCCTTGAGCAGCCGCCGGTCGGTCCCGAAGACGTTCATGGCCAGGGGCATGGAGGCGCCCTTGACGTTCTCGAAGAGAAGCGCGGGGCCGCCCGCCTTGTTCACCCGGTCGACGATCTCGCCGACCTCCAGATAGGGGTCGACCTCGGCCTTGATGCGCTTGAGATCGCCCTCGCGCTCCAGAGCCCGGAGCAGGGAGCGAAGATCGTCGTAAGCCATAACGTTCAGTATCGGACACCGGCTACCCTGGGCCCGTCACCGGGGGCGGTCAGTGCGCCTCCTCACCTCACCTCGGGAGATCTTGCACCATGCTCAGGGCCCTGATCTTTCTTCTGCCGCTGGCGCTGACGATCTTCGCGTTCATCGACTGTCTGAACACGCCCGAGGACGAGGTGAAGCACCTGCCGAAGGTGGCCTGGGTCTTCATCATCCTGCTGTTCTGGATCGTCGGACCGATCGTCTGGCTCGCCGCGGGCAAGGTGCGCAGCACGCGCGGCGGGGGCCGCACCCCCTCGCAGTGGCAGCGCGGGCGCCGCACCACGTGGGTGGCGCCCGACGACAACCCGGACTTCCTCAAGTCGCTGAAGGACGACAACGAGAAGGACGGGAGCAAGAAGGACGAGTCGCTCCTCGACGACCGGGAGGCGGACCTGCGCCGCCGCGAGGACGAGATCAAGCGCCGCGAGAGCGGCACCGGTCCTGATGACCAGGCCCCGCCGACCGCCTCCTGAGGCCCTGCTCACGGCGTCATGGCGTCGAGCCGTCATGACGACAGCAGGCGCCCCAGCCGGTCGAGCAGGGGCAGCAGCGCCGTGCGCTCCTCGGGGGTGAGGGCCTCCAGGGCGCCGTGCACCACGCGCATCTCGGCGCGGATGCGATGCGCCAGCTCGGTGCCCTCCGCCGTGCGGGAGGCCACCTTGGAGCGGCGGTCGCCGGGCGCCGGGGTACGCGTCACCAGGCCGCGGGTCTCCATCCGGCCGATGAGGCCGGTGGCGTTGGACGCGTCGCACACCAGATGACTGGCCAGCGCGCTCATGGGCATGGGCTCGTTGAGGGCGATCAGCGCCCGGGCCTGCGAGGTGCTGAGGCCGTGACGGCCGGCGACGGCGGTGAGGTCGTCGTGGTGGCCGCGTACGACCACTGCGAGGGGTTCCAGCAGTTCGTCCGGCGTAGGGACGGCGCGGGGTGCCGGTTCCGTCGTCATGGTCGGTCATCCTTCGTTCGGTACGCGCGGTCCGGAGGCCCGGACGCTGTCCGCCACGCACCCGCATTCATTTGACATGCTCAACTTTGACCCGTTACATGAAGGGTATTGCTTGAGCATATCAAGCTTAATGTTCACGCGTCTCACGTCTCGCGTCTCGTAGGGAGCACCCCTCATGCCCTCCGTACTCTTCGTCCTCACCGGTGCCGACCACTGGACCCTCAACGACGGCACCGCCCATCCGACCGGCTTCTGGGCCGAGGAGCTGGCCGCCCCGCACCGCGTCTTCGCCCAGGCCGGCTTCGACATCACGATCGCCACGCCCGGCGGTGTCGCCCCCACCGTGGACAGTGCCAGCCTCGCCGCCGAGGCCAACGGCGGCCAGGAGCAGGCCGACGCCGTCGCCTCCTACCTCGCCTCGATCGACGAGACGCTGCGCATCCCGGCCCGGCTGGAGGACGTCGTGCCCACCTCGTACGACGTCGTCTTCTACCCCGGCGGCCACGGCCCCATGGAGGACCTGGCCGTGAGCGAGGTGTCCGGCCGGCTGCTCACCTCCGCCCTGGACTCCGGCGCCCAGGTCGGCGTCCTGTGCCACGCGCCCGCCGCCCTGCTGCCGGCCCGCCGCGAGGACGGCAGCTGGCCGTTCGCCGGCTACCGCATGACCGGCTTCAGCAACGCCGAGGAGACCCAGGCCGGACTCGCGGAAAAGGCGCCCTGGCTCCTGGAGAACCGCCTCGTCGAGCTCGGCGCCGACTACGCGGCCGCCGAGCCGTGGTCGGTGCACACCGTGCACGACCGCAACCTGCACACCGGTCAGAACCCGGCCTCCTCCGAGCATCTGGCACGCGAGATCCTGGCGGCGCTGTGAGCGCCGCCGAGACCGTGCGGGAAGCCCCCGCCGACGTCGTCGCCAGGCTCCGCGCCACCTTCCGCACCGGCCGCACCAGGGACCTCGCCTGGCGGACCGCCCAGCTGACGCGGCTGCGTGCCCTGCTCACCGAGCGCGGCGACGAGCTGGCCGAGGCCCTCCGGGCCGACCTGGGCAAGAGCCGCAAGGAGGCCTACCGGACGGAGATCGACTTCACCGTCCGCGAGATCGACCACACCCTGGAGCACCTGGAGGCGTGGCTGGAGCCCCAGCCCGCCCCCGTACCTGCGGTCCTCGCGGGGGCCACCGCCCACACCGTGCAGGACCCGCTCGGGGTCGTCCTCGTCATCGCCCCGTGGAACTACCCGGTGCAGTTGCTGCTCGCGCCCGTCGTGGGTGCGCTCGCCGGGGGCAACGCGGTCGTCGCCAAGCCGAGCGAGCTGGCGCCCGCGACGTCCGCCGCCGTGGCCCGGCTGCTCCCGGAGTACCTGGACACGGACGCCGTCGCCGTCGTGGAGGGCGCGGTCCCGGAGACCACCGCCCTGCTCGCCGAGCGCTTCGACCACATCTTCTACACCGGCAACGGCACGGTCGGCCGGATCGTGATGGCCGCCGCGGCGAAGCACCTCACACCGGTGACCCTCGAACTGGGCGGCAAGTCGCCCGTGTTCGTGGACCGCGACACGGACCTGAAGACGGTGGCCGCACGGCTGGCCTCCGGGAAGTTCCTCAACGCCGGCCAGACGTGCGTCGCCCCCGACTACGTCCTGACCGACCCGGAGACCGCTCCGGCCCTGGCTGACGCCCTCGCGGCGGCGGTGGAGGGCCTGTTCGGGACGGACGCCTCCGCCAGTCCCGAGTACGGCAGGATCGTGAACGAGCGCCACTTCGACCGGGTGGTGGGCCTCCTGGACTCCGGCCGCACGGTGACGGGCGGCACCCACGACCGGGCCGAGAAGTACATCGCTCCGACCGTGCTCGCCGATGTCGCCCCGGACTCCCCCGTGATGCGGGAGGAGATCTTCGGTCCGGTCCTGCCGATCATCACCGTGGACGGGCTCGACGGCGCCATCGGCTTCATCAACGACCGTGACAAGCCGCTGGCGCTGTACGCGTTCACCCAGGACCCCTCCGTACGCGAACGGCTGCTGACGGGGACCTCGTCCGGCGGGGTGGGCATGGGTCTGCCCCTCGCCCATCTGACCGTCTCGGACCTGCCGTTCGGCGGGGTCGGGGAGAGCGGGATGGGCAGCTACCACGGCCGGTACTCCCTGGAGACGTTCAGCCACCGCAAGGCGGTCCTGGACGTTCCCCTCGGCTGACCGCGCACACGACGGGAGGGCGCGNNCGCGCCCTCCCGTCGTGTGCGGGTGTTCCGGTCAGACTCCCGCGTAGGAGTGCTTGCCGGTGACGAAGATGTTCACGCCGTAGTAGTTGAACAGCCAGCAGCCGAAGGCGGCCAGGGCCAGGTAGGCGGCCTTGCGGCCCTTCCAGCCGGCCGTCGCGCGGGCGTGCAGGTAGGCGGCGTACGCGACCCAGGTGATGAAGGACCAGACCTCCTTGGGGTCCCAGCCCCAGTAGCGGCCCCAGGCGTCGCCCGCCCAGATCGCGCCCGCGATGATCGTGAACGTCCAGAGCGGGAAGACGGCGGCGTTGATGCGGTACGAGAAGGTGTCCAGGGACTTCGCGGCGGGCAGCCGCTCCATGACGGAGGTTGCGAACTTCCCGGGTGTGCCCCCGCTCGCGATCTTGTTCTCGTAGCTGTCGCGGAACAGGTAGAGCAGCGTGCCGACGGCGCCGAGGTAGAACACGGCGCCGCAGATGATGGCGGTGGAGACGTGGATCCACAGCCAGTAGGAGTGCAGCGCAGGGACCAGCTGGTCGCTGTCGGTGTACAGCGTGGTGGTCGCGATGCCGAGGTCCAGCAGGACGGTGGTGACCAGCAGCAGCCCGATCCAGCGGACGTTCTTCCTGAGCGCCAGGAGGGTCAGGTAGGCGCCGACCGCCACGGTGGAGAAGGTGATCGAGAACTCGTACATGTTGCCCCAGGGGGCACGCTGCACCGACAGGGCGCGCGCGACGACCCCGCCCGCCTGGACGGCGAAGGCGACGACGGTCAGGGAGACCGCGATCCGCCCCCAGAGGTCACCCTTGAAGGTGCCGCCGGCGGCCCCGGGGCCGTCCGGGACGTCGCGTGTCCCGGCGGCGGAACGGGTGACGACCTTCGGGCGCTCCAGCACCGTGGTGCCGCCCGCCTGCGCGGCCCGCACCATCACCGGGGAGGCGGCGGTGGACGAGTCCTTCTTCAGCGCGGCGGCCGTGCGGCCCACCTTGCTGCGGCTGCCGAACACCCACTCCGCGATGTGCGCGAAGAAGGCCAGGGTGTAGACGGCCATCGACGAGTAGATCAGCGTGTTGCTGATGTTCGCCAGATTCTCGTTGGTTGCGGCGGCGAGATTCACTTCTCAGCCCCTTCGGCAGGTTCTTCGGCAGGTTGTCCGGGCTCGGTCCCGGGCGCGGGGTCCGGCTCCGGGTCGGGTGCGGTCGGCGCCACGGTGTTGAGGGCGACCGCGAGATCGGCCAGCTCCTCGGGAAGCTTCGCGGACTCGCTGCGGCCGAGGCCCGCCATCTCGACGACGGTGACACCGTCCGGTCCCCGTACGGCCCGCACCCACACCCGGCGGCGCTGGATGAAGAGCGAACCGGCGAGCCCGATGATGGCGGCGACGGCGCCGGTGAGTGCCCAGCCGCTGGCGGGCTGGCGCGAGATCTGGAAGCTGGCCCATTCGTCGACGCCCTCGAAGGTGACCGAACCCGCGCCGTCGGGGAGCTTCATGGTCTCGCCGGGGCGCAGCCGCTTCTTCAGCTTGTCCCCGTTGCTGTCCTTGAACTCCTTCATCTTGGACGTGTCGAGCTGGTAGACGTTCTGCGGCAGCCCGGAGTCGACGCCGAGGCTGCCGTAGTAGCCGTTGAGCGCGAGAACCGGGTAGTCGAGGCCGGGGTACTGCGAGAACATCGTGCCCTGGCCGTCACCGGCGAACGTCGGGACGAAGAACGCCTGGAAGCCCAGCTGGGTCTTCTTGCCGTTCCTGTCCTTGTAGCCGTCCATCACCTTGATCGCACCGGTCGAGGTGACGTTGTTGTCGATGGGCAGCAGGGGCACGGAGGTCCTGTAGACCTCCTTGCCCCGGCCGTCCTTGACCGAGATGACCGGGGCGTAGCCGTGGGCGTTGAGGTAGACCTTCGTGCCGTCGACGGCGAGCGGCTTGTTGACCTCGATGACCTTCTTCTTCGTCTCCCCGTCCGCGCCCTCGGCGTACGTCACCCTGGCCTCGTAGGTCCGGGGCGTACCGCGCTGGGGGCCGCTGCGCTCGTACGTACCGACGAAGTCCTGGAGGTCGAAGCTGAAGGGGGCCAGGTCGTCGTTGTCGAAGAGCGATCCGGACTTGAAGTCGTCGTACTGGGTGATCGTGTTGGCGAAGCCGTCACCCTCGACGATCAGCTTGCCGCCCTCGGACTTGAAGAGCTGCCCGCCGGCGAACGCGACCAGCATGACGATCAAAGCGATGTGGAACAGCAGGTTCCCGGTCTCGCGCAGATAGCCCTTCTCGGCGGCGACCGCGTCACCGGCCATGTCTGAGCGGAAGCGCCGCTTGCGCAGGATGCTGAGAGCGGCCTCTCGGACCTGCTCGGGTCCGGCGTCGGTGCGCCAGGTGGTGTACGCCGGCAGCCGGGTCAGCTTCTTCGGGGCGCCGGGCGGGCGGCCGCGCAGCTGGCCGACGAACTGCGCGGTGCGCGGGACGATGCAGCCGATCAGCGAGACGAACAGCAGGATGTAGATCGCGGAGAACCACACCGAGCTGTAGACGTCGAAGAACTGCAGCTTCTCGTAGACCGGCGTGACCGTGGTGTGGGCCTCCTTGAAGGTCTGCACCTTCAGTTCGTCCACGCTGTTCTGCGGGATGAGCGAGCCGGGGATGGCGCCGAGCGACAGCATGAAGAGCAGGATCAGCGCGACCCGCATCGAGGTGAGCTGCCGCCAGAACCAGCGGGCCCAGCCGATGACGCCCATCGACGGCAGGGAGGCGGCGGACTCCTCGCGCGGGGCGGTGGAGAGCTGATCCCCGGCCTGGCCGAGGTCGCGCTCGTCCGTGGTGTTCGTGTTGCTCATGAAAACTCAGATCCCCACAGTGAAGCCGTCGGACCAGACTTGCATCTCCTGCAGGAGCGCGTCCCAGGCACCCGTCAGCAGGAGTATTCCGGTCACGATCATCATGCCGCCGCCGATCCGCATCACCCACGCGTAGTGGCGCTTGACCCAGCCGAACGCTCCGAGCGCCTTACGGAAGGCGACCGCCGCCAGGACGAACGGGACGCCGAGCCCGATGCAGTAGGCCACGGAGAGCACCGCTCCGCGGCCCGCGGTCCCCTGGTCCACCGCGAGCATGCTGACGGCGGAGAGCGTCGGGCCGAGGCACGGCGTCCAGCCGATCCCGAAGAGCGCACCGAGCAGGGGCGCGCCGGCCAGTCCGGTCACCGGGCGCTTGTGGATGCGGAATTCGCGCTGGGTCATCCAGGGCATCAGGCCCATGAAGAAGACGCCCATCAGGATCATCAGTACGCCGAGGACCTTGGACAGGATCCCGCTGTAGTCCTGCAGGGTCTGGCCGAAGTAGCCGAAGAGCGCCCCGCCGGAGACGAAGACGGCGGTGAAGCCGAGCACGAAGAGAGAGGCGCCCGTCACGGTCCTGCCGCGCCGGCCCTGGGCCAGGTCGGTGCCGCTGACGCCGGTGACGTAGCTCAGGTACCCCGGCACGAGTGGCAGGACGCACGGCGAGAAGAACGAGACGAGACCGCCGAGCAGGGCGATGGGCAGAGCCACCAGCAGCGCACCGTTGAAGACGGTGTCGTTGAAACCGGTTGCCGCGGCCAGCTGGAGCACGGCGTCACTTCTCCGCGATCAGCGGGTCGATCATCTTCCGCAGCTTCTCCGCGTCGAGGGCGGCGAGCGTGCGGGCGGCCAGCTTCCCGTCCCGGTCGACGACCACGGTCGACGGGATGGCCTGGGGGTTCAGCGTGCCCTTCGGGAAGCGCAGGAGCAGCTTCCCGGTCGGGTCGTAGATGCTCGGGTAGGTCACCCCGAAGTCCTCCTCGAAGCTGACCGCGAGGGACTTCTTGGGGTCTCGGGTGTTGATGCCGACGAACTGGACGCCCTGGTCCTCGGTCTCCTTCGAGACCTTCTGGAAGTGCTTGGCCTCGGCACGGCAGGGGCCGCACCACGATCCCCAGAAGTTGAGGACGACGACCTTGCCCTTGTAGTCGGCGATGTCGAGGGACGTGCCGTCCAGGGTCGCCCCGTCGAGCTTCGGCGCGTCGGTGCGTTCGCCCTTGGCGACCGTGGAGATCCCTCCGCTGCCGGTGACGAAGTTCGTGTTGCCGCCACCGCCCGCCTGGCCGCCGTCACCACTGCATGCGGACAGGGTCAGGACACCGGCCACGGCAGTGGCGGCGAGCAGGGTGGAGCGGCGTCGGGGTGCACGGCCAGAGCTCATGTGAAAAGTTTCGCATGGCAGTTCCAGGGATCTTGGGCACCCCCCTCGGTGCCCGTAAAGCCCCTTGTCAAGCCTGTTTAAAGAAGGAGTTCCAGCCACCCGCGGGCGCCTGTCCGACCTGAAGCGTACGGAGCTTCGCGAGTACCGCCGGGTCCTGTACGTCGAGCCAGTCGACGAACTGCCGGAAGGAGACGAGACGCACATCCGGCTTGCCGGCGATGTGTTTGAGCGCGTCCTCCACGGCGTCCATGTAGATGCCGCCGTTCCACTCCTCGAAGTGGTTGCCGATGTAGAAGGGCGCACGGTTCGTCTCGTAGGCGCGGTCGAATCCGGCGACATAGGCCTCGGTGGCCTGGGTGCGCCACCCCGGATAGCGCGAGGGCATGCCGTTGGTCGAATTCTTCGACTGGTTGGCGAGGATGTTGTAGTCCATGGAGAGGACCTCGAAGGTGTGGCCGGGGAAGGGAATGCCCTGCAGGGGGAGGTCCCAGACGCCCTGGCGCTTCTCGGGCCACATCTGCAGGCCGCCGGGCGAGCTCGCGTCGTAGCGCCAGCCCAGCTGCTTCGCCGTGGGCAGGAGGTTGTCCTGGCCGAGCAGACAGGGCGTGCGGGCCCCTGCCAATTCCTTCCGGTAGTCGAACGGCAGCGGCTCGACGTCCTCCCAGCCGGTGTTCGTGCGCCATTCGGTGACGAACGACACGGCCTGGTCGATCTCGCTCCGCCATTGCGCGGGCGTCCAGTCGCCGACCGATCCGGAACCGCCGCAGAAATGCCCGTTGAAATGGGTGCCGATCTCGTGCCCGTCGAGCCATGCCTGACGGACGTACTTCAGGGTCTGCTTGACGTGGTCGTCGGTGAGGTAGCCGATGTCGGAGGCGCCACGGGGGTTGTTGGGCGGCCGGTACAGGGACTTCTTGGACTCGGGCAGCACATAGAGCCCCGAGAGAAAGAAGGTCATCGCCGCGTCGTGTTCCCCGGCGAGTTCGAGAAAGCGGGGAAAGAGCCCGTTGCCGACCTCGCCCGCCCCGTCCCAGGAGAAGATCACGAACTGCGGCGGAGTCTGACCGGGTTCCAGCGGGACGGGGGCCGTGGGCTGGTTCGGCTGCTTCCCGGTGTCCGCCGTGGAACCGTCGCCGATCAGCCTGACGTGTTTCTCGGAGGAGCCGCCGCTGCCGTGCGTCCCCTTGCCTCCGCTGCCGCCCTTCTCGGGTTCCGTTCCACCGCCGCCCGATGACCCGAGGGAGCCGCAGCCGGTCATGGTGAGTGCGGCTGCGGCTCCGAGTCCGGCCCCGAGCAGGCCCCTTCGGTTCATTTCACGCATAGCGTCCCCATCTGCGGTCGTATTACCTCAATGCCATACAAACTGGCGATGGCTTAGATGAGGAATGCAACACGGGGGTTCCGCCGATAATCACAAAAGTTGTCACGTGAACAGACCCTTACAGGTGCTGCACATGACACACAGAAGGGCGGGGCCCCGGCCCCGGCGAGCCCTCAGGCCCCGAAGGCCTTGGACTTCCCCTTGACCGGCTTCGCACCCGCGAGCAGATGCGCAGGCACCAGATCCCGGGCGGGCTCGGTGTACCCGACGGACACGATCTTGTCCCCCTGGTACGTGAAACTCGTCAGCGAGGCCAGGGTGCACTGCCGCTTGCGCGGGTCGTGCCACAGCCTGCGCCGCTCCACGAAGCTCCGCACGATCCAGATCGGCAGCTGGTGGCTGACGCAGACCGCCTCGTGCCCCCGCGCGGCGTCGCGCGCGGCGTCCAGGGCGCCCATCATCCGTACGACCTGATCGATGTACGGCTCACCCCAGGACGGCTTGAAGGGGTTGGTGAGGTGCTTCCAGTTCTCGGGCCTGCGCAGCGCGCCGTCGCCGACCCCGAAGGTCTTGCCCTCGAAGACGTTGGCCGCCTCGATGAGGCGTTCGTCGGTGGCCATTTCCACACTGTGGGACTTGGCGACGGGCATGGCCGTCTCCTGGGCCCGCTCCAGCGGGGAGGCCACGACATGCGTGATGTCGCGGCCCTCCAGGTGCTCGGCGACCCGGTCCGCCATCCGGCGGCCGAGCTCGGAGAGGCTGTACCCGGAGCGGCGCCCGTAGAGCACGCCGTCCGGGTTGTGCACCTCACCGTGGCGCATCAGGTGGACGACGGTGATGTCCTTCTCGCTGTTCCCGGCGTTCCCGTTCATGCGGCGGCCTCCGATGCGGCGCGGGCGGCGGCGGGCAGCGCCGCGGCGATCCGCTCCAGGGCCCGCTCGTCGTGGGCGGTCGAGACGAACCAGGACTCGAAGGCGGACGGCGGCAGGTACACGCCCTGCTCCAGCATCGAGTGGAAGAACGCCGTGAAGCGGAAAGCTTCCTGCTTCTTCGCGTCCTCGTAGTTCCGGACGGGCCCGTCCGTGAAGAAGACGGAGAACATGTTGCTCGCCGCCGACACCGTGTGCGCGACGCCCTCCTTGGTGAACGCCTCGCCGACCAGGGAGCGCAGCTCCGCGGAGACCGCGTCGACCTTCGCGTACGCCGCGTCGTCGAGCAGCCGCAGCTGGGCGAGGCCGGCCGCGGTGGCCACCGGGTTCCCGGAGAGGGTGCCCGCCTGGTAGACGGGACCGGCGGGGGCCAGGTGAGCCATCACGTCGGCACGGCCGCCGAAGGCCGCGGCCGGGAAGCCGCCGCCCATGACCTTGCCGAAGGTCATCAGGTCGGGCCGCACCCCGTCGATGCCGTACCAGCCGGCCTTGGACGTACGGAATCCGGTCATCACCTCGTCGGAGATGTACAGCGCGCCGTTGGCCGCGCAGATCTCCTTCAGGCCCGCGTTGAAGCCGTCCAGCGGCGGCACGACGCCCATGTTGCCCGGCGACGCCTCGGTGATCACACAGGCGATCTCACCCGGCTGTGCGGCGAAGGCGGCCCGGACGGCCTCCAGGTCGTTGTACGGCAGCACGATCGTGTCGCCCGCCTGGGCGCCGGTCACGCCGGGCGTGTCGGGCAGACCGAAGGTGGCGACCCCGGAGCCGGCCGCGGCCAGCAGCGCGTCGACGTGACCGTGGTAGCACCCGGCGAACTTCACGACCTTCGCGCGCCCGGTGAAGCCACGGGCGAGCCGGATCGCGGACATGGTCGCCTCGGTGCCGGACGACACCAGCCGCACCTGCTCGACGGGCTCGATCCGGGCCACGATCTCCTCGCCGAGCGCGACCTCGCCCTCGCCCGGCGTACCGAACGAGGTACCGCGGGCCACCGCGGCCTGGACGGCGGCGATGACCTCGGGGTGCGCGTGGCCGAGGATCATCGGCCCCCACGAGCACACGAGGTCGACGTACTCGCGGCCGTCGGCGTCGGTGAGGTACGGACCCGTACCGGACACCATGAACCGGGGCGTACCGCCCACGGCCCGGAAGGCACGCACGGGTGAGTTCACGCCGCCGGGGGTCACGAGGGACGCACGGTCGAAAAGCGTCTGCGAAATTGGGGCTTCGTATGAATACGCCACTTTGGTCCTGATCTGCGATTCGGGATTCGGGGGGCCTGACCGGGAATTACCGGCCGCCGGTGAGCGGGGAGCGCGCTCTCCCCGTATGAGGCTCGTACAACGAAAGGGCGTCAGTCTCCTCGCGTCTGCGAAACTGGGGCGTCATGGGGAAAGCTCACACATGCCATGGTGTCAGAGCCGTCGACGGTCTTGCGGACAGGTGTTTCACCGCACGCCCGTGGGGGAGGTCACTGACGATGATCGGGTTGCGCGGCGGGGCTGAGTCTCCTAAGAAGTAGTCGGGTGGATGAGATATGCATCGCGGTGGCGGAGTGGGCGAAGGGACCGACGACCTGGGGCCCGAGCCTGCCCGGCGAGGGCGGCACCGGCGGCGCGAGGCCGAGCGCCTGCGGAACGCTCAGGCGGAAGGTGCCGATGGTTCGGGGAGCAGGAGCAGTGGACGGGTGGGGGTGACCTACAAGTACTTCGGAGCCCCTGACGGGGCGACCGCCGCACGCGTGCCCATTTCCATGCGTCCCGAGGAGCTGGGCGGTGACGAGCTGGGCATGGGCGGCATGTTCAGCAAGATCAAGCCCGAGACGGTGGCGGCCATGGTCCTCACCGGCATAGAGGGCATACCCCTGAACAAGGTCCCCCCGCTGGAGCTGGTCGTGCTCCATCCCGACTACGCCGTGGTCAAGCTGCCGATGACGGTGGTCGACCCGCTGCGGGAGGTCGGCGAGGAATCGGTCGGCGCGGCGGCCTTCATCTGGTCCACCGTCCCGGACCGCGGCGGTCCGCGCGACGCGTTCAACGTCTACCAGCTGCTCCACGAGTGGCAGGACTTCTCCCACCGCCTGCATGACGCGGGACACCAGGCGTACTGCCTGGTGTGGCCCTGACCGGGGACTCCCCCGGCGGGGGGCGCGCCCCCGCCGGGACCAGCCGCGGACTCCTGGCGTGGCGGGGCCGGGGACGCCGTCGCCCCGTGGGGCCGGCCGACGTCCGCCGGACCCCAGCCGTAGCCCTAGCGGTCGCCCTCAGTGGTAGCCCTCAGTGGTAGCTGAAGTCACCCACGGTCCAGGCGTCCACGTCCTCGATCGCGACGCGGTACATCCCTCCCGTCTCCGGGATACCCACCGTGCCCTGAAGGATGCGCGCGACGTGGAAGTGCAGGTGGGTCGGCGGCCCGTCCCTGTCCGCACGCCGTGTGAACACGGCCGAGAAGGCGCCCAGGTGGTCCGAGTCGTCCAGGACCTCCGAGACGCGTCGGCTCCACACCGCTTCGGGAGCCAGCCGGCCGGTGATCACGGCTCCGCCGGTGACCACCGTGAGGGACATCTGGTTGCTGCGCCCGGACTCCACCAGTGCGGCGAGGTCAACGAGCAGCTCGTCAGGCTTCGACATGGGAGCGGATTCTATGCACGGACCCGGCGGCACCACCGCCCGGGACTCCCGGAGCACGAGAGGGCCGACGCTCCCCTCGCGCGATGTAGGAAGATATCGCCATGACGGGAGATGATCTGAGCGTAGTCGTCGAGACCGCGCACGACGGGGCCGTACTGATCCGGGTCCGCGGCAGCCTTGACGCGTGGTCGGGCTCCAAGGAGCTGGTCGGAGCGCTGACGGGTGCCGCCAGGGGCGGCGGACGCCGCACGGTGGTGGACCTCTCGGGGGTGGAGTTCGCCGACTCGGCAGGGCTGCACGCCCTGCTGCACGGCCGGCGCAAGCACGGCGAGGCCGGCGTACCCCTGGTGCTGGCAGGGCCGATGACAGCGACCCTGCGACGGCTGTTCGAGGTCACGGGCACGCTCGACGCCTTCGAGGTCGCGGACTCGGTGGAAACGGCGTTCACCTGGTGACCGGAGGCGACCGCCGCGGCCCTCTCGCGGGCGGATGGTGTGACCTGCGGCCCACCGGGCAGTCGGAGAGTGCATGAACGGGGAGAAGGAACATCCGGTGTACGGCACGAGCCCGGGGCGCGGCCCGGGAGACGCAGGCCCAGGCGCCGCACCGTCAAGGGCGGCTCCGGCGGGCGGGCCGGCCTCCGTGCCCCGCAACGCGGCGGCAGCGCGCGAGACCGTCACGCGCCTCCTGGCGTCCCGGATCCACGGACCGGCCGGGGAGGGCCTGGCGGAGGTCGTCGTCTCCGACGCCCTCCTGGTGACCTCCGAACTGGTGACCAACGCCTTCCGGCACGGGGGAGGGCTCACGGGCTTCACGGCCGAACTCACGGGCGAGGGTCTCCTGCTGGCCGTGGCGGACGCCAGCACGGACGCGCCCGTCGCCTCCCCCCACCCGCCGCGGACAGCCCATGTCGGAGGCTACGGCTGGCCGTTGGTGTGCCGTCTGGCGGAGCGGGTGTCCATCACGTTCCATCCCGGCGGCAAGCGCATCGTCGCCCTGATAGCCCTGGCCTGACCACCTGCGGAAAGCCGCCGCACGGGGACACCCCCGACGCGGTCGAGCCCCGTCGGCGCGGCCCGGCGCGCTTGGCATAATCTGCGGCATGTCCAGTCCGCCTCCGCCGCCGCATCCCGGATCCGTACCGGCGCGGGCCCCTGTGGCCGCCGAGTTCGAAAGCGACGGCTGCTGGGTCCTCCAGGCGCGCGGAGACCTCGACAGCGATACCGTCGACCCGCTGTTCCTCGCCATGTGGGAGGCAGCCGCCAGTCACGACGTCGTCGTACTGGACACCGCCGCGGTCACGTTCGCGGACTCCACTTTCCTGAGCCTGCTCATCCAGGTGCACCAGCAGACGGAACTGCGCATAGCCGCTCCGGGGACGACTCTGCGGCGCCTGCTCGGCACCGCCGGCGTCGACCACCTCCTGGACTGCTACAGCACCCTTGAGGAAGCCCTGGCCGCTCCCCGCTGAGCGGTCCGGCCTGCGCCGCTCAGCCCGAGGGCGTACGGGGCGGAAGCCCGTACATCGCCGGGGCGGCCGGCCCCGAGCCCTCGTCCGCGTGCGCCTGCTCGGGCTGTTCGTCCGCCGCGGTCGTCTCGAAGAGGTGGCGGATGCCCGTGACCGCGAGGATCCGCTCGAGGAACGGCGGCGGGGCGTCCAGGTGGAGGCGTACGCCGCGCGCGGCACAGCTCCGGTGGATCAGGAGCAGCGTGGAGACCCCCATGGAATCGCACACCCGCAGGTCCGCGCAGTCCAGGTGCAGGTCGTCCGGGCCGTGCGCGCCGAGACATGCCTCTGCCTTCGCGGCGAGCTCACCGCTGGTGTCGTAGTCCAGGTCGCCGCCGATACGCAGGCGTACCGTCCGGGGTCCGGCCTCGACGGCCACCGTGATGAGCGGGTGGGGCAGAGCTGTCATGCAGGGGCTCCGGAGTTGTGACCGGCCGACGCCAGCGTGGCGTCCAGCGCGAGACGGGCATGATCGAGCAGCCGGACGCTGCGGGGGAAGTCCTGGAGTTCGGCTGCGAGAACGTCCAGGACGGGGAGGATGGACCTGGCGGGAACGGAACGGGCGGTGAGGATGCCCGCCGTCCAGTCCAGGAACGTCGGGAGCAGATCGTCGTCGTCGGTGTAGAGGCCGACCGCGAGATGGTCCACGATGTGCGCGATGTCCTCGGCGGTGTGCTCCCTCTGCTGGGACGTGTAGGCGTTCATCGCCGGGAAGCGCTGCTCCAGCTGGGTCAGGACCTCGCGGACGAGCTGCCCCTGGCTGCGGGCGACGTAGGTGTACTCCTGATCGGCCAGGTGCGGCAGATCGTCCACCTGTGTGCGGCCGATGGCCAGATCCGGGGCGGGGATACCGTCCGCGAGCAGCCGGACGGCGGTGCGCGCGTCGGGCGCCCAGGCGTTGGCGCCCAGCAGGCGCGCGTAGCGTCCGTCGGGCCCGAAGGCGGCTCCGCCCGCCAGGACGGGAACCCCCACGGCCTGGCAGGCGGTGATCGCCGCGTGCGCGGTGGGCAGCCGGGTGCACAGGGACGAGGAGAGCGCCACGGTCTCCGCACCGCTGGTGTGCAGGTGCGCGATGAGGTGCGGGGTGGGGACCTGGGCGCCGAGGAAGTCGACGCCCCAGCCGCGCAGCGTGAGGACCTCCGCGAGCAGACGGGCCGGCAGCACGTGCCATTCCTTGTCGACACAGGCCACCGTGATCCTGCCCGGCCGCGGCACCCGCCGGGTGGACGGATGGCGCGCGAGGGCCGCGATGACCCGCTCGGCTATCGCACTGGCGGCGTGCTCCTGCGCGACGGTGAGGCGGTTGGCCGCCCACTCGGTGCCCACCTTCGCCTGGACCGGCGCGATGACGTCCAGGAGGACGGTCTCCGCGTCCGTCCCGGCGTCCAGCGCGGCGAGGACGACGCCCGCGGCGGCGTGTTCGTCCCGGTCGGTCACCGCGGCCCACAGCTGGTCCCGCAGCGCCTCGCAGTCGTCCGTACCGGTGGTCATGACAGGCGTGTTCATGCGGTGTACCTGCCCCGCGTATGCCCGTTCACCGCACTCAGGTGTGTGGTGCGCGGGGCCGTGATCGCCACGAGGGCCATGTCGTCGTGCCTGCCGTCACGGAGCCACTGGGAGGCGAGCATCTGGATCCGCTCCACCACGGCCGCGCCGGGCAGACCGGCACACCCGGACAGGGCGCGTGCGAGGCGTTCCTCGCCGAAGAGTTCGTTGCCCAGAGGGCCTCCCCGGGCTTCGGTGACCCCGTCCGTGTAGAGCAGGCAGGTCTCGCCCGGCTGGAGATGGACCTCCACGCTGCGGGCCTCCACGTGCGGGAGTGCGCCGACCAGGGTGCCGTGCGTGGCGGCCTCCTCGACCCGGCCGTCGTTGCGCACCACCAGAGGGGCCGGGTGGCCCGCCGAGGTGAGACGCAGCCGCACCTGGCTCTCCGTGCGCAGGACGGAGGCGAGCACCAGGGTGGCGAAACGCGTGTGATGCGAGTTCAGGAGCGCTCCGTTGAGGAGCCGCAGCATCTTCTGGTGGTCGTCCGCCATCGGCGTCAGCGCCTGCACCGTGTTACGGATCTTGCCGGTGAGTACGGCGGCGTCCAGGCCCTTGCCGCAGACGTCGCCCAGGACCACCAGGGACGGCTCCGACTCCGTGCCGCCCGGATGGACGTCGTAGAAGTCGCCGCCCACCGGCTCCCTCGCTCCGGCCGGCTGGTAGCCGCCCGCGAACTCGACACCGTTCACCCGGTGGAGATCGGGCGGCAGCAGGTCCCGCATCAGCGTCCGGGTGATGTCGCTCTGCTCCGCGTACAGCCGCGCGGCGGAGAGCGCGGCCCCGGCCCGGGCCGCGAACTGCCGGGCGAAGAGCTCCTCGCTCTCGCTGAACTCCGCCCGCCCGTTGCTGCGCAGCAGGATCAGGGCACCCGCGGGCACCCCGTGTCCGGGAAGCGGGGTGACGGCGACCGAACCGATCGGTCCGGTGAAGCCCTCGGGAAGCATCCATCCGGGCAGGGTGACGGGGTCGATCCACCGCGAGGGCACGGGCGGGAAGCCCTGGAGCGCCTCGCTCAGCCCCGGCACGAGGGACGGGTCGTCGGCCACCAGGGCCCGGGTGGCCTCCTGGCCCGCGACGGCGTGCGCCACGGGCATCGTGCGACCGGAGGCCGGTGCGACGACGACCGCGGCGTCGGCGAGGTACCGGGCGGCGAGCCGCGCGGTCGCCAGCATGCACCGCTCGGTGTTCAGGGAGGCCATCAGCACGTTGGACGCCTCGGCGAGGAACGTGGCCCGCTCGCGCTCGGTGCTCAGGGCCGCTTCCGCCAGCCGCTGGCCGGTGTCGTCGACCAGCCACCACACGACCTGCCCGTCCCGGCCCCACGACGGGTGGGCCTCGAAACTGTGGTCCCCGATGTGGCCCCGGACGGAGGGCAGTACGCCCGCCTCGCCCGGGCTGCGGGGAACCGCGCCTCCGACGACGGCGTCGGCGTGGGCCTCCGCCAGCCAGGAAGGTGCCACGTCTGTCATACCTGCGCCCGGCACCACACCGTCCATCAGGAACGCGGCCGCCGCGTTCACCTCGACGACCGTGCCGGACCCGTCGGCCACGACCACGGGATAGGGAGCGGCGACCCATGCACCGCTTGCGGGCTGCTCATGAATGATCGTGGTGGAACTTTCCTTCGGAGGAGCCATGAGGGGGGGCCCGCCTGGGGCGAGCCGCACCACCTTCCAACTGGACGAAATTACTTTCCCTCCGGCAACCATCGCCCAGAGGCGCTCGGAATAGCAACCCGCCCTCCGGGTGTCGTCCGCCCGCACGACCCTGACCGGCCCTCACTCACGCGCCGGTTTCTATACCTTCACCGCGCCTGCACGATTCCGGTCCCCCGGTGCGACCGCCAGGGGCCTGCGGCCCGCTCAGGCCTCGGCCTGCCTGCCGTGCCAGTCCAGACACAGCACCAGCGCGTCATCCATGGACGGCCCAGGACCGCGGTGGCCGAGCAGCTTCTCCAGCACCGCCCGCGGCACCTGCGTAGCGGGCAGCAGACGGGTCTCGGTGATCGCGCTGACCAGCGCGCGCACGCTGTACTTCTCACCGGAGGGCGACAAGGCGTCGTAGACACCGTCACTGACGAAGAAGAGGCGGTCCCCGGGCTCGACGGTGAAGTGCTGCGGTGTGTAGACCGTGTCCTCGAACATCCCCAGCGGCATCTGCGCCTCCAGCTCGATCGCCTCGACGACCCCCGCACGCAGCCGCCAGACCCGCGGTGACCCCGCGTCGATGATCTCCACGTTGCCGGTGGGGAGATCGAACCGGAGCAGCAGCGTGGCCAGATAGCTGCTGCCCTGGTACTGGCCGTAGATGGCCTGATCGGCGAGGTACGCCTGGTCCGCCAGGCTCAGACCGGCACGGCGCGCGTTGCGCAGGGCGTTGACCGCGAGGTTCGTCAGCAGGGCTGCCTCGATGCCCTCACCCATTCCGTTGTTGACGGTCAGGGTCAGGTCGTCGGCGGACGCCGACCAGTCGAAGTTGTCCCCGTGGACGGCGTAGGCGGGTTCCAGCTGGGCGCCGACGCTGTACTCGGGCCGGGCGCAGGACCGGCCAGGCAGCAGCTGCCACTGCATCTCGGCCGCGAGGGTCAGGCGTTCGGCCCGCCGGGCCCGCAGGAACAGGTCGGTGTCCCGCTCCGCGACGACGAGCTCGTGCGCCAACGCGTCCGCGCAGGCACGGAAATCCTCCACGAGAGCCTCGTCGGGGCCGCCCCCGTCGTCGGGCAGTGTGATGCTCAGCACTCCGTGCCGGTCGCCGCGGACACTGACCGGTACATACACGGTTACAGTGGATGCATCGGGGTTGCGCACAGTGTGCGGCTCCTGGGCACCGAAGGCCCGCCCCGGGTCGCTTCCGTGGACCGGCACCGGGCTGCGGGTGTGAGGAAGGACACCAACGGGCTGGAGCATGGTCATCGCGTAGTCGGCGACCAGCAGGTCCACCTGCGACGCACCGTAACGGCTCTCGATCAGGTCTCGGAGCGCGTCAAAGATCTGGTGCGGGGCAGCCTCGCGAAGTACACGCTCGATGCCGTTGGGTCTGTCCACCTGTACCGGTCCTTCTTTCTTTGACATATTTTCTTTACTCGACTGTTCACATCGACCAGCCGGAACGGGCAAATGCCCCACTCGGGAGTGTCACATGCGCGAGGAGCCAGTCCCGCTCGACCGTTATGCCCCGGACGAGGCACCCGAGGTCAGGCAGGTCCTCGAACTCCTCGAGATCGCCTGGGAACGAGGCCGTAACACCCTGGCGCCCGCACCCGTCTCCGCGGCACAGCTCCGCGTGATGTACATCATCGAACGCGATCCTGGAATCAATCTTCGGACACTCGGCCGCCACCTGGATGCGGCGGCCCCCTCGGTCAGCCGTTTGTGTGACCGTCTGCAGGCGGCCGGATTCGTCGGCAGGACGCCTCGCCCCGACGACCGCCGCGAGATGCTCCTGGAGCTCACGGAAGCCGGCGCGGCGCATCTGCGCGACGTACGGCGCCGCCGCGAGCAGGCCCTGTACCAGGCGATGCAGCGCATGACCCCCGCCGCCCGGGAGGCCCTCACCACCGGGCTGTCGGCTTTCTGCGAGGCGGCCGAGGAACCCTTTCTGCCGGCGGAGTCCCCGCGGCGGCAGGAGACCGTCTGAGGCACGGGCGCGGCGGGTTCCGCCGGTGCGCCGTCGCCCTGCACCCGCCGAGGGGGCCCGCTCCGGCCCGGTCTCCTTCACGCGATGGCATCCTGACCAGGTGAACGGACCCGAGATCACCCTCGAAGTAGCCCCCGAACTGCGGCTCTTCGTCGCCCACGACCGCCGCCACGGGCGCACGGCCGTCACCACGGACGGTTCGTCGACACTCGGACACGTCGTGGAGTCCCTCGGCGTCCCGCTGACCGAGGCCGGACAGCTCCTCGTCGACGGCCGCCCCGTGCCCGTGTCACACATCCCCGGCGCGGGCGAACTGGTCGAGGTGCGGGCGGTGCGGCGCCCTCAGCAGGTCCCGGGCGCGCCGCTGCGTTTCCTGCTCGATGTCCATCTCGGCACCCTCGCCCGGCGGCTGCGGCTCCTCGGCGTGGACGCGGCGTACGAGAGCGAGGACATCGGTGATCCGGCGCTCGCCGCCCTCTCGGCGGAGCAGCGGCGTGTACTGCTCTCCCGTGACCGTGGGCTGCTCCGGCGCAGGGAGATCTGGGCGGGGGCGTACGTCTACAGCGACCGGCCCGAGGAGCAGCTCCGTGACGTCCTGGGCCGCTTCGCCCCCGTACTGACGCCGTGGACCCGGTGCACCGCGTGCAACGGGGAACTCACGGCGGCGGACAAGGACTCCGTGAGCTCCCGGCTGGAGCAGGGCACGCAGGCGTCCTATGACGTGTTCGCGCAGTGCGCCGCCTGTGGGCGGGTGTACTGGCGGGGCGCCCACCACGCCCGTCTCGAAGCCGTCGTGGCCGAGGCCGTACGCGAGTTCGGCGGGGCGGGGAGTCAGGCGCCGACGGCCTGAGGGGCCGTAGGGCGCCAGGCCCCTGACGCGCGGGCCCGGCTCACAGGACGTACGCGTCGCCCGTGGAGAGGGCCGGTTCGCCGTGTCCGCACCACTCGCCCGGCCCGCCGCACCCGCATGACACGCTGGCCCCATGCTCGTGGCCCGTTCCATCGCCCTCTTCGTCGTAGCCGCGCTCTTCGAGATCGGGGGCGCCTGGCTCGTCTGGCAGGGCGTGCGCGAGCACCGGGGCTGGATCTGGATCGGCGCGGGCGTCATCGCGCTCGGTGCCTACGGATGCGTGGCCACGCTCCAGCCGGACGGCGACTTCGGGCGCATCCTCGCCGCTTACGGCGGGGTGTTCGTCGCCGGCTCGATCGCCTGGGGCATGGTCGCCGACGGCTACCGCCCGGACCGCTGGGACGTGACCGGCGCACTGATCTGCCTGGCCGGCATGTCGGTGATCATGTACGCCCCCCGCGACCACTGATCCCGCTCAAGGACCGCCCGCCTATTCTGGCCCCTCACCGACCAGCCGTCCGAGGAGTTCGCATGGCCGCCACCCCCATCGCCGTCATCACCGGCGCGAGCAGCGGCATCGGTGCCGCGACCGCCAGGCAACTGGCCGCCGCCGGATACCGCGTGGTGCTCACCGCACGCCGCAAGGACCGCATAGAGACACTGGCCGCCGAGCTCACCGAGGCGGGCCACCAGGCGACGGCCTACGCCCTGGACGTCACCGACCGTACCGCGGTCGACGAATTCGCCACCGCGTTCCGGTCCCTGGCCGTCCTGGTCAACAACGCAGGCGGGGCGCTGGGCGCCGACCCCGTCGCCACGGGCGACCCGGCCGACTGGCGCCAGATGTACGAGACCAACGTCATCGGCACCCTCAACGTCACCCAGGCCCTGCTCCCCGCCCTCACCGCGAGCGGGGACGGCACCGTCGTGATCCTCTCCTCGACGGCGGGCCTGTCCACGTACGAGGGCGGTGGCGGTTACGTCGCCGCCAAGCACGGCGAGCACGTACTGGCGGAGACCCTGCGCCTGGAGATCGTCGGTACGCCGGTCCGCGTGATCGAGGTCGCGCCCGGCATGGTCAAGACCGAGGAGTTCGCCACCACCCGCTTCCGCGGCGACACGGAGAAGGCCGCCAAGGTCTACGCGGGCGTCGAGGCCCCGCTCTCCGCCGACGACGTGGCCGACACCATCACCTGGGCCGTCACCCGCCCGAGCCACGTCAACATCGACCTCCTGGTGGTACGCCCCCGTGCCCAGGCCTCCAACTCCAAGGTGCACCGCACCCCCTGAGTGCCGACCGCCGACGACCCGGGCGAGCCCCGGACCCCGCGCCACAGGGGTCCGGGGCTCGCGCACGCCGGGACCGCCCCGGTGGCCACGACGCGGGAGATCGGCCATTCGGCCGCGATCGCCTCGCGCGCGGCACCGGACCGTTGTGTCGTGGACGCGAATGCGTGCCGGGATTCAGGTCGTCGGCGGTCCCGGGCGCTCGGCCACCAGCAGAAGAGAGAGCCGGACCATGCCTCCTCGACACCCCCTACGCGGACACATAACCGCCCGGCGCCGTCAGGCCGCGGTCATCGCGGCGGCGATGGCCTGCTCGACGGTACTGACCGGGCAGGGCCCCGTCGCCGCCGACGGGTCGCCCACCCCTTCCGCGCCCGCCCCGCAGCTGGACTGGAGTCCCTGCGTCCAGGGCAGCCCCTTCGACTGCGCCACCGCGAAGGTGCCACTGGACTACGCCAACCCCGGTGGCCGCTCCATCGAGCTGGCTGTCGTCAGACGGAAGGCGACCGGCCCCGGCCGGCGCGTCGGCACCCTGTTCTTCAACCCCGGCGGCCCCGGCGGCCCCGGGACGGTCCAGATGCCGCAGAACTACGGGTTCTTCCCGCGCGAGGTGCGGGAACGGTTCGACATCGTCAGCTGGGACCCCCGCGGCATCGGCAGCAGCACGGCGGTGAACTGCTTCCCGAGTCCCGAGGAGGCCGCCGACTGGAGCACGACCAAGGCGGCGGGCTTCCCGGTGGGCGAGAAGGAGCGGACCGCCTTCATCGCCGCATACAAGGATCTGGTCCAGCGCTGCGAACAGAAGGACCCCGAGCTCCTGAGCCATGTGTCGACCGCCGACACCGCCCGCGACCTCGACGGGCTCCGCAGGGCGGTGGGTGAGCCGCAGCTCAACTACTACGGGATCTCCTACGGCACGATCCTGGGCGCCACCTACGCCAACCTCTTCCCCGGCAAGGTCCGGGCCATGACGCTGGACAGCAACATCGCCCCGTCGGCCTGGACGAACGACGCCTCCGGCGACGCCCGGCTCACGACCTTCCTGCGGGTGGGCTCGGACCGCAGCGCGGCGGCGACGCTGGACAGGTTCCTCGACCTGTGCGGTTCCACCACCACCTCCCGCTGCGCCTTCTCCGCGGGCAGCGCGAAGGCCACCCGGGACAAGTTCGACCGGCTGACACAGCGGCTCCGGAAGGAGCCCGTCGGCACGTGGACCTATGCCGCCACGGTCGCCGACGCGGTGAACAGCCTCTACCTCGTCAGCGGGTGGGCCGGCCTCGCCGGCCGGCTGGAGGCACTGTGGCAGGGCCGTACGCCTGAGCCGGCCCCCTTCCCGCCCGCACCGCCGGTCCCGGACCCGAGTCCGTATCTGGGCGAGGAGCAGGCAGCGGCGGTGCTCTGCGGCGACAGCCCCAACCCGCGCGATCCCGGCGCCTACCACGCCCTGGAGGAGGCCTCGGCGGCCCGGGCGGGGGACGCCGGACGCTTCTGGACCTGGGCGGCCGCGGGGTGCGCCACCTGGCCGGCCTCCCCCGGCCGCTACGACGGCCCCTGGAACAGGCCGACCGCGAACCCCGTCCTGGTGGTCGGCACCACCTACGACCCCTCGACGGCCTATCCGAACTCGCGGGCCATGACGAAGGAGCTGGCCGACGCCCGGCTGCTCACCAACGAGGGCTACGGGCACACCGCGCTGCTCAACCCCAGCAGCTGCGTCCAGGACCACGAGAGCCGCTACTTCATCGACGGCGTCCTCCCGCCTGCCGGAACGACGTGCAAGCAGGACACGCCGCCCTTCTCGGCCCCCGAGCCGGTCGGCGGCGTAGCCACCGGAGGGGGCGGGATGGCCGGCCTCGTCCCCTGAGACCGTCCCTGCCCCCTGCCCACAGCGACGTGCCCCGGACCGCGGTCCGGGGCACGTCGCTCAGGCGGGTCTCAGCCCTTCACACACACGAGCTGCTTGAGCTTCGCGACGACCTCGACCAGGTCCCGCTGCTGGTCGATGACCTGCTCGATCGGCTTGTACGCCGCGGGGATCTCGTCCACGACACCGGAGTCCTTGCGGCACTCCACGCCCCGCGTCTGCTCCTCCAGGTCCCGCGTCGAGAACTTCCGCTTGGCCGCGTTCCTGCTCATCCGCCGGCCCGCACCGTGCGAGGCGGAGTTGAACGACTTCTCGTTCCCGAGGCCCTTCACGATGTACGAGCCGGTCCCCATGGAGCCGGGGATGATCCCGAACTCCCCCGAGCCCGCCCTGATCGCGCCCTTCCGGGTGACCAGCAGGTCCATCCCGTCGTACCGCTCCTCCGACACGTAGTTGTGGTGGCAGGAGATGACCGGTTCGAACGTGACCCCGGCCTTCTTGAACTCCCTCCGGACCACGTCCTGGAAGAGGCCCATCATGATCGAGCGGTTGTACTTGGCGTACTCCTGGGCCCAGAACAGGTCGTTCCGGTACGCCGCCATCTGCGGGGTGTCGGCGATGAAGACCGCCAGGTCACGGTCGACGAGGCCCTGGTTGTGCGGAAGCTTCTGGGCCTGCCCGATGTGGAAGTCGGCGAGCTCCTTGCCGATGTTCCGGGAACCGGAGTGCAACATCAGCCACACCGTTCCCGCCTCGTCCAGACAGAACTCGATGAAGTGATTCCCGCTTCCGAGCGTTCCCATCTGTTTCGTGGCGCGTTCCTGACGGAATTTGACCGCGTCGGCGATTCCGTCGAACCGCGACCAGAAGTCGTCCCACCCGCTGGTCGCGAAGCCGTGGAGCTTTCGCGGGTCGACCGTCTCGTCGTGCATCCCCCTGCCCACCGGGATCGCCTGCTCGATCTTCGACCGGAGCCGCGAGAGGTCCCCCGGCAGGTCGTTGGCCGTGAGCGACGTCCTCACCGCCGACATCCCGCAGCCGATGTCCACGCCCACCGCGGCCGGACAGACCGCGCCGTGCATCGCGATCACCGAACCGACCGTCGCCCCCTTGCCGAAGTGGACGTCCGGCATCACGGCGAGGCCCTTGATCCAGGGCAGTGTGGACACGTTCCGCAGCTGCTGCATCGCGCCGTCCTCGACCGACGCCGGATCCGCCCACATACGGATGGGAACCTTCGCACCCGGTACCTCTACATACGACATAACCCCTCGATTCCCCCGAAAAGACTGAAAGCGCAAAACCGGTGCCGAGATCGGCATATAGGTCGGCCGACCGGCATTCACAGCGGTGCGTGCGATACACATTGTGTCCACCGGCCGCTATCGAGCGGCAACCCGTTTTCGTACCGAAGGGAGCCTGGGACCGTGCGACACATGGCGTACGTACCCGGCGTCGCGCTTCTCGTGGCGCTCGTCGCCGGCTGCAGCGCCGGCTCCGACGCCGCCGACTCCGACGCCGACATGAAGCCCGGCAGCCCGACGGTCTCGGCCGCGCCTCCCGGGAAGTACCGGACGCTGCCCGAATCCTGCCGTGCCGTGCCGCGCTCCACGCTCAAGGACCTGCTGCCGGGCGCCGCCCAGCTTCCCGATGAGCAGCAGGAGAAGGTGTTCGAGGGCACGGCCGTCGTCACCTACGACACCGACCGCAAGGTCGGCTGCCGCTGGAAGTCGGACGCCCAGGACGCCTCCAGGAATCTGTCCATCGACTTCGAGCGCGTCGTGTCGTACGACCCTGCGGTGAGCGACGACGACCGCGCCCGGGAGGTGTACTCGACGAAGGTGGAGGCAGCCGACCTCCCCACCTCCGCCGGTGTCACGCCCAGTGAGACCCCCAGCGCACCGGCTTCCGGGGCGCCCGGCGGCAAGCCCTCCGGTTCCCCGAGCGGCACACCCTCCAGGAAAGCCACCGCGAGCCCGTCCGGCAGCGACGGCGCCGAAGCCGACCCGTCGGGCGGCACCACCGACGCCGACCCCGGTCTGGATCTGCGGCCGCGGCTCCTCGACGAGCTCGGGGACGCCGCGTTCCTGGACGATGCGCTCACCCGTGCGGGTTCCACCGCACAGCACCGCACCGTGAGCGTGGTATTCCGCACATCGAACGTCATCGTGACCGTCCTCTACACCGAGCAGCCGGCCCGCGTCTCCGAGGTTCCCGACAGCAGGGAACTGCAGGAGAAGGCCCAGGCCCTGGCACGGAAACTGGCCGAGACCCTCGCCGAGTAGCCGGGGCCGACGGCCCCGGGCCGGGGCCCCGGGCACACCCCGGGGCCTGGGCCGGAGGCGGCATCCGGTCGCCGTCCGACGTACCGTGGCCCCCGGCCCGACGTGCCGCCCGGCCTTCCGAGCGGTGTACGGCCCGACGTACCGACCGACCGATGCAAGCGCCCGACCGCCCGACGTACCGCCCGACCGCCCGCACGACCGAGACCGCCGTGCCGTCCGAGTGAAGGAACCATGCACCGATCAGCCCCGCGACTGTCCCGCATACTCGCCTGCGCCGCCGTTCCGGTGATGCTCGTCGTCGCCGGCTGCTCGTCGGACTCCGACGACGCGAAGAGCTCGGGCGCCTCGGCCTCCCCGAGCGCGAAGAAGTCCGAGCCGACCGTCGAGGCCGCGAAGTTCGCCTCGCTGCCCGACGCCTGCGCGTCGATCGGCAAGAAGACGATCGAGGACCTGGTTCCGAAGACCAAGAACAAGGGCGGCACCCCGGGCAAGTCCAGCGACACCACGAGCCGCGGCGGCTGCTCCTGGAACGGCCTGGACGACAACGGCGTCAAGGGCTCGCAGTACCGCTGGCTCGACGTCGGCTTCACCCGCTTCGAGTCGGACCAGTCCCTGGGCAGCGGCGCCAAGCGCGCGACGGCCGAGTACACCAAGCAGGTCGCCAAGGCCCAGGCGACCGAGGACGCCAAGAAGCTGTCCGCCGAGCCCGTCACCGGTCTCGGCGAGCAGGCCACCTCCGTCACGTACGGCCTCAAGAAGTCGGACGAGGACTTCGAGTACGCGACGATCGTGACCCGCACGGAGAACGTCGTCGTCACCCTCACCTACAACGGGGCCGGGTTCGCGGGCGCCAAGTCCCCCTCTGCCGCCGACATCCTCAAGGGCGCGAAGAAGGCCGCCGAGGAAGCCGTCTCCGCGGTCGGTGGCGACGGGGATAAGTCCTCGGTGTCGCCCTCCGCCAAGGCATCGTCCTCCTCGTCCTCCAAGGAATCGGACACGTCGTCCTCCGGAGCCGGCTCCAGCCCGTCGCCCAAGACCGGCGCCAAGTCGTCCTCGAAGGCCGTCGCCAAGTCCTGATCCGGAACCGGCGGGAGGAGCGACTTCCCCTGCCCACAGGTGCCTTGACGAAGCCCGGTACTCCCCCGAGTGCCGGGCTTTCGCCCCTCCCCCCGCAACGGGCCCGGCCGGGCATGTGCCAGGCTGTGCCCGCGCCGGACGCCGAAGTGGAGCCGGTTCACCGAAGTCGGGAGGGGATTCGCGGGTGGCCGCAATGCAGCTGACACGCACACACCGCGTACTCATCGGGGTCGTCGTCGCAGGCGCCGTGCTCATCGCCGCGATCGGTTTCGCCGGCTCGTACGCCGCCGTGCGCGAACTCGCGGAGGAGAAGGGCTTCGGCCAGTTCTCGATCGTCTTCCCGATCGGCATCGACGCGGGCATCTGCGTCCTGCTCGCCCTGGACCTGCTGCTGACGTGGATGCGCATCCCGTTCCCGCTGCTGCGCCAGACCGCCTGGCTGCTGACCGCGGCGACGATCGCCTTCAACGGGGCCGCCGCCTGGCCAGACCCGCTGGGCACCGGCATGCACGCGGTGATCCCCATCCTGTTCGTCGTCGCAGTCGAGGCCGCGCGGCACGCCGTGGGCCGGATCGCGGACATCACGGCCGACAAGCACATGGAGGGTGTCCGCCTCACCCGCTGGCTGCTCTCCCCCATCCCCACGTTCAAGCTGTGGCGCCGGATGAAGCTGTGGGAGCTGCGCAGTTACGAGCAGGTCATCAAGCTCGAACAGGACCGGCTGATCTACCAGGCCCGCCTCCAGGCCCGCTTCGGCCGCAACTGGCGCCGCAAGGCGCCCGTCGAGTCGATGATGCCGCTGCGTCTGGCGAAGTACGGCGTCCCGCTCGCGGAGACCGCCCCGGCCGGCCTGGCCGCCGCGGGCATCGAGCCGGCCCTGCTGCCGCCGGCCCCGGCGGCNNCCGGCGGCAGCCGTGGAGACCGCGCAGCACCCCGAACTCCCGTACGTCCCGGAGGCACCCAGGGAGCAGAGGCACAGCCCTCGGCAGGACCGGCACAGCCGGCTGGACGAGTACGACCGGTACGACGAGCAGGAACGCTTCGTCCAGCAGGACGAGTTCGATCAGCAGGAATACTTCCGGGAGGGTCCCGGCTCGCACGAGAGTCCCTGGTTCGCGGCCCCCAAGGTGCCGGACGAGGCGTACGAGGGTGCGTACGACCCCGCGTACGACGAGGGCACGG
>NZ_MAPV01000171.1 GCF_001700505.1 Streptomyces mutomycini
GGCCGCGGCTCGGACGGGTGGGGCGGTACGGGGCTGTCCATCACCGACGCAGCGTAGCTCTCCTCGGGCCCGGGCGATCACGGCTTCTCCGCAGGTCCGCCGGATGTCCCAAGATGAAAATTCCCGGCCGTGGTGAGTCCGGTTCCGGCCTCGACCCGATCACGGAACCCCCGTCGAATGACCGCTTGTGTTCCCCCGGGCGACCACGGCCCTGCCCGCGTGCACCGGTCGTCCCGGCTGCCGCGCAGGTCGGAACGGCTGCGGGCTGCGGCCGGGGCCGGTCCGAGGGGCGACACGAGGGGGGTGAGCCAGGGGTGAGTCGTCGCAGCCCGCTCAAGAGTGCGGTACCGTCCAACATCGTGAGCCCTGTACGTCGCTGTTCGCGAACCGCGTGCGGCCGTCCCGCCGTCGCGACACTGACGTACGTCTATGCCGACTCGACCGCGGTCCTCGGCCCGCTCGCCACCTATGCCGAGCCCCACTGCTACGACCTCTGCGCCGAGCACGGTGAGCGGCTCACCGCGCCGCGTGGCTGGGAAGTCGTCCGGCTCTCCGACCCCTCGGCTCCGACGCGCCCCAGCGGGGACGACCTCGAAGCGCTCGCCAACGCGGTGCGTGAGGCCGCCAGGCCCCAGGACCGGCAGCAGGGCGGCAGAGGTCCGCGGGCGGCAGACCCGGTCGAGGTCGCACGCCGTGGGCATCTCCGGGTGCTGCGTTCCCCGGACTCCTGACACACCTCGTTCCCCGGACTTCTGACACACCTCCTGTTCGCACCTCCTGTCCCGTCGGCCCCACCCGTCGCTTCCGCGGCCGGCCTGCGGCGAACCGGTCGGCGCGAACGTGTTCACCCTTCCGCTCCTCGGTACGGGCGGCACCCTCGTCCTCCTCGCCGGCCTGGTCACTGCCGTCGTGCTCCGAGTACGGGCCGGGGCCGCGGCCCGGGAGTGGGCGGCCACCGTGCACGAACTGCGCTACGCGATCCTCACCGTGACGTCCGTGCTCGCCCTCGCCTACGTCATGAACCTCTCCGGACAGGCCGCCACCATCGGCCAGTCCGTCGCCGCCGCCGAGGCGGGACTCGCCTTCCTCTCACCGGTGCTCGGCTGGTTCGGCGTCGCCGTGTCCGGCTCCGACACCTCGGCCAACGCCCTCTTCGGAGCTCTCCAGGTGTCCGCCGCACGGGAGTCCGGCCTCTCGCCCGAACTGCTCGCCGCCGCGAACAGCTCCGGCGGAGTGCTGGGCAAGATGATCTCCCCGCAGAACCTGACGATCGCCTGCGCCGCCGTCGGGCTCGCCGGACGGGAAGGGGATCTGCTGCGCAAGGTCCTGCCCTGGAGCCTCGGCCTGCTGCTGGTGATGTGCCTGGTGGTCATGGCGCAGAGCACGGCCGTGCTGGGCTGGATGCTCCCCTGACGGGCGTCCCCGGGCCGCCGGGTAGTTTGGGCGGTCCGTAAAGACCCCCAGGAGGACCGGCCGTGGTTGCTGACCTGTCGCAGCTCGTGAAGGCGTACGACGTGCGCGGAGTCGTGCCCGACCAGTGGGACGAGCCGCTCGCCGAGCTCTTCGGCGCCGCCTTCGTCCAGGTCACCGACGCGGACGCGATCGTGATCGGCCACGACATGCGGCCGTCCTCACCCGGTCTGGCCGCCGCCTTCGCCCGCGGGGCGACGGCACGCGGCGCCGATGTGACCCTCATCGGGCTCTGCTCGACGGACCAGCTGTACTACGCGTCCGGGGCGCTGGACCTGCCCGGCGCGATGTTCACCGCCTCGCACAACCCGGCGCGGTACAACGGCATCAAGCTGTGCCGCGCCGGGGCCGCGCCCGTGGGCCAGGACACCGGCCTGACCGAGATCCGCACGCTGGTCGAGCAGTGGTCGGAGCACGGTCTCCCCGCCACCGCCGCCACCCCGGGCACGGTCACCGAGCGCGACACCCTCACGGACTACGCCGCACACCTGCTGGGCCTCGTCGGCCTCTCCGGGATCCGGCCGCTCAAGGTCGTCGTGGACGCGGGCAACGGCATGGGCGGCCACACCGTCCCCACCGTCTTCGCGGGTCTTCCCCTCGACCTCGTACCCATGTACTTCGAGCTCGACGGGACCTTCCCCAACCACGAGGCCAACCCACTGGACCCGAAGAACATCACCGACCTCCAGGCCCGCGTCCTCGCCGAGGGCGCCGACCTCGGCCTCGCCTTCGACGGCGACGCGGACCGCTGCTTCGTCGTCGACGAGCGCGGCGCAGGCGTCTCCCCCTCCGCGATCACGGCTCTGGTCGCCGCCCGCGAGCTGGCCCGCAACGGCGGCAAGGGCACCGTCATCCACAACCTGATCACCTCCTGGTCGGTCCCCGAGGTCGTACGCGAGAACGGCGGGACCCCCGTCCGCACCCGCGTCGGCCACTCCTTCATCAAGGCCGAGATGGCCGAGCACGGCGCGATCTTCGGCGGCGAGCACTCCGCGCACTACTACTTCCGCGACTTCTGGAACGCCGATACGGGCATGCTCGCCGCCCTCCACGTCCTGGCAGCGCTCGGCGGCCAGGACGGCCCGCTCTCCGGACTCCTCGACCGGTACGACCGCTACGCGGGTTCCGGGGAGATCAACTCCACCGTCGCCGACCAGACGGGCCGGCTCGCCGCGGTCAGGGCGGCGTACGGCAGCCGCGAGGGCGTGCGGTTCGACGAGCTCGACGGACTCACGGTGACCGGCGACGACTGGTGGTTCAACCTGCGCGCCTCCAACACCGAGCCGCTGCTCCGGCTGAACGTCGAGGCGCGGGACGAGAAGACCATGACCGCGGTGCGTGACGAGGTCCTCGCCCTCGTGCGCGCGTGACCACCGGGCACCGCGGGCACACGCACCGCGGGGCGCCCAGGGTGCGTGGGGCGCGCGGACTGCTCGTACGGCGCGGGTTGCCCGTTCCGCGCGGGGTACCCGCGGCGTCCGTACCGCCCGCGTCGTCCGCCGCGTGCATGCCACCGACGCATGCCCCGTCGGACGGGGCCCGCCGGGCCGCGACCCTCCCGGCCCGGCGGTAGGCTGACCACGCCCCAAGCCGGGCGGATCCGCACCGGGTCCGGTCCGGATCCGCACCGCATGCCCGAAGGGACCCACCCCATGCCGCTCGAAGCCGGCCTTCTGGAGATCCTCGCCTGCCCGGCCTGCCACGCCGGGCTCGACGACCGCTCCGCGGCCGAAAGCCCCGAGCTGGTCTGCACCGGCACGGACTGCGGTCTCGCCTACCCGGTCCGGGACGGCATCCCGGTGCTCCTGGTCGACGAGGCACGCCGCCCCGCGTAACCCGCACCCTGATCAGCACGGTGATCGGAGGCCCACCACCATGCTCGACGAGTCGCTGCTCGACGCACCGGATGCCCTGGCCCGAGCCGACCGGCGAGGTCTGCTGCGCGGCGCCGCCGAGGCCGGTGCCCGCGTCCGCACCGCCGCCCGGCACGCCGCCGATGCGGGAATCGGCGCACTGGCCCCCGAAGGCCGGCCCCGCGCCGTCCTCGTCGCGGGACCCGGCACCGCCGCGTCCGGCGTCGCCGACCTGATCGGCGCCCTCGCGGGCGCCTCCGCGCCTGTCACCGCGATCCGCCCGACCGGGGTCGCGGCAGCCGCCGGAGCACTGCGCTGGACGCTGCCCGGGTGGGCAGGGTCGGTGGATCTGCTGCTCATCGCGACGGCCGACGGTTCGGAACCCGGCCTCGCGCGGCTCGCCGAGCAGGCGTACCGCCGCGGCTGCACCGTCGTCGCCGTCGCACCCGTCCGGTCCCCGCTGCGCGACGCCGTCGACGGCGTCCACGGACTCGTCGTCCCCATGGCGGCCGCCCCGTACGGCGAGTACGACGCCGAGACCTCGGCGGCGGGACCCGGCACGCTCTGGGCGCTGCTCACCCCGCTGCTCGCCCTGCTCGACCGGGTGGGCCTGATCGACGCGCCCCCGGACAAGCTGCAGAAGGTCGCCGACCGGCTCGACCGCACCGCCGAGCGCTGCGGACCCGCCATCGCCACGTACAGCAACCCGGCCAAGACCCTCGCCGCGGAGCTCGCCGACAGCCTGCCCCTCATCTGGACGGAGGGAGACGCCGCGGGCCCCGTCGGGCGCCGGTTCGCCGCCGTCCTGGCCGAGCTCGCCGGCCGCCCGGCCCTCGTGGCCGAGCTGCCGCAGGCGCTGCCCTCCCACGGAGGGCTGCTCGCCGGAGCGTTCGCCGCAGGGGCCGACCCCGACGACTTCTTCCGGGACCGGGTGGACGAGCCCGAGGCCATGCGGGCCCGGGTCGTCCACCCGGTCCCGGAAG
>NZ_MAPV01000172.1 GCF_001700505.1 Streptomyces mutomycini
GTTTCGGCGGCGGTGGGACCCGTGGCCGGCGGGGTGGCGGGGGCCGCTTCTGACGGCAGCACGCCACACGGGACCACGTACGGCAGGACTTCGCACAAGGAGAGGTGCCATGACCAAGCAGAGCATCGTCGGCCGCGTCACCCAGCTGGCCAGGGCCAACATCAACGCCCTGATCGACCAGGCCGAGGACCCGCAGAGGATGCTGGACCAGCTGATCCGCGACTACACCGACAACATCGCGGAGGCCGAACAGGCGGTGGCCGCCACCATCGGCAACCTCCGGCTGCTGGAGGAGGACCACCGGGAGGATGTCGACGCGGCCAGGGAGTGGGGCCAGAAGGCGCTCGCCGCCAGCAGGAAGGCCGACGAACTGCGGGCCGGCGCGTCGGGTGCGGACGCCGACAAGTTCGACAACCTCGCCAAGGTGGCACTCGGACGTCAGCTGCAGTCGGAGCAGGAGGCCAAGACGGCCGAGCCGACGATCGCCTCGCAGACGGTGGTGGTCGACAAGCTGAAATCGGGCCTCGACCAGATGAAGAACAAGCTGACCGAGCTGAAGTCCAAGCGCGACGAGCTGGTCGCCCGCGCCGCGTCCGCACAGGCGCAGAACCGGATGATGGACGCCGTCAAGAGCATCGACGTCATGGACCCGACGAGCGAGCTCGGCCGCTTCGAGGACAAGGTGCGGCGCGAGGAGGCGAAGGCGGTGGGCAAGCAGGAACTCGCCGCGTCGTCCCTGGACGCCCAGTTCGAACAGCTGGACAGCCTCGGGGACAGTGCGGAGATCGAGGCCCGGCTCGCCGCCCTGAAGTCCGCCTCCTGACCGGCGGCACCGCCTGCGCGGGCCCTGTCAGTACATGCTCAGAAGCTGCTCCACGGAGAGCTCGGCGGCCGGCGCACCGTCGGGCAGCGCCAGCTCGAACCACACCGTCTTGCCGCGCGGGGTACGCCGCGAGCCCCAGGCGGCGCTGAGCAGCCCGACCAGTTGCAGTCCGCGCCCGCCCTCGTCGGTGTCGCGTGCCCGTCGGCGCCTCGGCTGGACGAGCCCCGCGTCCCAGACCTCGCAGACGAGCGTGCGGTCGCGGAGCAGCCTGAGCCGGATCTCGCCCTCGCCGTAACGCAGGGCGTTGGTGACGAGTTCGCTGACGAGCAGTTCGGTGGTGTCCACCAGGTCGTCCAGGCCCCAGGCGGTGAGCTGTGCGCGGGCCAGCTCACGTGCGCGGCCGACGGACCGGAGCTCGCGCGGCAGCCGCCAGTCGCCCACGGCGTCCGGGGCGAGACCCTGGATACGGGCCATCAGCAGGGCGATGTCGTCCTCGCCGTGCCGGGTGTCGAGGGTCGTCAGCACGTGGTCGCAGACGGCTTCGAGGGGCTGCGACGGTTCGGTGAGGGCCTCCCGGAAGGCGTCGAGGCCCTCGTCCAGCGGATGGTCGCGGGACTCCACCAGCCCGTCGGTGTAGAGGGCGAGGAGGGCACCCTCCTTGAGTTCCACCTCGACCTCCTCGAAGGGTTCGCCGCCGACGCCGAGCGGCATGCCCGGCGGTACGTCGAGCAGCAGGGCGGGCTCGCCCGGTTCGGCCACCACAGGGGGCAGATGGCCGGCGTTGGCGAAGGTGCACCGCCGGGTGACAGGGTCGTACACCGCGTACACACAGGTCGCCAGATAGACCTCGGAGAGGTCGGCGTCGCGCGACTTGTGGGCGGCCCGCGAGGGCCACTGGGCGCCGCCGCCCCCGCCGAAGCCCTCGCTCCGCTCGCCGCCGCCCGGGGTGCCGAGGCCACGGGCGACCTCGTCCAGGGCGGAGAGCACCTCGGCGGGTTCCAGGTCCAGCAGTGCGAGCGTGCGTACGGCGGTGCGCAGTTCGCCCATGGCTACGGCCGCCCGCAGTCCGCGGCCCATCACGTCGCCGACGACCAGGGCCGTGCGGTGGCCGGGGAGTTCGATCACGTCGAACCAGTCGCCGCCGACCTCGGTGGCCGTGTTGCCCGGAAGGTAGCGGCAGGCGATGTCCAGGCCCGCCGCCTCGGGGTCGCCCGGCGGCAGCAGACTGCGCTGGAGGATGAGCGCCCGCTCGTGCTCCCGGCGGTAGAGACGGGCGTTGTCGATGCAGACGGCGGCGCGGGCGGCGAGCTCGGTGGCCAGGGCGCGGTCCCGCTCGCCGAAGGGCTCGCTGCCCTTGGTACGGGAGAACTTGACGAGGCCCACGACGACGTCGTGCGCGACCATCGGCACGGCGAGGGTGGACTGGACGAATCCGCGTTCGTCGCCCGGCACGTCCTCGACGCGGCCGGTGCGCAGAGCGACGGCGCAGGGCGAGTGGAACGCGTAGCGGTGGACCGAGCCGAGCGCGGGCGGGCCCGTGTTCCCGTCGGTCTCCGTGCTACCGCCGATGCCGGGGAGGACTCCCGGGAGCCCGTCGGACACGGCGCTTGCATGGGCGACGCGGCGCAGCTCGGCCGACCCGGTGCCGGACTCCTGGTGGTGCCTGCCCCAGCTGGCGGGCGAGGCCTCCTCGCCGGTGAGCAGCCCCTGGTAGAGGTCGACGGAGGCGAGGTCGCAGAAGCCGGGCACGGCGACGTCGAGCAGTTCGCGGGCGGTGGTCTCCAGGTCGAGTGAGTTGCCGATGCGCGCGCTGGCCTCGTTGAGCAGGGCGAGGTTACGGCGGGCGCTGGCCGCCTCCCGGGCGGCGATGTGCCGTTGCGTGACGTCGGTGGCGAGTCCGGCGATGCCGACGGGGCGCCCGGAACCGCTGTGCACCCGGTAGAGGTTCATGGACCAGTGACGCCGGCCGATCGAGCCGGGCGGGGTACCGACGAGCGGGAGATCGGTGACGGCATCACCGGTCTCCAGGACGCGCTTGAGCGTGGCGGAGAGGCGTTCGGCCTCCGAGCGGGACAGGTAGTCGTCCACCGTGCGGCCCCGGTGGTCGTCGGCCGCGCCCCCGAAGACGGTGGCGAACCGCTTGTTGGCGCGCACGACGGTGAAGTCGGTGCCGAAGAGGACGAAACCGAAGGGAGATTGACCGAAAATCGCCTGCGAGGCCGCGAGATCCGTCTCGATCCGCCGCAACGCTCTGACGTCGACGACTATGCAGAGCGCCGCGCGCTCACCGGTCTCCGTCTCGCTCGGCATGACGTAGATCTCGGCGAGCCCGCGGACCGTGTTCTCGCCAGGTATCCGGAACGGGACGAGGCCCGTCCACTCCTTGCCGTCCAGGATCTCGCCGACCCGCCTGTGGGCGTCCGGGCGCAGCTCGGCGGGCATGAACGCCTCAACCGGGTCCCTGCCCACCACCTCGTCGGAGGCCATGCCGAACAGACCGGCGGCCCGCCGGCTCCACTGCTCGATCAGGCCGTCGGCCCCGATCGAGAAGGAGGCGACCCTGATGTAGTCATATATCGAGCCAGGCGGGCTGCTCTGCCACATGACGTCGCCCGCCGTCCCAGGTATCTCGCTCACGCGACCGTCCCCTCCAGCTCACACACCGGACCGGTCCTGCCCGCAGTATTCAGCACTACGGGCCTCACCGGCACGGCGTTCACGATCACAGCACGGTCTCAGTCCCTTTCAGCCAGGTTCTGCCCGACCTCCGGTGATCGCTGTGCGTCCCCTCCCACTCCTAACCAGGCAGAGCGAGCTCGAACCACACGGTCTTGCCACTCTTTCCGCGCCGGGTCCCCCAGCGGCGCGCTGAACAGGCCACGAGCTGCAGTCCACGACCGCCCTCGTCCTCGGGACCGGCAGCGCGTTCGGTGGGCGGATCCGGAACCGGATCGGAGACTTCCACCAGCAGGCTCCGCCCCTCGGCCCCCGTACCGGGCCCCTCACCATCGGGATGAGGCCACCTCAGCCGGACACCGATGGGGCCCGACGCGTGACGCAGGGAATTGGTCACCAGTTCACTGACGAGCAGTACGGCGACATCGCCCACCCCTCTGTCGAGACCCCACTGGTGCAATGCGTCACGGACCGCGTGCCTTGCGCTGCGCACGGAGCCCGGCACCGCCGGAAAGCTCCACTCGGCACAATCGCCTTCGGTATCGGTCACGCCGATCACTTCCCAGGGCCGACAGCGGGGGCGCACCCTACGCAAGGGTCTAATCAGCACATACCCGACATGCGAAACAAACTATCGCAGATAGTGACCTATTGTGCGCACGCGTACACACCTGCCCGACACAGAGGCACGCCAGGACCCGCACTTCACCGCGGGTTCGTCGCGGCCCGGGACACTCAGGCCCGCGAGGCGTCCAGCAGGCGGCGCACGGCTTCCGCCACAGCGGGGCGGTCCTGGTCCAGCCAGTCGACGGTGTCAGCCTCTCCGGCGGCCAGCCAGCGCAGCTCGTCGTGGTCCTCCAGCGGGCTGGGCTCACCCGACACCAGCCGGACGGTCCACACCCGGAGCACATAACCCGGCTTCAGCGGCCACTCCCCCGGGATGCGCTCCAGCGGCTCCGCCTCCACGCCGAGCTCCTCCCGGAGCTCCCGCACGAGCGCCTGCTCGCCGCTCTCCCCCGGCTCCTGCTTGCCACCCGGCAGCTCCCATCGCCCGGCCAGCTCCGGCGGGGCGCTGCGGCGGGCGGCCAGGAGCCGCCCGCCGTCGCAGACGGCCCCGGCCACCACCACGGAATCACTCATGCGCCGGAGCGTAACGGCTGTCCGGGCCCTCACCTACGGGCGCGCGCTCCGGCTCATCCGCTCCACCCAGTACAGCTGCTCGTGTCCATGACGGCCCAGGCCGTCAGCGATCTTCTGTGCCTCGTCCTGGGTCGCGTAGCGCCCGACGCGGTACCTGTTGCCGTTGTCGTCCTGCCTGATGACCAGCCAGGGGAGCACGGCGCCGCTGTCCGTCATGGCGTCCCTCCCCAGCATCTCGCCCCTCTCCCCACCGGCGTGCACGTCTCTAAGGATCCCCAGGAAACCGCAGTACGCATATGCCCGAGCGTACGCCCGACCTTCACTCAGCGGATGCGTGTTTACACAAAGAGACACGCATCCGGCCACACCAATGGGGGCGCACCCCCCTAATGCGCCCTTCTCCTGAGCCGGCCGGTGTCCACACCACGCGGTCCCGCCTACCGCGCAGGTGGGTGCGGCGGCGGTGCCGGCGGGCCGGGCCGAGTGTCACGTCCCCTGGCCGGCCAGGCGGTCAACGAGCGGATCACCAGGGGGAGTCCGGACGCGACGGCGGCGGGAAGAGGTGGGGAGGGCCCGTGCGTACCTGCCGAACAGGCAGCAGAGGGCGAGGATCGAGACGTTCCACGCGATCGCCCCGAAGTCGGCCGGATCGGCGCCGTAGAGGTGGTCGCGCTCGAACTCGACGCGCCGCGCGCCCAGTCCGGTCCGCTTTCGGTGACCAGGTCGGTGGCACCGGTCGCGACCCCGGCGACGCCCACGATTCCCCGCCCGGTCATGCGCGGCGCGGGCGGGTCGACTCCGCGTCACGGGAGGCGGGCCGTCGCCCCCAGTGGGCCACCGCGGTCGTCGTACCCGGCGCACCGGCGGTCACTTGACCGGCAGATGGTAGGAGATCCGGTAGCGGTCGGCGGGAACGACCACATCGGCGGTCTCCACAGCCAGCCCCGACGCGTAGTACGTGCGCCCGATCACCATCACCACATGGCCCGGCACACCGCCCAGCGCCAGGAGCTCCTCCGCCAGCCCCGGGCGCGCGCCGACCTCCTCCGCCACGTTGTCCACGACGACGTCGATCGCCGCCATGCGGTCGACGACGCCGCAGCCTCCCAGCGGACCCTCCTCCGGCAGCATCACCGGCGTGCGCCCCGTGACGGCCAGGGGCTCCCAGGACGTGGACAGCATCATCGGCTCGCCCGCCTCCCGGAAGACGTACCTCGTGCGCATCACCCGGTCTCCCGGCTCGATACCGAGCCGCTCGGCGATCTCGGCGCTCGCCGCCTCCTGCTCGCTGCGGGACTCCCAGGTCCCGCGCGTCCCTTCCGCCGTCTGCTCCTGACGGAACGGGCTGGCTCCCGCCCCCGGCCGGTAACCGGAGCGGGCGATCGGGCGCGGGACCGGACGTGCCCGCACATAGGTACCCGAGCCCGACCGCCCTTCGACGAGTCCCTCGGCCATCAGCACCTTGCGCGCCTCCAGCGCCACGGTGTCCGAGACGCCGTACTCCTCGCGGATGCGGGCCTGCGACGGCAGACGCGTATGGGGCGGCAGCGCGCCGTTGACGATCTTCTCCCTGAGATCGCTCGCCACGCGCAGATAGGCGGGCTGCTCACCGAAAGGCACAGGCCACTCCCAACAGGTTGACAGACAGCAACAGCCTGGCAACCGTGGGTTGAGTACCGCAAGCACGGGCCAGAGTTTCACTCGAAGTGATGATTACTCGCCCGCCAGCGCATACCCGTCCCAGGCGTGCGCCGGAGAGCGGTCGACCGGGGGCCGCGCCGCCGCTGGAACGCCGGCGGGTGACCGCGCGGGCTGCGCGGTCACCCGCCGGGCTGGATCGCGGGCACGGCGGGGAAATAGGTTCGTCCCATGGCCGACACCCGCATGCCCACAGCGACGTACATCTGCCCGCAGGACGGTTCCCGGGCCGGCTCCACCACGCTGACCTGGTGCTGTCCGGCCTGCGGAGGCCCATGGGACCTCGACACCGGCGCCCTGCCGCCGGTCCGCCTCGACTCCCTGGGCGGACGGGTCAATTCACTGTGGCGTTACGAGGAGGCACTCCCCCTCTCCGGCCCTGCCGTCTCCCTCGGTGAGGGACGGACCCCTCTCGTCCCCCTCACCGGCCAGGTCTCGGCCAAGCTCGACTTCCTGATGCCCACGCTCTCCTTCAAGGACCGCGGAGCGGTGATGCTTGCCGAACTGGCCCGCAGGCTCTCCCCGGACCGGGTCGTCGCGGACAGCAGCGGCAACGCGGGGACGGCCGTCGCCGCGTACTGCGCCCGGGCCGGGCTGCCGTGCACGGTCTACGTCCCCGAGGGGACCTCCCCCAAGAAGACCGGGCAGATCCGCGCCCACGGCGCCCGCCTGGTCACCGTGCCCGGTGACCGCGAGGCCACAGCGGCCGCCGCCCGGGCAGCCGCCGGTGCGCCCGGCACCTTCTACGCCTCGCACGTCTTCAACCCGTACTTCCTGCACGGCACGAAGACGTACGTCTACGAGATCTGGGAGGAGCTCGGCGGCACCCTGCCGGACGCCATCGCCGTACCCGTCGGCAACGGCACCCTGCTCCTGGGCGCGGCCCTCGCCACCGCGGAGCTGCTCGCCCACGGCCTGATCGACCGCCGCCCGGCCCTGATCGCCGTCCAGGCCGAGGCCGTGTCCCCGCTGGCCGCGGCGTTCCGGGCGGGGGCCGAGGAGCTGTCCGGCGTCCCGGACCGGGCACGCCCCACCCTCGCCGAGGGGATCGCCATCCCGCGGCCACCGCGCGCCCGGCAGATCCTCGCCGCCGTCCGGGAGTCGGGCGGCACCTTCCTCACGGTGACGGAGGACCAGATCCGGGCGGCGCAGGAGGACCTGGCCGCGCGGGGCTTCTTCGTCGAGACGACCGGCGTCGCCTGCTGGGCGGCCGTGGGCGGTGTGACGGACCGGAGCGTGGTCGTCCCGCTCTGCGGAGCCGGCCTCAAGACGGGCCTCGCGCCGTAGTGGGTGTCAGCCCGTCCAGTACGTGTCGTGCTTGATGAAGAACTCCGCCCGCTGCTTCTCCGGCCAGTCGGAGACCTGCCCCACCTTCTCGAAGTACTCCTCGCGCGGTGCCCCCGGCGTGAAGAGCAGCAGCATCGAGGCGGGTTCGTCGGAGTCGTTGCGGAAGGCGTGCAGGCCGCCCTGGGGCACGTACAGGAAGTCGCCCGCCGTGGTGTCGGCCCAGCGCTCGCCGTCGTAGATCCGCACCGTCCCGTCGAGGATGAAGAAGGACTCCGAGATCGACCGGTGGAAGTGCTCGGCCGGGCCGCCCGCCCTGGGGCCCATGTTGATCCGGTAGAGCCCGAACTCGCCGTGCGTCGAGTCGCTCGTGGCCAGGTAGTGGGTGCTGCCGCCGCTGCGTGGCAGCAGGTTCGGGTCGGTGCCGGCCGGACGGTACTGTGCGCTGATCTCCCCCGCACCGTCCGTGTAGACGGGTTCCGGATACGACATGACGCACTCCTGCCTCCGGTCGTGGACCGGTCCGCTCGTCCCGCGCGCCGGTACCGCACCGGCGCGGCCGTGTTCCCTACCTTCGTACGGTGAGCCTCACGCGCATGTCTCTCGTCGCGCCGCTGATCGCGGGCGCGCTGGTCGTCCCCATGCCGCCGCCCTCCTACGCCGCCGGCCCCGCCCCGGACTCCGTGTGCGGCAGGACGGGCCCCGACTCCGACGCCTCGTGGGCACCGACGTCCACCACCTTCGGCGAGGCCCAGGGATACGACCCCTATGTCGGCAACGGCTACCTGGGCCACCGGGTGCCCGCCACCGGCGCGGGATACGCCGCCACGGGCGAGAAGACGGGCTGGCCCCTTTACACCCCACGGTACGACGGTGCCTTCGTCTCCGGGCTCTACTCCCGGGACAAGGACCTCGCCGAGGGCCGTGAGGTGATCGCCGCGCTCCCGTCCTGGACCACGCTCGACGTACGCGTCGGCTCCGAGACGTACGGCTCCGCCACGCCCGCCGGCCGTGTCTCGCGCTACCGCCAGACCCTCCACCTGCGCTGCGGGGTCGTCGTCACCTCCCTGCGGTGGACCACGGCCGACGGCCGCGCGACCGACCTGACCTACGAGGTGCTGGCCGACCGCGCGGACGTGCACACCGGTGCCGTACGCCTGCGGATGACGCCGCGCTGGAGCGGGACCGCGACGGTGACGGGCCGGCTGGACGAGCGCGGGGCGCGCCGGGTCACGGTGGCCGGCGACGGCACCTTCCGCGCGCTCGGCACGGACACGAAGGGCGCGATCGCCCAGCGGGGCACCGACGGCGCGCGCACCGCCCGGGTCGAGGCAGGACGTTCGTACACCTTCGAGAAGTACGTGGGCGTCGACACCTCGCTCACCTCCCGCGCCCCGCTCGCCTCCGCGGGGGCGGCAGCGGAGCGCGCCGCCCGGCGCGGCTGGTCCGGGGTCCTCGCGGACAACGCGGCGGCCTGGCGCCGGGCCTGGGCCTCCGACGTCAGGACACCGGGCAGCCCGGACCTGCAGGCCTGGCTGCGGGCGGCGCAGTACGGGCTGCTCGCCAACACCCGGCCCGGTTCTTCGGACAGCATCGCCCCGGCCGGGCTGACCAGCGACAACTACGCGGGCATGGTGTTCTGGGACGCCGAGACCTGGATGTATCCGGGGCTGCTCGCCACCCGCCCCGAGCTGGCCCGCTCCGTCGTCGAGTACCGCTACCGCACCCGGGACGCCGCCCGCGCGAACGCCGAGAAGCTGGGCCACGCGGGGCTGTTCTACCCCTGGACGAGCGCGAGCAAGGGGCGTCTGGACTCCGAGTGCCAGAGCTGGGACCCGCCGCACTGCCTCACCCAGAACCACCTCCAGGGCGATGTCGCACTCGCCGTCTGGCAGTACTACCTGGCCACCGGCGACCGCGCCTGGCTGGCGGAACGGGGCTGGCCGCTGCTGAAGGGCATCGCCGACTTCTGGCAGTCGCGCGCCACGGCGAACGCCGACGGCAGCTACTCGGTGAAGAACGTCGCGGGCCCCGACGAGTACAGCAACGGAGTCACGGACGGCGTCTTCACCAACGCGGTCGCCGCCACCGCCCTGCGCAACGCCACGCGCGCCGCGGGACTCCTCGGCCACGAGGCACCCACCGGCTGGGCCCAGGTCGCCGACGGGCTGCGCATCCCGTACGACGCCGGGCGGAAGCTGTTCCTCCAGTACGCCGGCTACAACGGCTCGACCATCAAGCAGGCCGACACGGTGCTGCTGGTCTACCCGCTGGAGTGGCCCATGCCCGAGGGCGCGGCAGCCGCGACGCTCGACTACTACGCCGCCCGCACCGATCCGGACGGTCCCGCGATGACCGACTCGGTGCACGCGATCGACGCCGCCGCGATCGGGGAGCCGGGCTGCGCCACGTACACGTACCTCCAGCGCGCCGTACGCCCGTTCGTCCGGGGGCCGTACAGCCTCTTCTCCGAGGCGCGGGGTGAGAAGTCCGGTGCCTCGGACCCGCTCTCGGGCTTCCCCGCCGAGGACTTCCTCACCGGCAAGGGCGGCTTCCTCCAGGTCTTCACGCACGGCCTGACCGGCCTCAGGCTGCGCGAGGGCGGCGTACGCCTCGACCCGCTCCTGCCGCCGCAGCTCCGCGAGGGCGTGGAACTGACGGGGCTGCGCTACCGGGGCCGTACGTACGACGTCGCCGTCGGCCCCCGGACGACCACGGTCCGCCTGACGGACGGCGCGCCCTTCACCGTCCACACCCCGGCGGGCCCGCGCCGTCTCTCCGGCACCCTCACGCTCCCCACCCGCCGCCCCGACCTCACTCCGACCACCGACGAGGCCCGCTGCCGCCCCGCGACGGCTACCTCCGAGGCCCCCGGCCTGTACGCCGAGGCGGCCGTGGACGGCAGCCCTTCGACCTCGTGGTCACCGGACGGTGCGAAGGGCACGCTGACGGTGGCGCTGCGCCACGTGACCCGGATCGCCTCGCTCACGCCCCGCTGGACGGACGTCGCACCGGCCTCGCACACCCTGGAGACCTCCCTGGACGGCCGTACCTGGCACCCGTACCGGCCGGGTGACGTGGCACGCCAGGTCCGGGTGACGGTCGACTCGGCGGACGCGGAGAAGCCGGCGGGAGTGAGCGAACTGACCGTCACCGCAGGCGAGTAGGCGTTCCACGTCAGATGTCCCCGGGGCCGTGATCAGCTCTTCGGGCAGGGAGGTTCCTCGCTGCCCTTCCGGTCGCGGGCGTACTCCGCTCCCGTCTGCCGGTACCACGTGTCGGGCATGTCGGAGCCCGGGTACCTGCAGGCGAGGGGAGGGAAGTAGACGTTGCGGTAGCCCGACGTGTCGCGCAGTGCTCCGGTCAGCTCGAAGGGCTTGCCGTCCGGAGCACCGATCCTCATCTCTGCCGTGCTGCCTCCGACTTCGTAGCGCACGCGGTAGCGCCAGCGGCAGTAGCCCTTCTCGGACGTCGCATGGACGACGAACGCCTCGGTCTCGTTCTGGTTCAGCGTGATGTGCTTGGCCCCGGGCCCGGTGAAGAACGGCTCCGCCGCCTTGCCGTCCTTCCCCTGCGTCTTGAGGCGGGGCTGCGGCGAGTCCACCGCGACCTCCAGCGGGATGACGTCCATGACGCCCTGGGACGGAGCATTGATGAGGCTTCCGCCGAGGGGCGCCTCGCATGAGCCACCCTCCAGCTCGGGCACCATGTCGGTGATCCGGACCTGCTGCGTCGCGCGGCCCTGCAAGGTGATCATCCAGTACGCGTCGTCGACGTCGACAGCCTTCCCGCTCTGCCACCAGTCGGCCGAGGGCAGCTCTTCGAGCAGCTTTCCGTCCGCGTCGTCCCGGACCAGGTAGAAACCGAAATCCTTGACGTCCCTGACCTCGACCACGTCGATGGCGTCCTGCGGCGAGAGCCGGTCCGGCACCCGGTCCAGCGGCAGGATCGTCTTCACCGAGGCGGCCAGCACGTCCTGGAAGGTCACGGTCACCACCGCCAGGAGAATGCCCACCAGCCAGGTGGCCGGGCTCCTCAGGTACCGCATCCGGCCCGGCGTCTCCTCCGCCGGTGCCTCCTCGGGCCGGGCCGGGCGCGGCCCGACGCCCCTGCGCACGCTCGCCCGGGTGAGCGCGTCCGTCCTGCGGGCAACACGTCGGTTCCTAGGCATCGTTCAACTGCTCCTCGGCCACGTCCGCGCCCGGCGCCGCAGGGGCTCCACGGCGTTTCACCAACAGAACCGCTCCCAGGCACGCGAGCCCCGTCGCCCATCCCCAAGCGGTCCCGAACCGCACGGCGTCACCGACCGCCACCCACAGGGGGGACACGGGTTCCGCCCGGCGCGGGGCGAACCACTGCAGCAACCAGCCGTCCATGACGGCCGCGGCGACGGCGGCCAGCAACGTCGCGTACCAGCCCTGCATGAACAGGCGCCCCCGCATGACCGTCGCGTGGCGGGCCACGGAGTGGAGCGCGACCGCCGTCGCCACGAGGAGCACCACGCAGACCGCGAGCGTCGCGATCCAGCCTGCGGCCCGCTCCGTGTCGAGCGGGCGCAGGCGCAGGGCCGGGTAGAGGAGGCCGCTCCACTCGTCGACCAGGGCAGGCGGGCTGTACGGGGCCAGGCGGTCCGGGTCGAAGGTGATGGAGGTCGGCACACTCGACGGCCGCACGTTCGTGTGCCGGAGGAACGGACCGCCCGCCACGGCCAGCAGTACGAGCGGGACCAGCGCGGCGTAGACGAGATCGCGCCTCTCCCGCGCGGCGGCGAGCAGGGGAACGGGCAGCTCGTCGCTCGCGCCGGCACCTTCCGGCAGACCGAAGAACGCCCGCACGGGCGGCCAGTGCCGCCAGCGCCACACAAGGAACCAGAGAACGACGGGCAGCCAGACGGTGCAGAGGGCGAACTGCGCGGCCGCGGCCGGCTCCGCGCCCAGCTGGGCGCGGCCGAGCCACTCGTCGTACGTGGGCACGGCAGGGCCCGCTCCCGGTTCCAGCGCCGGGCGGACCAGCGTCGCCACGCCTGCGGCGAGCAGCACAGCCGTGGCCAGGGCGAGGACCGTCCGCAGCTGCGGCTTGAGTCGTGGCGCGCCCCGGAACACGCCGTACGTCAGGAAGCCGCTCGACACGATGAAGACCAGCTGCGGCAGCCACCCCTCGGCGTGATCGAGGCCGCGCACCGCGAAGCCGTCCAGCGACAGCCCCAGTACCCGGACGTCCCCGATGCTCGCTCCGGTCACAAGAGACCCGGTGACCCACCGCTTCATCGGGTCGAACAGGAACAGCAGGATCGCCTGACTCCAGGCCCCGTATGCGGCCAGCGCCATGGACAGGCGGCGATTCACCTTCGCACTCCCCCGAGTTGGCCGCGTACGCCGAAGATTTCCGGCCTCAAGTCTGCCGCACCAGAGGCCTGCCCGTTTACCGAACCAGCCACTGGGTGACGGCCGGCCGGGCGGGCCCGCAGTCAAATGGCGCGTGGGAGCTTCCACGGTCGCCTTTGCGCGGCAGCTCGAAACCGACTGGCTTCCTTCCTGTCCCCCTGATGGCGAGTGCGGCCTCGCCGGCACCGACCCGATCTCACTTCCCATCGGCCTCCCGGCGGAGCCCGTCGCCAGGTGCAACGCGGGCGGCACCCACTACCTCTGCCGTACGGGCCACTTCTTGGTCACAGATGATCAATGATTGTGGCTCTTCTGCGGGAACTGTCCGAGTTGGGAACTTCCCTGCAGGAGAGCAAACGCAGCCAGCGGAGCACCGGCCCGAGCATCAGGGCCTCAGGATGGCCTCAGGAGCCCGCCCACCCACCAGTCGTGCGGCTTTGCCATCGTTGGCGATGCCGCAATTGCGCAGTGTCCCTTCGACGGTGTAGCCGAGCTTCTCGGCGACGGCACGCGAGCCGGTGTTCCCGACCATGGCCCACCGCTCGATGCGGTCGACGTCGAGGGTGGCCCAGCCCCAGTCGCACAGGGCCCGAGCGGCCTCCACCGAGTACCCGCGTCCGCGCTGTTCCTTGACCGCCCAGTAACCGAGTTCGTAGACGCCCGGACTGATGACGAACAGGCAGTACGAGCCGACCGGGGCGCCACTGTCCCTACGGAAGGCGCCGAGGGTGCATCCGCGCCCGCACGCCGGTACGGCACCGGCACCGGCGTATAGAACTGAATGTCCTCGTCCCGGCAGGCTTCGTACACCGCAGCCATGTCGACAGGCGTGAAGGCCCGACCAGCAAGCAACGACCATCGAACACAACCTGTTTGACCTGCGGAAATGCGAAGTCATCCCAGCACGGGTTTCGCGACAGAGTACGAGAGGGCTCAGGATCGCCAACCCTGCACAACAGCGTCAGCAAGGAGCCGAGATCCAAGGGACTTCTCCGCAACGTCTGATCAGCCTGATCGCGCTCCCCAACTCCCGTGCCTCGCCTGCCATCCGCCACTCACGGCGGCCAGGCGGTCAGCAAATCGCCGGGACCGTAGGCGGCATCGAGCCCCGGACAGTCGACTCCACTGCGCGAAACCGCCACGACTGGAACAGGTTCGTCGGTGAGGGCGGCCCGGTGTCGATGGAGAGCGGCCAAGTCGTGCCGGTCGAAGGGCGACTGCTCCAGCCACTTGATGGAGCCGACGAAGAGAAGCTCCTTGGCAATGGGAGCGCGATCCGCCCCGACGATATCGATCTCGACGTCGTTGGTACGGGTCCAGTAGCCGCCCACTGCGGGGGCCGCGGGAAGCCGATCGTCGGGCAGTATCCGCGCCAGGGCCTCGCGGACAAGGGGCTCGACGGCCCGGCCGCGCCAGCTGGTCCAGTTCTCCCGGATACGCGCCAAGGTCAGATCGCCCCGCCCCCGCTCGATCTCCTCCATGGAGGGGCCGAGCAGGTGCAGCCAAAACCGCAGGTAGGGATCTGTCACCCGGTAGCGGCGATCCTTCGACGGACGCTGCGATACGGGCAGCTCCGCAGCGACGATCCGCTTGTCCGTGAGCAGTTCCAGCGCCCGCTGCAGCGGCGTGGCCCCGATTCCGCCAGCTGCACGAGCGATGTTGGTGAAGGTCCGCTCACCACTGCCGATAGCCGCCAGCACCGTACGCGCCTGAGCCTGCGGGGGAAATTCGGCAGCCAGCGAACGCTCGGCCGACACCAGCAGGGCCGAGACCGGGTCGCTCAGCGCCTCACCGAGGAAGTCCCACAGCCCTGTGCCCCGCGGCCACTGCGCGCAGATCAGCGGCAGCCCACCGGTGACCAGCGCGGCGTCGAAGGCTTCCGCCGGATCCAGCCCGAGCATCCGCCCCACCTCGGAGGGGTTCAGCGGACCCAGCACCATCTCCCGGCCGCGCTGGTGGAAGGGGCGTCCGTAGCTGTTCAGTGCCTCCATCATCGACAGATCGGAGCCGATGAGGACCAGCAGCACCGGCTTGGTCTCGAGCACCCGATCCCAGGCCCGTTGCAGCATCCCCTCAAAGGCGCCATCGGCATCCATCAAGTACGGCACTTCGTCGATGACCAGCACGCTCGCCCGGTCGGCGGGCAGCGCCGCGGCCAGCACGTCGAACGCGGCGTCCCAGCTCTCCGGCCGCGCGGCGGCCACCAGCCCCGCCAACGGCAGCGTCGACGCTTGGGCGTCCCGGGCCAGCCGTGCCAGATCACCCCGGGGGGACGCACCGGTCGCCGCATAGAACAAGAACGGGGCTCCGGAGTGCTCCGCAAACCGCTCGGCCAGTCGCGACTTGCCCACCCGGCGCCGCCCACGCAACATCACACACCGACCGGGCCGCTCCCCACCAACCCCTGCCGCCACCTTCTGGAGCTCTCGCTCCAGCGTCGCCAGTTCCTGCCGACGGCCTACGAAATCAACCATGCCCGCCGACCTCCGCACATGACACCAACAACGATGTTACTAACATTCATGTTAGCACCTAACCGTCGTCGGTTGTCGCTCAGAGTCACGGCCATCAATTACCTCCAGCCCAAGCGGGTGCATGCGCACGCGGTGGGCCGCGCGGTCATGGGTCCCCAGCAGAGCTGGGGCTCTTCAGAGCGCAGTGGGCGCCGGGCTCAGGACGTCGCGGCCGATGCTGTGGCTACGGCGAAAGCGGCTGGCCGGGAGGTATGCGAGCGTCGACAGCAGCAGGGGGCCGACAACGAGCCACACCGACGTCATCCCGTAGGTAGGTGCGGAGGTTGTCCCAGGCAACGTGAAGGATCGCGGCGGCGATGGGGAGGCCCATCACCGCCAGTCCGGCCCAGCACCCGGAATCTTGGTCGGCCGGACATTCCGGTCTGCTTGCCGCCGATGCAGCCAATGTATGCAGGTAACTCATACGAGACGTCGTTGGCGTCGACCGACACCGCGCCCACATCACCTGGATCGACCGCACCGACCTACGCCCCTGACCAGCCCCACCGCCAAAGCCCGCCCGCCCCACGAGAGGTGACCACACCGTCCCAACACCCGCAGGACATCGGATACGGCCACGTCATCGAGCGCTACGCGAAAAGGAAGGACTCCTCGGCCACACCAATGCGGCCATGACGCTGAACATCTACACCCACCTGTGGCCCGACTCCGAGGAGCAGACCCGGGCCGCCGTCGACAAGGTCAGCACGCTGCGAACTCCATGCAGACCGCGAAGGCCGCCCAACCCGCTCCGTCGCAGGTCAGGCGGCCTTTCGTCGAGCACATTAGACGTTGAAGCGGAATGTCTGCGGTCTGATCCTGACCTGCTAAGGAGCCCCATCCAGGGCCCTGACCAGCCATTTCTCCGTTGGCTCACGTTGGCCTGCGACGGGCGCTTACGGGTGTCCTGCGGACTCTCTGCGGACCGGACGGATACCCGTCCGCACATTCCGCGCGCCCACGACCATGTACACCCAGAGGCTTACGACCACCGGTAGCATGGGCACCATGAGCAGTAGCAAGAAGTACTCGATCAGCCTGCCCGAGGACCTCGCCGAAGCCGCACGCGCCCACGTCGGGCCTGGCGGTTTCTCCTCCTACGTCGCCGAAGCCCTCGAACAACGGGTCGCCATGGACAAGCTCCGGGAGATCGTCGCCGACTTCGCGACCAACAATGACGAGCTCACCCGCGAGGAGGTCGAAGCCGCCCGCGCGCTGCTGCGCCATGACCACCGGCAGGCCGGCGGGGCCGCAGCCTGATGCCCGGCACCCTACTGCTCGACAGCGAAGGCCTCTCCAAGCTCTACCGCAAGGACCGCACCGTCATGGCCCTGATCCAAGCGGCATCGGAGGAAGGCATCCGCGTGGCCACAAGCGCCATGACCACCCTCGAGGCCGACTACGAGCGCATTCACCCCGCCCGGATCAAGTGGGTCCTCTCCCGCGTCGACGTTCACGACGTCACCAAGGAGATCACCGATCAGGCCGCAGCCCTCCTGCGCAGCCACCGCCTCCACGGCCACAAGTACGCCATCGACGCCGCCTTCGCCGTCATCGCCCGCACCGCACCCCAGCCGGTCACCGTCCTGACCTCCGATCCCGAGGACCTGACGCTCCTGTGCGGCCCCGCCGTAGAGGTCGTCAAAGTCTGAACGCCGACCGCAGTCGCACCAACCAGACCCGTCACCAACACCTCAGCGCTTCGCGGCACAAAGACTCCACGCGGACGTACACCTGCGCCCGGCCCACCAACAAGCGGACCGGGCACATCTCTTGACTGCCCGTCAGACGTTGAAGCGGAACTCCACCACGTCGCCGTCCTGCATCACGTATTCCTTGCCCTCCATGCGCGCCTTGCCCTTGGCGCGGGCCTCGGCGACCGAGCCCGTCTCGACGAGGTCCTCGAAGGAGACGATCTCCGCCTTGATGAAGCCCTTCTGGAAGTCGGTGTGGATCACACCGGCCGCCTCCGGGGCCGTGGCGCCCTTCTTGATCGTCCAGGCGCGGGCTTCCTTCGGGCCTGCCGTGAGGTAGGTCTGGAGGCCCAGGGTGGCGAAGCCGACGCGGCCCAGGGTGGCGAGGCCGGGCTCTTCCTGGCCCATCGACTGGAGGAGTTCGAGGGCCTCCTCGTCATCGAGCTCGATCAGCTCGGACTCGATCTTGGCGTTCAGGAAGATGGCCTCCGCCGGGGCGACCAGGGCGCGCTGCTCGTTCTTGAAGTCCTCGTCGACCAGTTCGTCCTCGTCGACGTTGAACACGTAGAGGAACGGCTTCGTCGTGAGCAGGTGCAGCTCGTGGAGGAGGTGGCCCTTCTCGGTGCCGGCCGTGATGCCCCGCGAGAAGAGCGTGTCGCCCGCTTCGAGGATCTTCTGGGCCTCCTCGACGGCCGCGAGAACCGCGACCTTCTCCTTCTGGAGGCGGGACTCCTTCGTCAGGCGCGGGACGGCCTTCTCGACGGACTGGAGGTCTGCCAGGATCAGCTCGGTGTTGATCGTCTCGATGTCGTCCTTGGGCGAGACCTTGCCGTCGACATGGACGACGTTCTCGTCCTTGAAGGCGCGGATGACCTGGCAGATGGCATCGGACTCGCGGATGTTCGCGAGGAACTTGTTGCCCAGGCCCTCGCCCTCGCTCGCGCCGCGCACGATGCCCGCGATGTCGACGAAGTCGACGGTGGCGGGGAGCAGCTTCTGGGAGCTGAAGATCTCGGCGAGCTTGTTCAGGCGGGGGTCGGGGACGCCCACGACGCCGACGTTCGGCTCGATGGTGGCGAACGGGTAGTTGGCCGCCAGCACGTCGTTCTTGGTCAGGGCGTTGAACAGGGTCGACTTGCCGACATTCGGCAGACCGACGATTCCGATCGTGAGCGACACTTTGGCGACTTCCTGGAGTGAGGAGAGGGGCTGCGCGGGCGGGCCCGTGGGTGGGCCGATTCTCCAGGGGCCGGGCGGTCCGTCACGGGTGCGGGGCACGGGCCGGTCAGGGGCCGAACGGTGCTGTTTCGGCCGTGTGGGATCGAACGCAACGCCAAGGTAGGCCAAAGCGCGTGTCCAACGCCCG
>NZ_MAPV01000173.1 GCF_001700505.1 Streptomyces mutomycini
CTCACTGGCCTCGGCCGCCCGGCCCGACCGGCTCGGGATCCTCCTCATCGACGGGCCGGGCGGCCGAGGCCAGTGAGGCGGCGACGGCGCGCAGCAGCTCCGTACGGCCGCTGCCCGCGGGGCCCTCGACCAGCAGATGCGGCCCCTCGTCTGCCAGATCGACCAGGAGCGGGCCGCGGGGGCCGGCGCCGAGCACGATCACGGGCCGTCCCGCGTGAGCGGACGACGCCCCTGAGCCACCGGACTCCGCGGCCCCGCTGTCGCGGCGCTGGGCGCCGATCCGGGGGGAGCCGCCGCTGCCGGCCGCGTGGGAGTAGGCGGAGCGGCCCGAGCCCGAGCTGGTCGGTCCGCTGCTCCGGAAGGGGGTGTGCCCGGCGTCGGGGGACTCGCGTGGCGCGCCCACCCGGGGCTGCCCGGTGCTCAGGGTGCGGCCGGAGCCCGTCGTGTCCAGGTCCGTGGCCCCGGGCGCGGCCGTGCGCACCGTGGCGCCCGGCTGGTCATCGGCGGTGGAGGCCCAGCGCGCCATCAGGGAGGCGGGGGTGGCCCTGGCGAGGCCCAGCTCGTCCAGCAGACGGGTGGACGGGGGTAGGGCGGCCGCGATCGGCCGGCCGGGCAGGGTGGCCGTGCCCTCGTCGCGCAGTGGGGCGAGGGCACGCCCGAACCGCTCGGCCCAGGCCGCCGACACGGCGTCCACCGCGGCGACGGTGCCGTGGCCCGCCGCCTGGCCGCCGGCGGTGCGCAGCAGCCGCAGCGCGGTCGCCACGTCGCCGCTCAGCATGGCGACCGCACCGCACTCGCGGAAGGCGATCGAGGCCCGGCACGCGGTGTCGTAGGTCGCGGCGACGGGGGACGTCGGGGAGGCGGCCGGGGTCTCGGCAAGGCAGATCAGATGGATTCCGGCCGCGGCGCCGGCGCCGGCCAGCCCGGCGGTGGTCTCGCGCAGGGCCGCCGAGCCGGGGTCTCCGTCCACGATCACCACGGTGTAGGGCCCGGTGTGGCGGCGGGCCGCCTCGGCCACGGAGGACCGGTCGGCGCTCGCCCAGCCTGGTCCCAGCGGCCCCTCCTCCACCCGGCGCACCAGCTCCGCCGTGCGGGCGCCCGCCTGTTCACGGTCGTACGCGAGGAGCAGGCGGCAGTCCTGGCCGTGCATGGGGCGCAGGTGGGGCAGCCAGCCGAGCCAGGCCCACTCGCGCCGGCGCTCCTCCAGGCTCCGGGCCCGGTCCGTGCTGATCAGCACGATCTCCAGGTCGAAGGGGGAGTGCAGCGCGGCGAGCTGTGCCACAGCCGAGCGGGCGAGCCCGGACAGCCTGGCCCGCGGACCCGCGAGCCCGAGCGATCCGGCCTCCCGCAGTCCGACGGTGACGGGCACGGCGGGCAGGTCGGCCCGATCCGTGGTTCCCAGCCTCACGACCAGGGCCTCGGGGTGTGCGGTGTCGCGCTCCCACAGGCGGGGCCCGGGGCCGAGCGCGGTGAGGAGCACGGCCGCGGGGTCCGGCCAGGTGCCGGCCGGGGCGGAGGAGGCGTGACGGGGGAAGGAGGCGGCGTGCGGGGCGGACGCGGAATCCGGTCCGGGCGCCGGTGGGGCGCCGGCCGGCGCCCCGTGCGTCTGCTCTCCCCTGCCGCCGGTGAACCGCCGGGCCCATGCACCTATGCCGCCGCGTCTGGGGGCGTCTTCGTGGGTGAGCGGGGCGTGGGTAGGAGTTGCCTGCCCGAACGGCTCGTCCGGGTGGGTGCCGTGGCCGGACGGGCCGTCGTCGTAGGGATGGTGGGTGCCCTGCCCGGCGGGGTCGAGGCTGTGGACGGTGCCGTGCTCGCCGGTGCCGGTGCCGGTGCCGGTGTCGGCACCGGTCGCGGGCTCCACGGCCGCACCCGGGGCGCTGCCCGCCGCGTCCGCGCGGGCCACCCGCAGATGACCCTCGCCGTCCGGCGTCGTCACCAGCGCGGGCGCCCGGTCGCCGGGTGTGAGCCGGAGCGTGGACTCGCCGAGCCGCAGCAGGGCGCCCGGAACCAGCCGGACCGGGCGGTCGCGGACGTCCGTGCCGTCCAGCGAGGTGCCGTTGGTGGAGCCCAGGTCGGCGACGGAGACCCGGCCGTCCTCGGAGACCGTCACCGCGCAGTGCAGCCGTGACACGTCCGGGTCGTCGAGGGGGACGTCCGCCTCGGCGGAACGGCCGATCCGGATCTGTCCGCCGTGCAGCAGATGGACCCCGCCGGCATCCGGTCCCGCGATCACGTGCAGCCGCGCCGGGACGGCGTCGTCGGTCGCCTCGTCGTCGCCGGGCACCTGGAGCGAGAGCACCGTGCCGTCCACCAGGGGCGGCTCCCCAAGGGCGCAGCGCTGCGGGTCGAGCCGCTCGCGCCCGGCATACAGCACGGTGGCGCCGCCGCCCAGGGAGCCCTCCGGGCCGGACACGGCGGCGGCCAGGCCGGATGAGACGGCCGCCAGGGCCGTCCCCGCGGGGGCGGTCACGAGCACGTCGCAGGCGCGCGCCGGGGTCTGGCCGCTGCGCGGCGCGAGGACGGTCAGCCGGATCTGCATCGCCGTCAGCGGTCCCTTCTGCGCGGTATGCCCGGCAGGGGAACGCCCTGTGATTCCCCCCACCCGGCACGGACGCGTCGTCCGGTACAGGTCGTCACGGAGCGTGAGGCTCACGAGCTCGCGGTTCCGTGCTGGTGGCATCCTCGCACCTGTCACCGACAACACGCCCGGGGGTGACCGCTCGGTGATCTTGAATGGCCGAGTGTGGGTGCAAAAGTTCCTGCTTGGTCCTGCCAGAGGTGTGCTGCACACTCGTTCGGCAACCAACTCCTCCGTGTATGCGTCTTCCCGTCAGCACTGCGGCAACACGACCGGAGGACGACCGGCCGGTGCCCCGTACGGCGGCACTAGAGTGGGCCGGAACATCCGGGCGGGCCCGGGGGGACCGCGAAAGCACAACGATCAGCAGGGAGCGCATGACGTGCGGCCGGTAGGCAGCAAGTACCTGCTCGAGGAGCCGCTCGGACGCGGCGCCACGGGCACCGTCTGGCGAGCCCGCCAGCGGGAGACCGCGGGCGCCGAGGCGGCAGTCGCCGGGCAGCCCGGCGAGACCGTCGCGATCAAGGTGCTCAAGGAGGAGCTCGCCAACGACGCGGATGTCGTGATGCGGTTCCTGCGCGAGCGCTCCGTGCTCCTGCGGCTCACCCACGCGAACATCGTGCGCACCCGCGACCTCGTCGTCGAGGGCGATCTCCTCGCCCTGGTGATGGACCTGGTCGACGGTCCCGACCTGCACCGCTATCTCCGCGAGAACGGTCCGCTCACCCCGGTCGCCGCCTCGCTGCTCACCGCCCAGATCGCGGACGCGCTGGCCGCGAGCCACGCCGACGGTGTCGTGCACCGCGACCTGAAGCCCGCGAACGTGCTGCTCGACGAGCGCAACGGCGAGATGCACCCGATGCTCACCGACTTCGGCATCGCGCGCCTCGCCGACTCCCCGGGGCTCACCCGGACCCATGAGTTCGTCGGTACGCCCGCCTATGTGGCGCCCGAGTCCGCCGAGGGCCGTCCGCAGACCTCGGCCGTGGACGTCTACGGCGCGGGCATCCTGCTGTACGAGCTGGTCACCGGCCGTCCGCCGTTCGCCGGGGGCACCGCGCTCGAGGTCCTGCACCGCCACCTCAGCGAGGAGCCCCGGCGCCCCAGCACCGTGCCCGAACCGCTGTGGACGGTCATCGAGCGCTGCCTGCGCAAGGACCCGGACCAGCGGCCCAGTGCCGTGAACCTGGCCCGTGCGCTGCGTACCGTCGGCGCGGGCATCGGCGTGCACGCGAACTCCGCCCAGATCGCGGCAGCCGAAGGTGTGGGCGCCCTGCTCGCCCCCGACCCGGCGCCCGCCGCCGTCCCGGAGACCCCGGGCGCGGCCGACCCGACGCAGGTGCTGCCGAGCAACGCGGGTTCGTACGACCCCTCGGCCGCGACCAGCGTGATGCAGCAGACCCCGGGAGGGGGCGGCCAGGCCGACCCGACCGCGATGATGCCGCCCGTACCGCCGCGCCCCGACGGCCCCCCGCGCCCCGACGAACCGCACCCCTGGCAGTCCCAGCTCAGGGCCGCCCGGGACCGCAACGAGCAGACGCAGGTCCAGTACCTCGACCCGAGCCAGGACCCGCTGCGCCGCCGGCCCCAGCGTCAGCAGCCGCCGCAGGACCGGCAACCCCAGCGCGCCCAGCAGCATGCGCCGCAGCAGCAGCCCCAGCGCTACGAGCCGCAGCAGCAGCCCCAGAGGCGGCAGCCCCAGCAGCCCCAGCAGCCGCAGCGGCAGCAGTACGCGCCTCCGCAGCAGCCGGCGCCCCAGCCGCCGGCCCCGCGTCAGCCGAGGCAGCGCAACGCCAACCCGATGCGCATCCCCGGCCTCGGCTGTCTCAAGGGGTGCCTCTTCTCGGTCGTGCTGCTGATTGTCGCCGCCTGGCTCATCTGGGAACTGACCCCGCTCCAGGACTGGATCGCCCAGGGCCAGAGCTTCTGGGACGCCATAGGGGACGGCATCGGCAACGTGACCGACTGGGTCAAGGAGCTCGGCGAGAGCGACCCGGGCGGCACTACCGGCCAGTAAAAGCCCCGACTCTGTTTCTTTGTCGACTTCTGCGGGCTCAATTCGCCCGCAGAAGTCGAGGTTGGCGCCATCCCGGGCACGCAATGCCCCGTTCGACGCGTAACTTTGTCGACCGGGGGTCAACGCCAGCCGCTGAGGGAGCAGTCTTGGCACGGAATATCGGCAGCCGGTACACCGCCCACCAGATCCTGGGGCGCGGCAGCGCCGGCACGGTGTGGCTCGGCGAGGGGCCCGAGGGCCCGGTCGCCATCAAGCTGCTCCGCGAGGACCTCGCGTCCGACCAGGAGCTCGTGGGTCGCTTCGTACAGGAACGCACCGCGCTGCTCGGGCTCGGACATCCGCACGTCGTCGCCGTCCGCGACCTCGTCGTGGACGGCACCGACCTGGCGCTGGTGATGGACCTGGTGCGGGGCACCGATCTGCGTACCCGCCTGGACCGGGAGCGCCGGCTCGCACCCGAGGCCGCCGCTGCGGTCGTCGCGGACGTCGCCGACGGGCTCGCCGCCGCGCACCGCGCCGGAGTGGTCCACCGCGACGTCAAGCCGGAGAACATCCTGCTCGACATGGAGGGCCCGCTCGGCCCCGGCGGCTCGCACCCCGCGCTGCTCACCGACTTCGGCGTCGCCAAGCTGATCGACACCCCGCGCCGCACCAAGGCCACCAAGATCATCGGCACCCCCGACTACCTGGCCCCCGAGATCGTCGAGGGCCTCCCGCCGCGCGCCGCCGTGGACATCTACGCCCTGGCGACCGTGCTCTACGAGCTCCTCGCCGGCTTCACCCCCTTCGGCGGCGGTCACCCCGGTGCCGTCCTGCGCCGCCATGTGACCGAGAGGGTCGTCCCGCTCCCCGGTATCCCCGAGGAGCTGTGGCAGCTCCTGGTCCAGTGCCTGGCCAAGGCCCCGGCCTCCCGGCTGCGCGCCTCCGAGCTCGCGGTCCGGCTGCGGGAGCTGCTCCCGCTCCTGGCCGGGATACCCCCGCTCGACGTCGACGAGCCGGACAGTGAGGCCGAGCCGCAGACGTACGACGAGCAGCAGTACACCCCGGCCCCCGAGAAGCCCCGCCGCCGCGGCGCGGTCCCGCTGGTGCCCGGCTCCTCCCCGGACTCCAACCGCGACACCCATACGAGCATGCGGGTCCCCGCCCCCGACGAACTCTCCGGAGGGCCCCTCGGCACGGCCCGCGCCCCGCGCGCCCCCGGCAGGCCGCGCCCCGGTTCGGCCCGGAACAGGGCGGCTGCGGTCCGGAAGCGCCGGATCACCCTGGGTGTGGCCGCGGTGGCACTGTGTGCGGCGATAGGTGTGGGCGGATGGCTCGCCACGAGCGGCGACGACTCCGGCGCGGCCCCCGACGACAACCGGAATTCGGCGCCCGCCGCCCCCTGAGGGGCGTCCCCGGAAGGGCCGGGATCCGGGGGAGGGACTGGTTCACCCGTCCAGCCGTTACGCTGGACCCGTGGCAGTCGTCGATATTTCCGAAGAGCTGAAGTCCCTCTCCTCCACCATGGGGTCGATCGAGGCGGTCCTGGACCTGGATTCGCTGAGGGCCGACATCGCCGTGCTCGAGGAGCAGGCGGCGGCGCCGTCCCTCTGGGACGACCCGGAGGCGGCGCAGAAGATCACCAGCAAGCTTTCGCACCTCCAGGCCGAGGTCCGCAAGACCGAGGCGCTCCGTGGCCGTATCGACGATCTCGGAATCATGTTCGAGCTCGCCGAGGACGAGGGCGACGCCGACGCCCTCGGCGAGGCGGAGGCCGAGCTGGAGTCCGTCCGGAAGGCGCTGGACGAGATGGAGGTCCGCACGCTCCTCTCCGGCGAGTACGACGCGCGCGAGGCCCTGGTCACCATCCGCGCCGAGGCCGGTGGCGTCGACGCCGCCGACTTCGCCGAGAAGCTCCAGCGCATGTACCTCCGCTGGGCCGAGCGGCACAACTACAAGACCGAGGTCTACGAGACGGCGTACGCCGAAGAGGCCGGCATCAAGTCGACCACTTTCGCGGTGGAGGTGCCGTACGCCTACGGCACGCTCTCCGTCGAGCAGGGCACCCACCGGCTCGTCCGTATCTCGCCCTTCGACAACCAGGGCCGCCGCCAGACGTCCTTCGCGGGTGTCGAGGTGCTGCCGGTGGTCGAGCAGACGGACCACATCGAGATCGACGAGTCCGAGCTGCGCGTCGACGTGTACCGCTCCTCGGGCCCCGGCGGCCAGGGCGTCAACACCACGGACTCCGCGGTGCGCCTGACCCACCTGGCCACCGGCATCGTCGTCTCCTGCCAGAACGAGCGCTCGCAGATCCAGAACAAGGCGTCCGCGATGAACGTCCTCCAGGCGAAGCTCCTCGAGCGCCGCCGCCAGGAGGAGCAGGCGAAGATGAACGCGCTCAAGGGCGACGGCGGCAACTCCTGGGGCAACCAGATGCGTTCCTACGTCCTCCACCCGTACCAGATGGTCAAGGACCTGCGTACGGAGTTCGAGATGGGCAACCCGGAAGCCGTCTTCGGCGGCGAGATCGACGGCTTCATCGAGGCCGGTATCCGCTGGCGCAAGCAGAACGAGAAGTAGTCTCTGACGCAGAGCTGTCGGGCCCGTACAGGTTCTCCTGTACGGGCCCGCTCGCGTTCCACGCCCCGAGTCCCCACCCTGCCCGGGGCGCTGGGCAGTTGAGGGGAGGATGTGGCGAGTGAGTCACAGTCATGATTCCGAATAGCTGTCAAGAACCCCCATAGCGGCCCGAATGCCCCCGGAACCGCCTTGACGTAGTCCTTAACTCTGGACAGGGTGCTAGAGCAGCACGCGTATGTCTGGGACAGGTGTGAACGGGGACGGGCGGGATGACCACGGTACGGCGTGGCCCTGCAGAGCATGTGACCCCGCAGGGCCGTGGACCGCATATGGCTGCTCCATTGACGAGATCAGCTACTGGGGGTAGCAACAGATGACCAAGAAGACGCGAATCCGCGTCGCGCGTATAGCCGCTGGTGCGGTTATCGCAGCGGGTGCCTCGCTCACCGCAGCGGGCGCCGCGCAGGCCGTGGGCCTCGATCTCAGCATTGGCGTGGACGCGAACGAAGGCGTCAGCGCCCAGACCAGCACCGACGGCGGCCCGATTGGCGGCGTTGACGGCGGTGTCGATGGCGGCACCGACGGCGGCACCGACGGCGGTGCTGATGGTGGTGCCGACGGCGGCACCGATGGTGGCCTCATCGGCGGCATCATCGGTGGTGCCGATGGCGGTGCTGACGGCGGTGCCGATGGTGGCGCTGACGGCGGTGCCGATGGTGGCGCTGACGGCGGTGCCGATGGTGGCGCTGACGGCGGTGCCGATGGTGGCGCTGACGGTGGTGCCGATGGTGGCGCTGACGGTGGTGCTGACGGTGGCGCTGACGGCGGTGCCGACGGTGGCGCTGACGGCGGTGCCAACGGTGGTGGCGCTGACGGCGGTGCCAACAGTGGCGGTGCCAACGGTGGTGGCGCAGACGGCGGTGCCAACAGTGGCGGTGCCAACGGTGGTGCCAACGGCGGCGGTGCCAACGGCGGCGGCACTGATGGCGGTGCCAACAGCGGCGGCACTGACGGTGGGTCCACCACCGGCGGGTCCACCGAGGCGCCGATCGACCCGTCCTACCCGGACGCCGGTGACAACACCGACACGGACAGCATCGGCAACCAGCCGGTCGAGCAGGGCAAGGGCAAGGACGAGCTCGCCGAGACCGGTGCGGCCGAGACCACGTTCCTGCTGATCGGTGCCGCGACGATGATCGCCGGTGGCATCGGCTTCCGCATCCTGCCGCGTCTGGCCGGCGGCGGTCGCACGGTCGCCTGACGCCCGTAAGCGCACGCAGAAGGGCCCGGGAGAGCCGACGCGGCACTCCCGGGCCCTTCGGCGCACCCAGCCGCTCCTGCGGCCGTACGCCCACGTTTCAGCCCCGTCGGGCGGGGTGCCGCGTCCGGTTCAGATGGCCTGGTGCGCCAGCAGTGCCAGGGCGGCCACCAGGATCACCATCAGCGCTATCAGCATCGCCGGATTGAGCCCCGCGAACGGTCCCTGGTCCTGCATCCGCTCCCGGCTCGCCCGGCAGACACGGCAACGGCCCTCGTTCACGGGCGCCGCGCAGTTCGCGCACACCAGTCGGTCATAGGTCATGCGCATTCCTCCTCCCGCGCGGCGGGAGCCGCCTTCACGTTCTCTCCGCACAACGCTCAGGGAAACGCAACCGTTCCCCTTACCACTGTGCCAGCTCGCGCCGATTTCGGCGCGGCCCGCGGGCAAGGTCCGGCCCGCCCCGTTTCGTTCCGTGCCGCTTTCCGTCACAAATCCCTCATTGCAGGACGCCGACTGCGCGCGCTCACCCGCTTCGCGTATGGTCACGCTCACCTACCCCCGGCCGACCGTGGTGCATCCGTGATCCGATTCGACAACGTCTCCAAGACCTACCCGAAGCAGAGCCGTCCAGCTCTCCGGGACGTCTCACTCGACATCGAGAAGGGCGAGTTCGTCTTCCTCGTGGGCTCTTCCGGCTCCGGCAAGTCCACCTTCATGCGGCTCATCCTCCGGGAGGAGCGCGCCAGTCAGGGCATGGTCCACGTGCTCGGCAAGGACCTCGCGCGGCTGTCCAACTGGAAGGTGCCGCAGATGCGCCGCCAGCTGGGCACCGTCTTCCAGGACTTCCGGCTCCTCCCCAACAAGACCGTCGCCGAGAACGTGGCCTTCGCGCAGGAGGTCATCGGCAAGCCGCGCGGCGAGATCCGCAAGGCCGTGCCGCAGGTTCTCGACCTCGTGGGTCTGGGGGGCAAGGAGGACCGGATGCCCGGCCAGCTCTCCGGCGGTGAGCAGCAACGTGTCGCGATCGCGCGGGCGTTCGTCAACCGCCCCATGCTGCTGATCGCGGACGAGCCGACCGGCAACCTCGACCCGCAGACCTCCGTGGGCATCATGAAGCTGCTGGACCGGATCAACCGGACCGGCACGACCGTGATCATGGCGACCCACGACCAGAACATCGTCGACCAGATGCGCAAGCGCGTCATCGAGCTCGAGCAGGGCCGCCTCGTCCGTGACCAGGCGCGTGGCGTCTACGGCTACCAGCACTGAGAGGGCCGGCCCCTCTGAGCCCCTGCACGAGCATCGAGTACTGAAAGGACGCCATGCGCGCCCAGTTCGTCCTGTCGGAGATCGGCGTCGGTCTTCGTCGTAACCTCACGATGACCTTCGCGGTCGTGGTCTCCGTCGCCCTCTCGCTCGCCCTGTTCGGCGGTGCGCTGTTGATGCGCGAGCAGGTCAGCTCGATGAAGACCTACTGGTACGACAAGGTCAACGTCTCGATCTTCCTCTGCAACAAGAACGACGCCAAGGACGTGCCCAAGTGCGCCAAGGGTGCCGTCACGGCGGAGCAGAAGAAGGAGATCAAGGCCGACCTCGAGAAGATGGAGGCCGTCGAGAAGCCGGTCCTCTTCGAGACGGTCGACCAGGCCTACAAGCACTACCAGGAGCAGTTCGGCGACTCGCCGATGGCCGGCAACATCACGCCGGACCAGATGCAGGAGTCGTTCCGGGTCAAGCTGAAGGACCCGCAGAAGTACAAGGTGGTCGCGACGGCCTTCGCGGGCCGCGACGGGGTGCAGTCCGTGCAGGACCAGCGGAGCATCCTGGACAACCTCTTCGGGCTGATGAACGGCATGAACGTGGCCGCGATCTTCCTGATGGGACTGATGCTGGTCATTGCGCTGATGCTCATCGTCAACACCGTCCGCGTCTCGGCGTTCAGCCGGAGACGTGAGACGGGCATCATGCGGCTGGTGGGGGCCTCTGGCTTCTACATCCAGATGCCCTTCATCATGGAGGCCGCGTTCGCCGGACTGATCGGCGGACTGCTCGCCTGCGTGATCCTGATCGCCGCACGGTACTTCCTGATCGACGGCGGTCTCGCGCTCCAGGAGAAGCTGAACCTGATCGACTTCATCGGCTGGGAGGCGGTGCTCACGAAGCTGCCCCTGGTCATCGCGATCGGGTTGCTGATGCCCGCCGTTGCCGCTCTCTTCGCGTTGCGCAAGTACCTCAAGGTGTGACGAGCGCCCCGTCCCGCATGCGGCCAAGGAGCCGTGTGCGGACGGGGCGTTGTCCTACACTCGGCCACATGATGGGCCATACGTACCATTTGAAACCCCGCGGCATCTGCCGCGGGGCGGCCCTGACGTTGGTGTTCGCGAGCGTGCTCGCCACCGCCGCGGCCACAGGATCCCTGCCCCGTGAGGACGACGGGGGCACGGAGATAAAGACCCGCTCGGTGTCCTCCACTGTGGGTTCCGTGGACCGTGAGGAGATCGCGGACGCGGTCGCCGACGCGGAGGCGGACGGGAAGTCCGGCAAGGATGCCGCCGAGGAGGTCGTCAGCCGCAGCGGTGACCGCTGGGGCGCGGTGTACGACGAGCGGGAGTACGAGGAGTTCGAGCAGGCCCTCGACGGTTCGTACACCGGGGTGGGGATCTCCGCCCGCCGCTCGGCCCGCGGCGAGGTCGTCGTGACGGGTGTGCAGGGCGGCAGCCCCGCGGCCGGGGCGGGTGTGCGCAAGGGCGACCTGCTGCGGACCGTGGACGGCCGTCCGGTCGAGAAGCGCCCCGTCGCCGACGTGGTCGCGCTGCTGCGCGGGGACCGGACGAAGGCGCCCGAGGGCTCCTCCGTCGTCCTCGGGCTGAGCCGCGGCGCCCACTCCTGGACCACGACCCTGCGCAGGGCCCGGCTCAGCCCCGACCCGGTGAGCGTACGGCGCCTCGGCCCGAGTCCTTCCTCCGCCGTACTGATCAAGGTCGCCGCGTTCACCAAGGGGGCCGGGACCGCGGTCCGCGACGCCGTGGACGAGGTGCCCGGGGACGCCGGGATCCTGCTGGACCTCCGGGCCAACGCGGGCGGTCTGGTCACCGAGGCCGTCACGGCGTCCTCCGCCTTCCTGGACGGCGGGCTCGTCGCCACCTACGACGTGCACGGTGACCAGCGCGCCCTGTACGCCGAGCCCGGCGGGGACACCGGCAGGCCCGTGGTCGTGCTGGTCGACGGCGGCACGATGAGCGCGGCCGAACTGCTGACCGGTGCGCTGCAGGACCGTGGGAGGGCCGTGACCGTCGGGTCACGCACCTTCGGCAAGGGATCCGTGCAGATGCCCAGCAAACTCCCGGGCGGCTCGGTGGCCGAGCTGACCGTCGGCCACTACCGCACTCCGGCGGGCCGCAGCGTCGAGGGAAGCGGCATCACGCCGGACGTCAGGGCGGGCCCGGAGGCCCAGCAGCGGGCCGAAACGGTATTGAGTGGCCTCGGGGGTGGGTCGTAGTGCGAAAATGACCGCACTATGGCCAAGGAAAAAGACACCGGGCGCAAGATGATTGCGCAGAACAAGAAGGCGCGGCACGACTACCACGTCCTCGACACCTACGAGTGCGGCCTCGTGCTGATGGGTACGGAGGTCAAGTCGCTGCGGATGGGCAGGGCGTCGCTGGTCGACGGCTTCGTCCAGATCGACAACGGGGAGGCGTGGCTGCACAACATCCACGTCCCGGAGTACGTGCAGGGCACCTGGACCAACCACTCGGCCAAGCGCAAGCGCAAGCTGCTCCTGCACCGGGCCGAGATCGACAAGCTCCAGTCCAAGTCGCAGGAGACCGGCCACACGATCGTGCCGCTCGCGCTGTACTTCAAGGACAGCCGCGTCAAGGTCGAGATCGCGCTCGCGAAGGGCAAGAAGGAGTACGACAAGCGCCAGACACTGCGCGAGAAGCAGGACACGCGGGAGACGAACCGCGCGATCTCGGCGGTCCGCCGGCGCCAGCGCAGCGCGTAGCCGCCACCCGGTCCGGGGTCCGCGCCCCGGAGCCGCGGGAATACGGTGGCATCCGCGTGCGTTGGTCACGTACGATGGGCCGTGCACCTCACAGACGGTGCGCGCATTTGAAAAAACAACATGGGGATGATCGGTTTCGACAGCGGATGTCGAAGCAGGGGAAGCGAGTCGAGGAAGCGGCAATGATCTCGTAAACCATATGTCGCAAACAATAATCGCCAATTCCAAGCGCGATTCCTCCGCCTTCGCCCTCGCTGCCTAATTAGCAGCTAAGCGAAGACTCTGCGGAGTGTCAGCCCGGGGGTGATCCCGACCCGGATCCTGGCATCAACTAGGGATCTAAACTTCTAAGCCCGGTCACGGGGCCTGGAAGGAAATCAAACAGTGACTGAGCCTGTCGGAGGCTTGTTCGCGTGACCTCCGGGGCCGAGAAAAGCGTAGCGAACTGCACTCGGAGAAGCCCTGGTTCCGCACCGTTGGACGCGGGTTCGATTCCCGCCATCTCCACAGTTCCCATGTGAACGAGGACCCCGTTGCCCCTGGCAGCGGGGTCCTCGTTTTTTGTGTGGGCGCCCTTCCGGATTCCGTTCAGGCTCTGCGCGTCCCCATGGCAGCCACGGCCAGGGCAAGGGCCGCCGCGCACATCGGCACCGCGTACCCGGTCACCGTGCCGGCGTGCTCCACCGTCCAGCCGCCTCCTGCCGAACCCGCCGCTATGCCGCCCAGCAGGGCCGTGACGGCGAGCGTCATGCCCTCGTTGAGCTGCGCCTGCGGGGTGAGCCGCTGGATCAGGGTCATGCCGGTGACCATGGTGGGCGCGGTGGCAGCCCCCGCCAGGAGCAGGCAGCCCGCCAGGACGAGCAGTGAATCGGTCGTGGCCGCCGCGATCAGGGGGAGGGACATCAGCGCGGTCATCCCCGCCAGGCACAGCAGCAGCCTCCGCCCGGCACTCGCGGCGGGGCGCAGCGATCCGTACAGCAGGCCGGCCACGCAGGAGCCGCCGGCCTGGAGGGCGAGGATCGCGCCTCCGGCGTGGGCGATGGAGACGACCTCCATCGCTCCGAAGACCGCCCCGGTCGCGAGGAAGACGGTGAGCAGGGCGATCATGCCCGGGGTGCGCAGGGGAGAGGCTGCCCGTGTGCCGGGGGTCACCGGCGGTTCGGTCGCGCGCTGCGCGGCGAAGATCAGGACACCGGTCATGAGCAGGATCGCGCCGGTGACCCCCGGCACAC
>NZ_MAPV01000174.1 GCF_001700505.1 Streptomyces mutomycini
CTTCGGGCTCTGCCTCGGCCAGGGGTTCGGCCTCGGCGGGGGCCTCGGCTTCGGGCTCTGCGGGGGCGGCTTCGACGGCTTCGGTCTCCTCCGCCGCTTCGTCCAGCGGGGCCTCGGCAGGTGCGTCCTCGCCGGGGGCCGGCGCCTCGGCTGCCGGGGCTTCGACGGCCTGGGCCTCTGCCTCCAGGGGCTGGACCTCCGACGAGGCTTCCGCGATCGCGACCTCCGGCGCCGCGGCTGCCGGGGGCTCGGCCGCAAGGGTCTCGATGACCTCGGGCCCCGTGCCCGGCTCCGGCTCCGGCTGGGCCAGGATCTGGGGTCCGGCCTGCGGTACGACAACCTGCTCGGGTACGCCGATGTGCTCAGGACCCGCGGCGGGTACGGCAATCGCCTCGGGACCCTGCTCGGGTTCAGGGACGTGCTCGGGCTCGGGCTGGATCTCCGGCTGCTGCACGGCGACCGGTTCCGGCACCTCCAGGACCTCGGGCGCGGAAGGCGCGAGCTCCGCCGTGTCGGGCGCCGGCTGCGGCGCGGGCACGACGGCCTGCTCGGGCTCGGCGACGGGGACGCCCGTGTCGTCCACGGGCAC
>NZ_MAPV01000175.1 GCF_001700505.1 Streptomyces mutomycini
CGGCGTGCGGACCCGTGTGCGGCACGGCGTGCGGACCCGTGTGCGGCACGGCGTAGGGATTCCCCTGCGGAACGCCGTAGGGGCCGAAGTGCCGTATCTCCGTGTACAGGTAGTAGGTGACCGTGCCGACGAAGACGACCAGCATCCAGGACAGCATGATGATCGCCTGCCCGTCCGTCATCACCTCTTCTTCCGGGGGCAGGGAGCCGAGGTAGGCGACGAGTCCCGCGTCCAGCGCCAGGACGAGGCCGAACAGCCACCAGTCGCGCTGCTTACGGGTGACGATCGCCAGTCGCAGCATGGCCGTCCAGGCGAGGAATCCACAGCTCAGCAGCGTGAGGGCCACGAAGACCACGCGCAGCGTGACAAGCGTGGACGAGGACGGACGACGCGTCGGCTGCTGCTGCTGCTCCGGCGGATAGCCGTAGCCGTGCATGTGCTGCTCCCGGAGGGCGTGTATCGGACGTGTGCAGTGAGCGTATACACCGACACGGACAACCGGCCCCAGGTTGTGCGCAACCGTTGTGCTTCACGTCACTCAGGAGCGACCGACCCGTCCGTGAGCCCGTCGTACATTCCCTGCACCAGCTGCCCTCCGAGCCGCCCCGCGGAGCGCAGCGCCTCCTCGAACGCGGCGAGTGCGCTGAACTGCTCTCCGTATCGCCGCTGTTCGGCCAGCGGCATGCGCGGCACCTGGAGGCGCCGGGCGTCGAGCCGTGTCGCGGTGGAGGCGTAGCTGCTGGCCTGCCGGTTGTTGGCGGTGCCGCGCAGGAAGCCGGCGAGGAACCAGGGGTCCAGGGCCGCCGGATCGGGGCGCAGCAGCTGGAGGTTGCGTCCGAGCGCCGCACCGGCGGTGGCGGCGTCGACGACCCTGGCGACCGAACCGCCGCCGATGACGGGCACGACGACGTCGCCCGTTTCCAGCAGGAGCGGTTCGCCCTCCTGGGACGTGGCCGGCGCGCCGGGCGTACCGGTGGGGGCCGTTCCCGCGAGCACGTCGTGTTCGGTGAGGACCGGCACCGTGCCGTCGCCGGCCCCGGAGCCGGTCCTCAGGTGCAGGGCGCCCGCGCGCGCGAGTTCACCGACCGTGGTGAAGGGCCGCCTGACGGGTTCACGGGGGACGGCGGGTGGTGGCGTGAGCCGGGCGGTCAGCTTCAGGGTGTCGTCCAGCCGCTCCCTCACGCGGACGAGTTCGGCCGCGCCGCCGCCCGCGGCCGGGGGTGGCAGATGGCGTGCGGGGGCCAGGTCCACGTCGTCGTCGAGGAGTTCGATGACGGGGACGGCCCGGCTCGTCCCGGGGTGCTCCTCGACGGGCTCACGGCGCCCCGGCACGTCGAAGGGGGTCCAGGCGTCGAGCACCGCGGCGCGCACCGCCGGCCAGTCCAGCCGGTCACGGCCGGACGCGGAGCCGGCGGTCTCCGGCTCCGCCGTGTCGACGAGGAGCAGCTCGGGCACCGGGGACTGCTCGGCGCCCGGCTTGCGGAGGACCCAGAGGTGGAGCGGGATTCCGTACGGGGGTGCGGCGCCGGCCGGGAGCGCGATGACGGCGCGCAGGGCACCGCGACGCAGCAGATCCGCGCGGATCCGGCGTCCCGAACGGCGGGAGGCGGCGGCCGGGGGCATCAGCACCACGGCGGTTCCGCCCTCGCGGAGGCGGGCGAGTGAGTGCTGGACCCAGGCGAGTTCGGACTCGGTGCGAGCGGGGAAGCCGTACTCCCAGCGCGGGTCGTAGGCCAGTTCGTCGTGACCCCAGTCGCGCTCGTTGAACGGCGGGTGGCAGAGCACCGCGTCCGCGGTGAGCTGGGGGAACGCGTCCGCGCGCAGGGTGTCGCCGGTCCGCACCGCGAGCGTGGAGCCGCCGGTCCGGCCGCCCTCGGAGCGAAGGGCGAGACGGATCGCGGTGAGTGCCGCCAGGTCGGGGTCGGCCTCCTGCGCGTACAGCGCCGTGGGCAGGCCGACGGCGCACAGCAGGGCGCCGGTCCCGGCGGCGGGGTCGAGGACCGTGCGGGAGCCACGCTTGCCACTGCGCCGCGCGGCGTCCCGCGCGGGCTCCGCGAGGTCGGCCATGAGCGTGGCGAGGCCGGGGGGCGTGAGCGTGTACTGGCGCGGGTTGGTGTCCAGTTGGCGGCCGAAGAGGAAGTCGAAGGCCTGCCGGGCGCCGGTCTCCGCCGCCAGTTCGGCCGCGGCGCGCAGCAGCGGGACGGACGGCAGGAGAGCGGACGCCGTGAGTGGGGGGACCGCGTGACCGGCTCCGAAGCGGTCGGTGAGCACGTGGTCCACGGCGCCCGGCAGCACGCCGGCCATCCGGGTGTCGGAGACGGCGGTGATCTCCAGCCAGGCGGTGGGCCTGTCCCGGACGAGCAACAGGGCGCAGCCCGTGTGGATCAGTGCGGTCACGGCACCGTCGGGATGGCTTGCCAGCTGCTGCCAGACCCGCTCGCGCAGCGGGACCTCGGCGAGCTTGCCCTGGTCGCGCAGCCACTTCTCGACCTCGGGAAGCGCGAAGGAGGGGCTGGCCTCGGTGCCCCCGACGGGCTTCGGGAAGTCGGCATGCCGGCGGCGCCAGTTGCTGACGGCCGCGCGGCCCACCCCCGCGAGTCTGGCGATACCGGCCGCGGTCACCTCTGTCGAGTTATCCGGCACTGGCCTGTCTCCCGTTCCGCGCACGTCCGTGTCGCCTGCTGTGTTGGGCGAGCATACCGATACCCCCACGCCATCGGTTCACACGAATATTCGTGTTGACTCGGTTCACAGCAGATGGTCTTATTGACCCGTCGCACACCGATGCGGCGAACTTCCCCGCTCACACTCCTCGTTCCTCATCGGAAAGGGCACAGCCATGTCCCAGTACACGCAGCCGCAGCAGCCCCAGCAGCCGTACGCACCCGTGCAGACGCCGGGCACGCGCCCCGCCCGTAACGGCCTCGGCATCTCCGCCCTCGTCCTCGGCATCATCGGGACCGTGTCGGGGCTGATCCCCTTCTTCTTCTGGCTCGCCGGAATCCTCGGCCTCATCGCCCTGATCCTGGGCCTGGCCGGACGGGGCCGCGCCAAGCGCGGAGAGGCGACGAACAAGGGTGTGACGACGTTCGGCGCGGTCCTCGGTCTGGTCTCGCTCATCCTGTCGGTCGTCGGAGCCGTCCTGACCTTCAAGGCCGTGGACGACGTGGTGACCGACATCAACAAGGCGGTGGCGGACAGTTCGGCCTCCGCGAAGCCGGCCGCGGACGGCGGGGCGGCCGGCGGCACCGAGGGCAAGGGCGACACCCTGGAGGAAGGCGACTCCGCCGCGTACGACGACGGCCTGGAGATCACCGTGGGCGCCCCGGCGTCGTACACCGCCGACGAGTTCGCGATCGGCCACACCAAGGGCAACAGTGCCTACACGGTCTCGGTCGTCATCGAGAACAAGGGCAAGGAGAAGTTCGACGCGGCGCTCGTGACGGTCGGCGCCCGCGCCGGCGCCGACGGTGTGAACGCCGAGCAGATCTTCGACGGCACGGTCGGCGAGGGCTTCACGGGCACCGTCCTGCCGGGCAAGAAGATCACGGCGAAGTACGCCTTCGACGCCCCGGCGGACGCCAAGAACCTGACCGTCGAGGTCGGCCCCGGCTTCGAGTGGGACGCGAGCCAGTGGGAGCTGAAGCTCTGACGGCCCCGTCCGCCCTCACCCCGCCCGTCCCCCGTACACGCCCTGTGCACGGGGGACGTGCCGTACGCTCACGCCCTCACACGAGCGAGCCTACGACGAGCACCGCCGTCGGCACGAGGGTGAGCAGCACCCCGGCCGTCCAGTACGTGTGCGGCGCCAGCGCGGCCCTGCGCCGCACAGGCTCGTTGGCGAGCCACCAGATGATCCCGAACACCGCCAGCACCGGCACGACGACGACCAGCCACAGCAGCATGCCGTCGTTCTCCGTCGGTTCGCGGGAGGTCCGTCCGAGGTCCGCGAGCGGCCCGTTCGACACGTAGTACCAGAGCAGCCAGACGGGCACGACGCCCGGCACCCCGAGCAACAGGTTCAGTCCCGCGGCGGTCAGCCGCCATCTCCACATGGGCCCAGTATTCATACCGGCGGTACGCCCTCGGCGCGCGGACGTGATCAACGCACGGGCGCCTCGGTCGGGGCGCCGCCGGCCGGCAGCTTCTGGTCCGGGCAGCCGGACAGCACCTCGGTCATCGCGGTCCTCTCGGCCGCCGTCACCCACAGCCCGTACTTCCTCTTCACCGAGACCTGGCCCGCCACATACGTGCAGCGGTACGCCTTGTTGGGCGGCAGCCAGGTCGCGGTGTCCCCGTCCCCCTTGCGGCGGTTGGTGGACGAGTCGGCGGCCACCAGGTTGAGCACATCGTTGGCGAAGGCCCGCCGTTTGCCGGCGCTCCACTGCCGGGCGCCCTTCTGCCACGCGTCGGACAGGGCCACGAGATGGTCTATGTCGACCTTGCTGCGGCCCCGCTCGAACGCGATGCGGGTGCCGGTGTACGGATCGGGGTCGAGGACCCCGCTGAGCACCTTGCAGCCGTCCGCGTCCCGCGCGACACGGGACAGCTGCTCCGCCAGGACGTCGTCCCTGGTCCCGCAGCCGTTGCGGTCGGTGTCGGCCCAGGCGGACCCGAACTCCTCCCGTTCGTAACCCGTCTTCGGTGCCCGGCCCTTCACCGTGAGCCCCTCGACCGCCTGAAGTGCCGTCCCGTCGGCGGCCGGTGCGGTCCGGGTGGCGGAGGGACCGGGCAGGTCGTCCAGGGCTTCGCAGCCGGTCAGGGCGAGCGAGCCGGCGAGGACCAGCGTGAGCAACGGGGCCGCGCGGTAACGGCGGTGCGGGCGGCGTACGGAAGGAAGAGGCGTCACGGCGCTCCAGCGTAGGCGCCGGGTGCAAGGGGGCCAAGGGGCAGCCGCTCCCCGGGGGCCCGGGCTCACCTCCCCCGCACGGAGCGCGTCAGACCTTCCCGATGCCCAGCGTCGTCTCGGACGGCAGGAGCCCGGAACTGATCGCCTCCACCCACAGCGGGCCCAGCAAATCGGCCAGCCGCTCCCGCCCCTCGGCCCCGAGCACCGCCCAGGGCCCGGACGCGGCTTCGTCCGTCAGCCGCTCCACCCGCACCCGGAGCGCCTGCCCGGCCGGGGTGGCACGGCCGTCCGCAGCCACCAGTCCTCTGCCGGCCAGCCGGGCCCGGCCGGCCTCCCACTCGGCCGCGCTCCAGCCCCTGCTCGCGAACACCCCGGGCGGTGCCGCGCCGACCGCCGCGAAGGACACCAGCGACTCCACCGGGTCGAGGTCCGCTGCGGCCAGTGCCGCGACGTGGCCGTCGCCCCGGTGCTCCCGCAGCACCGTGGCGGCCTGCCAGAGCACCAGGTGGGGGGCCTCGGGCCAGGGCAGCGCGGCGTTCGCCGCGGCGAGCGGCCGGCCCGTGACGTCCGCCGCCTCGGCGGCACGGCGCGCCAGGACTGCGGCCTCCGCCAGCTCAGCACTTTCCACCCGGTCACCGAACAGCGCCCGGTAGGTCCGGTCGACCGCCTCCACCCGCGCCGCGAGCACCTCCTGAGGCGCCGCCACATCCCACGCGGCCGGGATGTTTCCGGCGACCGCCGACGGGCTGAAGCTGTGGAACACGGCCGTCACCCGGTCCGCGTCCACCGCGCCCAGCGGTGCCGCGCGCCACGCGAAGTAGCTGGGCCAGCGCTCGTCCGTGGCGTAGCCGAGGGCGGCCGCCTCCTCGAACACCTGTGGCGCGTAGTAGAAGACGGCGTGCAGCGGCTCCAGCAGGTGCCACATCTGACGTACGTGCCCCAGCTCGTCGGCCATGTCCCCGGTCTCCCGCCGCTCAGAAACTTGTCATTGACTAGATCCCTTCCCAGCATGCGACCGCCCCCTGAACTTGTCAATGACTAGACATGGCGTACGGTTGCGTCCATGCCGGCCGAGCGCACCTACCACCACGGCGACCTGCGTCGAGCGGTCCTGACGGCCGCACTCGACGTCATCGCGGCCGACGGCCCCGACGCCCTGTCCCTGCGCGACCTCGCCCGCCGGGCCGGCGTCTCGCACGCCGCCCCCGCCCACCACTTCAAGGACCGCACCGGCCTGCTCACCGCCGTCGCCGCCGAGGGGTACGGCCTGTTCGCCGACGCCCTGGCCGACGCCGGGGACCTGAGGGAGCGCGGCGTCGCCTATGTGCGGTTCGCGGCAGGGCACCCGGCGCACTTCCAGGTGATGTTCCGCCCCGAACTGCACCGCTGTGACGACCCCGGACTGGTCGCCGCCAAGGCCCGCGCCACCGAAGCGCTGCGCGCCGGCGTCTCCGGCCTTCCCGGCGCCGCCCGCGGGGACGACGAACGGCTCGCGGGCATCGCCGCCTGGTCCCTCGCCCACGGCTTCGCCACCCTGCTGCTCAGCGGCAATCTGGACGCACCGGTGGGGAACAGGGACCCCGAGGAGGTCTTCCGGGTCCTGGCCGGCCTCCTGTTCCCCACCGGACCCGGAAGCCCGCGAGCAGGAGCCGGGGACGAGGACCGAGGAGCCGGGGCCGAGGAAGCGAGGGACCGGGGGCGACGCGCAGAGGGCGGGGCGCGACGAACAGGGCCCGGGGGCGACGGCCTGAGGCCCGGAGCTACGACCCCAGAACCGTCGTGAGGAACTCCCCGGTCCACGACAGGAGTTCGCGCCCCACCACCGGCTTGCCCCCGATCCGGCCCGCCGTCGGCCGAGGCACCAGGATCTGGTGCGCGGCCGGCTTGATGACCGTCTTCGGGTGCAGCCGCTTCAGCCGCAGCTCCTGCGACTCCCGCAGCTCCACCGGCGCGAAGCGGATGTTCGGCCCCTGCAGCACGATCTCGCCGACCCCGCAGGCCCGGGCCAGCATCCGCAGGCCCGCCACCAGCAGGAGGTTCTCCACCGGCTCGGGCAGCTTGCCGTAGCGGTCGGTCAGCTCCTCACGCACCGCCCTGATGTCGTCCTCCGAATTCGCGGAGGCGATCGCCCTGTACGCCTGCAACCGCAGCCGCTCACCCGGCGCGTAGTCGTGCGGGACGTGCGCGTCGACCGGCAGCTCGATCTTGACCTCCAGCGGCGGCTCCTCCTCGACCCCGCCGTCCACCGCCGCCCGGTAGTCCGCCACCGCCTCGCCGACCATCCGGATGTACAGGTCGAAGCCGACGCCGGCGATGTGCCCGGACTGCTCCCCGCCGAGCAGGTTTCCCGCGCCGCGGATCTCCAGGTCCTTCATCGCCACGTACATGCCCGCACCCATCTCGGTGTGCTGGGCGATGGTCGCCAGACGCTCGTGCGCGGTCTCCGTCAGCGGCTTCTCCGGCGGGTACAGGAAGTAGGAGTAACCCCGGTCGCGGCCACGGCCGACCCGGCCGCGCAGCTGGTGCAGCTGGGAGAGACCGAAGTTGTCGCCGCGCTCCACGATCAGCGTGTTGGCGTTGGAGATGTCGATGCCGGACTCGACGATCGTCGTGGAGACCAGCACGTCGAACCGCTTCTCCCAGAAGTCGACGACGACCTGCTCCAGCTGGCTCTCCCCCATCTGCCCGTGCGCCGTCGCGATCCGCGCCTCCGGAACGATCTCACGCAGCCGGGCCGCGGCCCGGTCGATGGACTCGACCCGGTTGTGGATGTAGAACACCTGCCCCTCCCGCAGGAGTTCGCGCCGCACGGCCGCGCCGATCTGCTTCTCCTCGTACGGCCCGACGAAGGTGAGGACCGGGTGCCGCTCCTCGGGGGGCGTCGTGATCGTCGACATCTCGCGGATGCCCGTGACGGCCATCTCGAGCGTACGGGGGATGGGAGTCGCCGACATCGTGAGGACGTCCACGTTGGCCCGCAGCTTCTTCAACTGCTCCTTGTGCTCGACGCCGAAGCGCTGCTCCTCGTCGACGATGACCAGGCCCAGGTCCTTGAACTTCGTCTCCGACGAGAACAGCCGGTGCGTGCCGATGACCAGGTCCACGGACCCGTCCTTCAGCCCCTCCAGCGTCGCCTTCGACTCGGTGTCCGACTGGAAGCGGCTGAGCGCCCGCACGTTGACCGGGAACTGGGCGTACCGCTCGGTGAACGTACCGAAGTGCTGCTGGACCAGCAGCGTCGTCGGCACCAGCACCGCGACCTGCTTGCCGTCCTGCACCGCCTTGAAGGCCGCGCGCACCGCGATCTCCGTCTTGCCGTACCCGACGTCGCCGCAGATCAGCCGGTCCATCGGGACGGACTTCTCCATGTCCTCCTTGACCTCGGCGATCGTCGACAGCTGGTCGGGCGTCTCCGCGTACGGGAAGGCGTCCTCCAGCTCGCGCTGCCACGGGGTGTCCGGGGCGAAGGCGTGGCCGGGAGCCGCCATCCGCGCCGAGTACAGCTTGATCAGGTCGGCGGCGATCTCCTTGACGGCCTTCTTGGCCCGCTGCTTCGTCTTCGTCCAGTCCGCGCCGCCGAGCCGGTGCAGCGTGGGCGCCTCACCGCCGACGTACTTGGTGACCTGCTCGAGCTGGTCGGTCGGGATGTACAGCCGGTCGCCGGGCTGGCCGCGCTTGGCGGGGGCGTACTCGACGAGGAGGTACTCGCGGGTCGCGCCCTGCACGGTGCGCTGGACCATCTCGATGTAGCGGCCGACACCGTGCTGCTCGTGGACGATGTAGTCGCCGGCCTGGAGCGTCAGCGGGTCGACGGTCTTGCGGCGGCGGGCGGGCATCCGCCCCAGGTCCTTGCTGGCGGTGCGCTGCCCGGTCAGGTCCGTCTCGGTCAGCACGGCCAGCTTCAGCGCCGGGTCGACGAAGCCGTTGTCGATGGCTCCGCACGAGACGTGCACGAGCGCCGGCGTGATCTCGGTCAGGTGCTGGTCGAGGCGGGCCGCGATGCCCTCGCCGCCCAGCACCTCGACCGTGCGGGAGGCGGGGCCCTGCCCCTCGGTGACGTACACCGTGCGCCAGCCGTCGGCGAGCCATCCCTTGGTGTCGGCGAGCGCGCGGGCGGTGTCGCCCCGGTACGCCTCCGGGGCGCGCATCCCGAGCTTCAGGGTGTCCCCGTCCAGGTCCTCGTCGGCGGCGAACGGGGAGGTGGACCACCACATCATGCCCAGCTCACGGGCCCGGTCCCGGACATCGGCGATACCCCGGAGGGAGGCCGCGCCGACGTCGATGGGGGCCTCGCCGCCACCCGCCGTGGCCGCCCAGGACGCCTGGAGGAACTCCTGGCTCGTCGCGACGAGGTCCGCCGCCCTGGTCCGCACCCGCTCCGGGTCGCAGACCAGCGCCATCGAGCCCGCGGGCAGGACGTCGAGCAGCAACTCCATCTCGTCTACGAGCACCGGGGCCAGCGACTCCATGCCCTCGACGGCGATCCCCTCGGCGATCCTCCCCAGCAGCTCGCCCAGCTCCGGGTGCGCCTCGGCGAGGGCCGCGGCCCGGGTGCGTACGTCCTCGGTCAGCAGCAGCTCCCGGCAGGGCGGGGCCCACAGCCCGTGCTCGGCGACCTCCAGGGACCGCTGGTCGGCGATCTTGAAGTAGCGGATCTCCTCGACCTCGTCGCCCCAGAACTCCACCCGGAGGGGGTGCTCCTCGGTCGCCGGGAAAACGTCCAGGATGCCGCCGCGCACGGCGAACTCCCCGCGCTTCTCGACCAGCTCGACCCTGGCGTACGCCGCCGCCGCGAGGGCGTCCACGACCTCACCCAGATCCGCGGTCTGCCCGCTGCTCAGCGCGACGGGCTCCAGGTCGCCGAGTCCCTTGACCTGCGGCTGGAGCACGGAGCGGACCGGCGCGACGACCACCTTGACCGGCCCGGTCTCCGGGTCGTCCTGCCGGGGGTGCGCGAGCCTGCGCAGCACGGCGAGGCGGCGGCCCACGGTGTCCGAGCGGGGCGAGAGCCGCTCGTGGGGCAGGGTCTCCCAGGACGGGAACTCCGCCACGGTCTCGGGGGGCAGCAGCGTGCGCAGCGCGGCCGCGAGGTCCTCGGCCTCCCGGCCGGTCGCGGTGACGGCGAGCACGGTACGCCCGGCCTCCCGGGCCAGGGCGGCCACGGCGAAGGGGCGCGCGGCGGGCGGGCCGACGAGGTCGACATGGGCCCGGTGGCCGTCGGAGGCGGCCTTCACCGCTTCGGAGAGCGCCGGGTCGGTGACGACGACATCCAGCAGACCGTGCAGGCTCATGAAGGGATTCCGTCCGGTGTGGCGAGTGAGCAACGCGAAGGACCCGACACGTGGGACGGGCCGGGGCGTCCAGCGTACGACGCCGGTGTGTCACTCGCGCGAGGGAACGCCGTTGTCCGGACGGCGGCAGCGGGGCCAGCCTTAGTCCGGTAGCCAGTCCACTTCTGGCCCGAGCGAGGCGGTCATGGAAGCAGCCCGGCAGTACAACGTGCACGAGGCCAAGACCCACTTCTCCCGGATCCTGCAACAGGTCGAGACCGGCGAGGAGGTCGTCATCAGCCGGGCGGGGGAGCCGATCGCAAAGGTCGTGCCCCTGCGGTCCAAGGTCAACCGGACCGACTACGGCGCCCTCCGCGGGCAGATCCACATTCCGGACGACTTCGATGAACTGCCGGACGGCATCGCCGAGGCGTTCGGGATGCGCGGATGAAGCTCCTGCTGGACACCCACGTCGTCCTTTGGTGGCTGGACGCCTCCCCGGAGCTTCCGGAGGAGATCCGGGAGCCCCTGCGCACCGAGTCAGAGGTTTGTGTCAGCGCCGCGACGCCCTGGGAGATCGCGATCAAGCAAGGCCTCGGAAAGCTGGAGGGCACCGCGGATCTCGCCGAACGGGCCAGGGACATGCAGTTCAAGCCCTTGCCGATCACGGCCGAGCACGGCGTCAGGGCCTGCCGTCTCCCCCCGCTCCACCGTGACCCCTTCGACCGCATCCTCGTCGCCCAGGCCCAGACCGAAGGGCTGACGATCGTCACCCGCGACAAGTGGATCCCCCAGTACGACGTACCGGTCATGCACGCCTGACGACGGCAGCCGGACGCGACCCGGCCGCGGGGCGTTCGAAGGAACGCCCCGCGGCCGGGTCCGTCAAGCGACGTCCAGCACCGTCACCCGTCCGTGGCAATCGCGTTCAGGACGTTCATCCGGCCGGCCCGGAAGGCCGGGACCAGGGCGGCGAACAGTCCGACGAAGGCCGAGGCCACGAACACGGTGAGGATCGTCGGCCACGGGATCTCCAGGACCCCGAGTCCTTCCAGGGCCAGCAACTTCTGGGCCGAGGCGCCCCAGCCCATGCCCAGGCCGAGTCCGAGCAGCGCGCCGAACAGGGCGATGACCACGGACTCCAGCCGGATCATGCGCCGCAGCTGACGGCGGGAGAGGCCGATCGCCCGCATCAGGCCGATCTCACGGGTCCGCTCGACCACCGACAGGGCCAGGGTGTTCACCACACCGAGCACCGCGACGATGATCGCCAGGGCGAGCAGGCCGTACACGATGTTCAGAAGCTGACCGATCTGGTCCTTCAGGTCCTGCTTGAAGTCGGCCTGGTTCTGCACCTTGTACTGCGGGTACTCCGCGAGCGAGCTCTTGAGGGCGGCGTACGCCTCCTTCTCCTTGCCGTCCTCCGCCGAGGCGAACATGATCATGTTCTCGGGCATCCTGTCGGCGGCGACGTGACGCTCGGCGGTCGTGACGTTCACGTACATCGCGCCCTGGTCCACGGTCGTGTCGTCCGAGGTGATCGCCGCGACCTTCAGCTTCGCGGTGTCGCCCGCCTTGAAGGCGACCGCGATCTCGTCCCCCACCTCGATACGGTGCAGGGCCGCGTAGTCGGAACCGACCGACATGGAGTCCGCGTCGTACGCCTTCGCCAGGTCACCGGCCACGGTCTTGCGCCGCAGGTCCTGCGGATACGTCGGGTCGGCGGCGGTGACGTGCTCGTCCACCGTCGAACCGTCGGGGTTGGTGAGCTTCGCGGCGAGGACCTTGTAGTCGGTGACGTGCTCGATGCCCGGCACCTTCTCGATCGCCTCCGCGGCCTGCGGCACGACCAGCTGCCCGGTGTTCGACTGGATGATGAAGTCCGTGCCGACGGACTTGTCCAGCTCGTCGGTGGCCGAGGCGACCATGGACGAGCCGACGACCGAGAGGCACGCCACCAGCGCCAGACCGATCATCAGGGCGGCGCCGGTCGCTCCCGTACGCCGGGGGTTGCGCAGCGCGTTGCGCTCGGCCAGCCGCCCGACCGGGCCGAACAGCCGCAGGACGACGACGCCGAGCACCCGCACGACCGCACCGGCGAGCAGCGGTCCGATCACGACGAAGCCGACGAGGGTGAGGACCACGCCCAGACCGAGGTAGAGCGAGCCCTCGCCCGCGTCGTCCACCCGGGTCGTCGCCCACAGGCCGGCGGCGCCGGCCCCGGTGAGAACCAGCCCGAGTGCCGCCCGGATCCAGCCGGACCTGGCGTCCGCGGGGGTCCCGGCGTCCCTCAGGGCGGCCATCGGGGAGACCTTGCCCGCCCGCCTGGCCGGGATGTACGCGGCGAGGACGGTGACGACGATGCCCAGCACCAGTCCGGTCACCGGGGTCGTCCAGGCGATGGTGAGGTCCTCGGTGGACAGCTCCATGCCCACGGCGCCCATGAGCTTCATCAGCCCGACGGCGAGACCGATGCCGGCGCCGACACCCAGGACCGATCCGACGATGCCCAGGAGGACCGCCTCGACGAGCACCGACCGGTTGACCTGCTTGCGACTCGAGCCGATGGCGCGCATCAGGCCGATCTCGCGGGTGCGCTGGGCGACCAGCATCGAGAACGTGTTGACGATCAGGAAGACACCGACGAGGAAGGCGATCCCCGCGAACCCGAGCATCGCGTACTTCATGACGTCCAGGAAGGAGCCCATCGAGTCCTTGCCGGCGGCGGCGGCCTCCTTCTGCGTCTGCAGCTTGTACGCGGCCGAACCGCCCAGAGCCGAGGCGACGTTCTTCTTCAGCTCGGTGTCACCGACACCCGCTTCGGCGGTGACCGAGATGTGCGTGAAGACACCGGGCGCGCCCAGCAGCTTCTGCTGCGCCGTGGCGGTTTCGAGGTAGACGACGGCCGCACCGGGGTTGGTCACGGTGAACGCCGCGATACCGGTGATCCTCGCCCTGGTGTCACCGGTGACGGCGATGGTGCGCACCTCGTCACCGAGCTTCAGGCCGTGCTTCTCCGCCGTGTCCGCGTCGATCATCGCCTCGGTGGGGCCGCGCGGGGCGTGGCCGGAGGTGATCTCCATGGACCGCAGCTCGTTCTCGGTCCAGTTGCTCGCGATGGTCGGGGCGCCGGTGTCCGACCCGAGGTTCTTGTTGTGGCCGTCGACGAGCGTGACGGCCATGCTGACGACCGCGCCCTCGGCCTTCTTCACCCCGTCCGCGCCCGCGACCTCGGCCACGACGGAGGCGGGCAGCGCCTCCGGCTTGCCGTTCTCCGGGACGTCGTCGGTCCCGGCCGTCTTCGGGCTGACCGTGACATCCGCGGAGGTCGCCGCGAAGAGCTTGTCGAAGGTGGTGTTCATCGTGTCGGTGAGGACGAGCGTGCCGCACACGAACGCCACCGACAGCATGACGGCGACGGCGGAGAGCGCCATCCGGCCCTTGTGCGCGAGGAAGTTGCGCATCGAGGTCTTCCACACGGTCATGACGTCCGCCCGCGCGCGTCGAAGTCCTTCATCCGGTCCAGGACCTGCTCGGCCGTCGGGTTCCGCATCTCGTCGACGATGGAGCCGTCCGCGAGGTAGAGGACCCGGTCGGCGTAGGACGCGGCCACCGGGTCGTGGGTGACCATGACGATGGTCTGGCCGAGCTCGTCGACCGACTTGCGCAGGAAGGACAGCACCTCGGCGCCGGCCCGTGAGTCCAGGTTCCCGGTGGGCTCGTCACCGAAGATGATCTCGGGGCGGGCGGCGAGCGCCCGGGCCACGGCGACGCGCTGCTGCTGACCGCCGGAGAGCTGGGTGGGCCGGTGCTTCAGCCGCTCGGCGAGTCCGACGGTCTCCACGACCTGCTGCAGCCATCCCGCGTCGGGCCTGCGGCCCGCGATGTCCATCGGCAGCGTGATGTTCTCGAGCGCGTTGAGCGTCGGAAGCAGGTTGAAGGCCTGGAAGATGAAACCGATGCGGTCCCGGCGCAGTTGGGTGAGCTTCCTGTCCTTGAGGCCCGTGATCTCCGTGTCGGCGAGGTGGATCCGGCCCGAGGTCACCGTGTCCAGTCCTGCCAGGCAGTGCATCAGGGTCGACTTGCCGGACCCGGACGGTCCCATGATCGCCGTGAACTGCCCCCGGACGATGTCCACGTCGACGTGGTCGAGAGCCACGACCCGGGTCTCGCCCGCCCCGTACGCCTTGACGACCTGCCGCGCTCGCGCAGCGACGGCCGTACGCCCTCCAGTGTCCCCGTGCCTGGGAATGGTCACAGCCGTTGTCACGGTTTTTCTCCTATGTCGGTGGATGCGCGGACGTCTCTGTGTACGTTCCGAGTCTCGGGTGGGAAGGGGGTCGAGCGCGCTGGTGCCCGGCGCAGTCTTCGAGGGGGGTTTTCCCCACCCCGTCACCTGTGGCCGGCCGCATCCGCGGTGTAGGAACACGCTAAGGAACGGGGCGCCCCCGCCACGTCCTCCGCCGGGAGGAACGGCCCCTGGGCACAACTGCGTAGCTCCCCCTAAGGGTCCAAGCCCCGGGGACGAGACCGGAGTAGGGGTCTCACACCTTGGCCTGCGGCTCCCGCGGGGCCGCGGGTGGTGGGACAGTGACCCCCAGGAAATAGATGCATAGGGAAGGGACCCCTGTGGGCGGCACGGACGGCACCGGCGGCAAGGACAGCCCGGAAAGGGTGCACGGGGCGACGGCCCCCGAGGCGGCACCGGACACCGCCCGCAGCCGCCGCCCGGTCGCCGCGGCCCTCATGCTCGGCATGGGCCTCGCCGCCATCGACGGGACTATCGTCGCCACCGCCGTCCCCCAGATCGTCGGCGACCTGGGCGGCTTCTCCGTCTTCTCGTGGCTGTTCTCCGGATACCTGCTCGCCGTGACCGTCACCCTGCCGGTGTACGGGAAACTCTCCGACACCTTCGGCCGCAAGCCCGTCCTGATCGCCGGCATCATCCTCTTCCTGGCCGGCTCCCTGCTCTGCGCCGCCGCCTGGAACATGGCGGCCCTCATCGCCTTCCGCGTCGTCCAGGGCCTCGGCGGCGGCGCCCTCCAGGGCACGGTGCAGACCATCGCCGCCGACCTGTACCCGCTCAGGGAACGGCCCAGGATCCAGGCGAGACTGTCCACCGTCTGGGCCGCCTCCGCCGTGGCCGGGCCCGCCGTCGGCGGACTCCTCGCCGCGTACGCCGACTGGCGCTGGATCTTCCTGATCAACCTGCCG
>NZ_MAPV01000176.1 GCF_001700505.1 Streptomyces mutomycini
GGTCGTCCTGGCCGACGACTTCGACGCCCTGGTCGCCCCGGCGCTCGGCAGCCCCGGCCGCCCCTCCGCGGGGTCCGTGGTCCGGGTGCTGGAGGCCGTCGCCAGGGACGGCGGGCGCCTCGGCGTGCACCTGGTCGCCACATCCGCCCGCCCGGACCGCACCGAGGACACCGAGCTGGCACGCGGCGCGCGGCTGCGCATCGTGCTCGACCCGCCCGTCGTCCCCCCGTCACCGGACGAGGCCTCGCCGGGCCGGGGACGGCTCGGGCATCCGGACGGACGGGTGACTCCCTTCCAGGGCGGCCGGGTCACCGGCCGTATCCCGCGCACGGCGACCCTGCGCCCCACCGTCGTACCGCTGGAGTGGGAGCGGATGGGAGACCCGCCGACCCGCCGGCCGGTCCGCGAGCTGGGCAACGGACCCACGGACCTTGCCCTGTTGGCCAGCGCCCTGGAGAGGGCGGCCCGTTCGGTGAACGCGGAGCCGCCCCCTCCGCTGATCCCGTAGCCCGCACCGTCCTGCGCCCGGCCCGTACCCCGGGGCCGGCGGACGCGTTGAACGCGTGCCGTCCGCGCCCCGGCACGACGTCACGAGCCCATCACGATCAAGGAGTTGGCGCCCACGGCGGTATTGCTACGGCGGTGCGCCGGGCATAGGACTGTGCGCACGGACGACGTGAACCGCACGATGTGAGACGCGAACGGCTGCAGCGGGAACCCCTGTTGCTTCCGGCCCGTGTCTCATGCGCGCGCAGGAGAGACGGGGCAGGAATGCGCACAACCCTTCGCATGCGTAGGGCCGCACTGGTGTTCACCGCGATCGGGGCGCTGGCCCTCACGGGATGCGGCGACGACGGCGCAGGAAAGGACAAGCCGGGCGACGACGCCGGCAAGGGCAAGGGCAGCGCTCCGAGCGTCACCCTGCCGAAGCTGGACGGCGAGAAGATATCGGTCGCCGCGGTCTGGACCGGACCCGAGCAGGCCAACTTCACCAAGGTCCTCGACGAGTTCGAGGCACGGACGGGTGCCACGGTCACCTTCGTCCCGGCGCAGGACCCGATCGTCAACTTCCTCGGTACGAAGATCGCGGGCGGCCAGCCCCCGGACGTCGCGATGATCCCGCAGGTGGGCGCCATCCAGCAGGCCGTGGCCAAGAAGTGGGCCAAGCCGGTGGGCGCGGAGGCGAAGGCCGAGCTGAGCAAGAACTACTCGAAGGTCTGGCAGGACCTCGGGGCGGTCGACGGCACCCAGTACGGCGTCTACTTCAAGGCCGCCAACAAGTCCCTGATCTGGTACAACACCAAGGCGTTCGAGAACGCGGGCGCGAGCGAGCCGAAGTCCTGGAAGGACTTCCTCGCCACCGCCGAGACGGTCTCCGCCTCCGGTGTCACCCCGGTCTCGGTCGGCGGCGCGGACGGCTGGACGCTCACCGACTGGTTCGAGAACGTGTACCTCTCGCAGGCCGGGCCGGAGAAGTACGACCAGCTGGCCAAGCACGAGATCAAGTGGACGGACCCGTCCGTCAAGGACGCGCTGACCACGCTCGCCCAGCTCTTCGGCAAGCCGGGCCTGATCGCCGGCGGCGCGGACGGGGCTCTGCAGACCGAGTTCCCGGCGTCGGTCACCCAGACGTTCACCGGCGGTGACCAGCCCAAGGGTGCGATGGTCTTCGAGGGCGACTTCGTCTCCATCAACATCGCGCAGACCGAGGCGAAGGTCGGCACGGACGCCAAGGTGTTCCCGTTCCCGGCGGTCGGCGCGGAGTCCCCCGTGGTGACGGGTGGCGACGCGGCCGTGGCGCTCAAGGACAGCAAGGGCGCCCAGGCGCTGCTGACCTGGCTCGCCTCGGTCGACGCGGCGAAGATCTGGGCCGAGGCCGGCGGATTCATCTCGCCCAACAAGTCGCTGGACGCGGCCGCGTACCCGAACGACGTACAGCGCAAGATCGCCGAGGCGCTGATCGCCGCCGGGGACGACGTCCGGTTCGACATGTCCGACCAGGCCCCGCAGTCGTTCGGCGGGACGCCCGGCAAGGGTGAGTGGAAGACGCTCCAGGACTTCCTGAAGAACCCGAAGGACATCGCGGGGGCTCAAGCGAAGCTGGAGTCCGACGCGGCCAAGGCGTACACGAGCTGACGGGATGACCACCAAGACAGTGGGGGGCGCCACCGCGCCCCCCGCCGACAAGCGTCCCGAAACGACGACGCGCACACGCAGGAGTGTGACCGGCACCCGGAGAGCCGTCGCGACGGCCTTCCTGCTGCCGGCCCTGGTACTGCTCGGCTCACTCGTCGTCTATCCGATCGTCTACTCCGTCTACCGCTCGTTCCTCGACCAGTCCGGCACGGGCTTCGCGGGCCTGGACAACTACAAGGCGCTGTTCACGGACGACACCATCCGGACAGCGGTCAGGAACAACGCGGTCTGGGTCGTGTTCGCGCCGACCGTCGCCACCGTGCTGGGACTGATCTTCGCGGTGCTCACCGAGCGGATCCGGTGGGGGACGGCGTTCAAGCTGATCGTCTTCATGCCGATGGCGATCTCCATGCTGGCCGCGGGCATCATCTTCCGGCTCGTCTACGAACAGGCTCCGGAGCGCGGTGTCGCCAACGCCGTGGCGGTGGGGGTGCACGACACGTTCGCCCAGTCGTCCGGCTTCCCCAAGGCGCATCCGCTGCCCGTCCATCCGCTGAAGGCCGGCGGGGGCGGTTCCTTCGTGACGAAGGAGGCCGTGCGGGCCGGTGAGCCGGTGAGCCTGCCGCTGGTCGGTGTGGCCCCGGCGAAGATGCCGGGTGACGCGGAGCCCGCGAAGGCGGCCACCGCCTCCGGCGAGGGGATCACGGGCACCGCCTGGCTCGACTTCACCAAGGGCGGCGGCGGCAAGCCCAACCTCGTCGATCCGAAGGAGCTCGGCCTCAAGGGCATCACCGTCGAGGCGGTGAGGGACGGCAAGGTCGTCGCCACGGCCACGGCGGGCGCGAACGGGGTGTTCACCCTGCCCGCCTCGGCGGACGGGAGCCTGCTGCGGCTCCCGGCGGACAACTTCCGCGAGCCGTACAACGGCGTCGACTGGCTCGGACCCTCCCTCGTGACGCCGGGGATCATCGGCAGCTACGTCTGGATGTGGGCCGGATTCGCGATGGTGCTGATCGCGGCCGGTCTGGCGGGTCTGCCGCGCGAACTCCTCGAAGCGGCACGGGTGGACGGCGCGAACGAGTGGCAGGTGTTCCGCCGGATCACGGTGCCGCTGCTGGCACCCGTGCTCGCGGTGGTCCTGGTCACCTTGATGATCAACGTACTGAAGATCTTCGACCTGGTCTTCATCATCGCGCCGGGCTCCTCGCAGGACGACGCGAACGTCCTGGCCCTCCAGCTGTACCGCTCCTCGTTCGGCACGGACGCGGATCTCGGGATCGGCAGCGCCATCGCCGTACTGCTGTTGCTGCTGGTGATCCCGGTGATGTTGTTCAACATCCGCCGGATGCGGAAGGAGGGGCGCCGGTGAAGACGACCAAGACCGCGCGGGCCGAGCAGGTCCCCCGGGCAGGGAAGGCCGGGCAGTCCCTCGGCGCGCGGATCGCCGCCAGGGCGGGCGGCGGTGCCATGCGGGTCTTCCTCATCCTGGTGGGCCTGTTCTGGCTGATGCCGACCATCGGGCTGCTGCTCTCCTCGCTGCGCGGACCCGAGGACATCGCGGCGACCGGCTGGTGGAAGGTGTTCACCGCGCCCTCCGAGCTCACGTTCGCCAACTACCAGCGCCTGCTGGACAATTCGACCATCACGGACTCCCTGTTCAGCACGGTCCTGATCACCGTCCCGACCACGGTCCTCGTGGTCGTCATCGGTGCGCTCGCCGGCTACGCCTTCGCCTGGATGGAGTTCCCCGGCCGCGACTGGTGGTTCCTGGTGGTCGTGGGACTGCTGGTGGTCCCCGTGCAGGTCGCCCTGATCCCGGTGTCCGAGCTCTTCGGCACCATCGGGATCTTCGAGACGACCTTCGGCGTGATCATGTTCCACACGGCGTTCGGCCTGCCGTTCGCCATCTTCCTGCTGAGGAACTTCTTCGCCGAGATCCCGCGCGAACTGCTGGAGGCCGCACGACTGGACGGTGCGGGCGAGATCCGGCTGTTCACCAGGGTCGTGATGCCCCTCGGCGGTCCCGCGATCGCCTCGCTCGGGATCTTCCAGTTCCTCTGGGTGTGGAACGACATGCTGGTCGCGCTGATCTTCGCGGACTCCGGGTCCCCGCCGATCACCGTGGCCCTGCAGCAGCAGGTGCGGCAGTTCGGCAACAACATCGACGTGCTGGCGCCCGGCGCCTTCGTGTCCATGGTGATTCCGCTGGCGGTGTTCTTCGCCTTCCAGAGGCAGTTCGTCTCCGGGGTGATGGCCGGCGCCGTGAAGTAGGGAAAGCCGGAGCAGCACACACGTTCGTCAACACCGGGGCGGCCCTTTCACTCGTGATCGGGCCGCCCTACCTCGTACTTCCCCCGGATGCCACATCCCGCGTAACCAAGTCACTCCTTCGGCCGTTTGCGGGCCACCTGCCCGCCCGCGAGCGACCCCTGGATGTGTTGTGCCCCGGTTCAGTGTCATCGTGCCCGCGTACCGGGTCCAGGCGTATCTGCACGCATGTCTCGACTCCGTGCTGAACCAGTCCTTCAAGGACTACGAAGTCATCGTGGTCGACGACTGTTCACCGGACGCCTGTGGCCCGATCGCCGATGAGTACGCCGCCCGCGACCCCCGGGTCGGCGCCGTCCACCTGCCGCACAACTCCGGCCTGGGACCCGCCCGCAACGCCGGCGTCGCCAGGGCGACCGGAGACTACCTGCTCTTCCTCGACGCCGACGACACCTTCGCCCCCGAGGCACTCCAGGCGATCGCCGACCGGCTGGAGGCCACCGGCGGCCCCGACGTGCTGGTCTACGACTACGCCCGCACGTACTGGTCGGGCGAGAGCGTGCGCAACACCTTCGCCGAGCACCTCGCCGAGACCGGCCCCGCGTCCTTCCGGCTCGCGGAGCGGCCCGAACTGCTCAAGGTCCTGATGGTCGTCTGGAACAAGGCCTACCGCCGTGAGTTCATCGAGGCCGAGGGCTTCACCTTCCCGCCCGGCTACTACGAGGACACGCCCTGGACCTACCCGGTACTGATGGCCGCCGGGTCGATCGCCGTGCTGGACACCGTCTGCGTGGAGTACCGCCAGCGGCGCCGCGGCAACATCCTCTCCACCACCACCCACCGGCACTTCGACGTCTTCGACCAGTACGACCGCGTCTTCGCCTTCATCGACGCCCGCCCCGAACTCTCCGCCTGGCGCCCGGTGATGTTCCGCCGGATGCTCGACCACTTCTCGACCCTCTTCACCTCCCGGGGCCGGCTGCCGCGCGGGACCCGGGCCCTCTTCTTCCGCCGCGCCCGCGCCCACTGCCGCCGCTACCGCACCCCGGGCACCCCCGTGCCGCACCGTGCCAGGCTGCGGCACGCCCTGTTCCGGCTCGGCGCGCACCGCACCTACCGCGCGCTGTGGGCCGCGCAGCGGCTGGGCGCGAGGCTCAAAGGCGCAGCGGCGGCAACGCACCGGGCGGTACGCGGAGCCGCGCTCCAGCTGCACTACCGCGTCCAGCTGCGCCTGCCCGTCCGGAGCACGGACGCGGTGTTCGCCGCCTACTGGCACCGCGGCTACACCTGCAGCCCCGCGGCGCTGGAGGCCGCCGCCAGAGCCCTCGTACCCGGTCTGCGCACCTCCTGGATCTGCCGCCCGGAGGACGCGCACACGGTGCCGGACGCGACCCGTGTGCTGCACCCGGGGACGGCCGCGTACTGGACGGCTCTGGCACGCTCCAAGTACCTGGTGAACAACGTCAACTTCGACCGCAGACTCGTGAAGAGACGCCGGCAGGTCTTCCTGCAGACCCATCACGGGACCCCTCTGAAGACCATGGGCACGGATCTCGTGCACCGGCCCGCGGCGGCCGGCTCCATGGACTTCGACCAGCTGCTGCGCAACGTCGACAAGTGGGACTTCTCGCTCTCGGCCAACCAGCACTCCACCCTCGTGTGGGAGCGCACCTATCCGTCCGGCTACACCACGCTGGAGTACGGCAGCCCGCGCAACGACGTCTTCCGCCGCACGGGCCCCGAGGAGACGGCGCGGCTGCGCGAGCGCCTGGGCGTCCCCGACGACAGCACCGCCCTGCTGTACGCGCCGACCCACCGCGACTACCGCCGCACCCAGCAGTACTCCCTGGACCTGGAGCAGCTGGTCCGCGTCCTGGGGCCCCGCTTCGTGATCCTGGCGCGCTCCCACTACCTGGACGCGACGGCCCGGGCGACCGCCGGTCACACCCGGCACCCGCGGATCATCGACGTCAGCACCCACCCGTCCGTCGAGGAGCTCTGCCTCGCGTCCGACGCGCTGATCACGGACTACTCGTCGCTGATGTTCGACTACGTCAACCTCGACCGGCCGGTCGTCCTCCACCTGGAGGACGCGCAGGCGTACGAGGGTGCGCGCGGCACGTACTTCGATCCTGCGGCCTTCCCTCCCGGTGCGGTGGCCCGCGACCAGGAGGAACTCCACGAGATCTTCGCCACCGACCACTGGCGCGGGCCCCGGTCCACGCAGCGCCGCACGGCGTTCCGGGCCCGGTTCTGTCCGTACGACGACGGGCACGCGGCGGAGCGGGTGGTGCGCCGGGTCTTCCTGGGCGACACCTCGGGCCTGCCGCTGCCCGTCCCGCTGACGAGCCGCGGGCCGACCGGGGTGCCGCGGCAGGTACCGGTGCGGGAGTACACGAACGGCTGAGGCCCGCGGGGCCCGGGGCGTCGGACGCCCCGGGCCTTCAGCGCTCCAGGAGCGCGAACAGCTCTTCCCAGCGCTCCATGGTCTCCGCCTCGGAGAACCGCTGGACTCCGGTCCGCGCCCGGTCGCCCATCGCGTCCCGCATCCGGGGGTTGCCGGTGAGCCGGAGCAGCCGGTCGGCGAGCGCGCCGATGTCTCCCGCCGGCGCGAGCAGTCCGTCCTCACCGTCGCGCACGATCTCCCGTACGCCCGGCGCGCAGTCGAACGCGGCACACGGCAGCCCGCTCGCCATGGCCTCCAGCAGTGCGAGCGGGAAGCCTTCGCCGCGTGAGGACTGGACGAAGACGGAGGAGGCGGCGAGCGCTCCGGGGACGTCGTCCGTGCGCCCCCGCCAGCGGACCGAGGAGTCGAGCCCGAGCGCGGTGCACCGGGCCCTGAGGTCCGCCTCGTCCTCGCCCGTCCCGTAGACGTCCAGCCGCCAGTCCGGGCGCTGTGGAGCGACCAGCGCCCAGGTGTCCAGGAGCATGTCGATGCCCTTCTGGTCCGTGAGCCGGCCGATGCTCGCCACCGACTTCCCGGAGCGCGGGGAGGGCACGTCGGGCAGCGCGGCCAGGGCGTTGGGCATGGAACCCACGTTGTTCATCCCGTCCCCCGCCCACTTGTCGGCGTCCTCCTCCGTGAGGACGAGCCAGTGGTCGAGCGGCGGGTAGTGGTTCCTGATCCAGCGGTAGCGGTGGCTCGCCCGCGAGTAGTCGTAGGACTCATGGCTCATCCCGATGACCCGCAGACCGCCGGTGTCCGCCTCGCCGACCCACTCCATCGCCCAGACCTGGCTGACGATCACCACCCCGCCGGGCCGGGCGGCGCGGAAGATCTCCGAGAGCCGTTCGACGGCCCGCCGCTTCCGGGCCGCACGGGCGGCCTCGGCGCGCCGGGCGGGAACACGGAAGCGGTCCCGCAGCCCCTTGGGCGCCCAGGGTGTCGGAGGGTGCGACGGATACAGGGCGGTCACCGGGTAGCCGCACGGCTCCGGCAGGGCCATCTTCCGCTCGGCGGCGTGGATACCGACCGTGTGCACCCGGTGCCCGGCCTCCTGGAACAGATGGGCGGTCCGGTGCATCCAGCCGGTGACACCGCCCAATTCGTCGGTGCTGTTGGAGACGATGAAGACATCACGGCTGCGGCTCATCGGCCGGCCTCCCCGGTCGGGACGGTGCGGGACGGTGCGGTGTGCCGGGCGAACACGGTGTCGACGACCGCGCGGGCCGCGTCACCGCGGTCGTAGTGGCCGAACTCGGCCGCGAAGGCAGCCCGTTGCTCCTGGAAGCCGGTGTCCGCGGTCTTCAGCCGGGACAGCACGGCGAACAGCTCCTCCTCGGTCGCCGTCACCGGTCCCGGCGCCTTCTCCCGCAGGTCGAAGTAGCTGCCCCGCTCGGCGGCGTACGCGTCGAGATCGGGGGCGAAGAGGACGATCGGGCGGTCCAGGAGCGCGTAGTCGAACATGATCGACGAGTAGTCGGTGACCAGGACGTCGGTGAGCGCCAGCAGTTCGCTGACGTCGTGGTGGCCCGAGACGTCCACGACCGTCCCGGGCGGGCAGGCGGGCAGACTCGCAGCCTCCAGGTAGTGGGCCCGCACCAGCAGCGTGTACGTGTCTCCGAAGCGTTCCGCGAAGCGCGCCGCGTCCAGCGGGAGCCGCTGCCGCTTGCGCTTGCCCGGCCCGCCCCGGAACGTCGGCGCGTACAGCACGACCTTGCGGTGGTCGGGCAGGCCGAGCACGGCCGCGAGCGGCGGACGCGGCAGCCTGCCCTCCGCCTCGTCCCTGGCACGCGCGGCGAGCAGGACGTCGTTGCGCGGGTACCCGGTGCGCAGCAGCGTCTCCCCGGGCAGCCGGTAGGCGCGGGCCAGGGTGCGCTCGTCGTGCTCGGAGCGTACGAGGAAGTGGTCGAACCGGTTCACCGCCTGCTGGAGCCGCTCGCGCTGCGGGGCGTTCTGCATGCGCACCCGCGTCTCGTCGAAGCCCATGCGTTTGTACGCCGACCCGTGCCAGGTCTGGAGGTAGGTCGTGCCCGAGGGCTTGTCGAGGTGCTGCGGGAACCCCTGGTTGTCGACCCAGTACTCGGCCCGGGCCAGGGCCCACAGATAGCGCCAGGACCAGCGTCGCACCAGTGCGGCGTCCGCCGGGAACCCGTCCGGGGAATCGGCGTACGACCAGACGCAGCGCAGCCGCAGGCCCCGGGCCCGCACCTCCTCGTGGACGGCGCGGGGGCTGTCGCCGTAACAGGTGCCCATGTGGCTCTCGAAGACCACGGAACCCCTGCGCACGGGCAGCCGCAGCAGCCAGGTGCGGTAGACGGAGACCTTGAAGCCCCTGGCGTGCAGCCGGTCCCATCGCCTGCGCAGGGCCCGCGACAGGAGCCTGGCACGGCGTGCGGGGCGGAAGTGGGTGGCGTAGTGGACCAGCCGGCGGGCCGTGCGGGCGGGCCGGCGGCGGGCTTCGAGCCGGAGCGCCAGATGGTCCCGGAGCGTGACGTAGGGCTGCCAGGTGTCCCCGGCCGCCCTGCCCAGCCGCGGCAGGGCGGGCGAAGTGTCCGCCGGTCCGACGAGGTCGTGCGCGGCGAACAGGTCGCTCACCGAGCGGGTCCGGCCGTCCTCCACCACCATCCGCGCGTCCCACACCGTGTCGCGGGGACCCAGGGGGCGCAGCAGCCGGGTGAGGTCGGTGCGGGTGGACCAGCTGATTCCGGTGGCGTCGGGCCGCAGCGTGTCCACCGGAGCGCGGAAGGCGCGGGAGCCGTCACGGACACGGAACTCCAGGTGGGCCGTCAGGGGGCCCTCCGGGTCCGGCCCGGTGTGCGCGGGCAGGACGAGCCTGCCCGCGAGCAGGACCCGGCCGCCACCGGCCTCGTAGCGGGTGAGCCTGTTCATCAGCTTCAGCTCGCCGAACGAGCGGTACTGGTGGCCGAGTCCGGTGACGTCCAGCACGGGATCGGGCCCGCCCTGCCAGTACACCCGCCCGTCGTCCGCCACGGACAGGGGCGCGGCCACGGCCCCCCTCCTGCGCAGCGCGTACGCCGCACTGAGCACCCCGTCCGCGTCGCCCCTCTCCAGCAGCCGTACGCCGACGCGCTCGACGGGGGGAAGGCCGAGCAGGACCGGCTCCGGGACGCAGCCGGGCAGCACCCGGGCCGCCGTCGCCGTGATGCGGTCGCGCTCGGCGGCGGGCAGCTCCGGGAAGGTGCGCACCAGCGGCACGACGGTGTCCAGCAGGAAGGCGCGGTCCCGCTCCTCCCGCAGCTCCGCCAGCCCCTGGGCCACCAGCACATGGCACACGCGCCGGTGCGCCTCCACCACCCCGGCGAGGTCCCGGCCTGCGTCCGGCACCGCCCGCCCGGAGACGATCCGGCGGCGTACGAGTGCGATCCGGCCGACCACGGCCGCCGCCAGCGGGCCGAACAGGACCCCGCTGTGGGTGAGGTCCTCGTCGTAGCGCAGTGCATGCCGCTCCAGCGCCGCCCGCCGCAGGCAGAAGCCGGTCACCAGGGCGTCGTGGACGGCCAGGCCGGGCGCTTCGGTGAAGCGGGCGACCGTGCGGGAGCGGAGGAACAGCGGGTGCTGCCAGGAGGGTTCCCGTTCCTTCGTCCCGTCCCCGGTGAGCCTGCTCCAGCGCCCCGCGACCAGGTCGGCACGGGTGCGTTCGCCGGCCTGCCAGAGGTTGCGGCAGGCGTGCCGCTGGAGGCGTTCGCCGACGTCGAGCACGAGGACGTAGGTGCCGCGCGCCGCGTCGAGGCCGGCGTTGCGCAGCGAGGCGACGGAGTCCGAACCGGGTTGCAGCACAAGGACGTTGTCCGGAGAGCGTCCTTCGAGCGCTCCGGCCGCCTTCCGCAGGGCGGCGGATGCGCCGGCGGGCAGGACGACGAGGGTCTCGACGGCCCGCATGCTCTGGTCGAGCACGGAGGCGACGGACGCCGCCAGTGCCTCCTCGCCGCCCTCGGCGGCGGTGATCACACAGCTGAAGTCGGGGGTGCTCACGCCTGCTCCCCCTTCAGCATCCGGTCCACGACCTGGGCGGCCGCCGTCCCGTCGTCGAGATCGCAGAACGACTCGCGGAAGGCGGCGTACGCCGCACGGTGGCCGGCGGTGGCGGCGTCCGGGTCACGCAGCGCCTCGACGACGGCCGCCGAGTCGGTGATCAGCGGGCCGGGCGCCCGGTTCTCGAAGTCGAAGCAGAAGCCGCGCAGGGTGTCGCGGTAGTGCTCCAGGTCGTAGGTGTGGAAGAGCATCGGCCGGCCCGTCTGTGCGAAGTCGAACATCAGGGACGAGTAGTCCGTGACCAGCACATCGCTGATCAGCATCAGCTCGGCGACATCGGGATGCCGCGACACGTCCCGGACGAAGCCGCTCTCCGGGATGCTCCCGCCCACCAGGTAGTGGCGGCGCACCAGCAGGACGTGGTCGTCACCGAGTGCCTTCCGCGCCTGTTCCAGGTCCAGTTGGAGATCGAGTCCGTACCGCCCGCTCCGCCTGGGCCGGTCCTCGCGCCAGGTAGGGGCGTACAGGACGACCCGCTTGCCGTCGGGCACCGCGAGCGCCTGCCGGACGGCGTCGGCGAGCTTCGCCCGGTCGGGGGCGTACAGCAGGTCGTTGCGCGGATAGCCGCACTCGAGCACTTCTCCCGTGTGGCCGAACGCGCGGCGCAGGACGGGCGTCGAGAAGCGGTTCGGCGAGACGAGCACGCTCCACTGCGCGGCACGCCGTGGCATGGACTCCATGTACGCGGCGTCCGCGAAGGCGGTGCCCGCCAGGTCGCGGCCGATGCGCTTGAGCGGGGTGCCGTGCCAGGTCTGGACGACGAACTGCCCTTCCGACCGCTCGAACCAGTCGGGCAGCTGGGTGTTGGTGACGATCCACCGGCTCCGGGCCAGGGCGTCGTGCCACTCGGCGCTGTGCAGGGCGACGGCGCGGACCCCGGCGGGCACGGCGGCCTGCTGGTCCCGCACCACCCAGAGGTGCTCGACGCCGGTGCCGCGCCGGACCAGCTCCTCGTGGACCGCGCGGGGCGAGTCCGAGTACTGGCGCCCGTCGAAGCTGGAGTACAGCACGGTGTCCCACAGCTCGCGGCCGCGCAGGCTCACATACCGCTCGCGCAGCCGGCGCTGCCCGTACGCCCCCCTGTCGCCCGGCGGCAGGGCACTGCCCGACCGCAGGGAGAGCCGGTCGTGGAAGCGCCTCTCCAGGGTGAAGCCGCGCCCTCCCGACTCGCGGCCCTGCGGGAGGCCCGCGTGCAGCTGGTGGACCACCCGCAGCGGGAGATAGCGCTCCGGGTCGGTCTCTCCCCGCTCCCGCAGGTAGGGGTACCACCGGCCCTCGGCGAGCGGCAGCGTCCCGCCGGCCCCGTCGACGGCCCCGGGAGACAGCGCCGTGCGGAAACCGGCGTCCGCGCCCTCCACGGCGAAGGTGTGTTCCTCCTGGTGTCCGCTGTGGCGCAGGACGAGCTCGACCGGGCGGTCCCGCACGGCCGGGAAGGTCCCCTCCAGCGCCAGGTGTGCGGCGTCCGTCCAGGACACGCGGGTGACCACGGGCCGCACGTCGCGGTCGGTCAGCACCAGGTCCCCGGACGGATTGGCGGCGGCGTAGAGCTCACGGCCACCGGGCAGCGCGTACCGTGCGGCGTCGGTCTCCGGGCGGGCGGCGACCGTCAGCCGGTGCGCGCCGCCGGCCAGCTGGACGCCCCAGTCGCCGTCGGAACCCCGGAAGGTCACCAGCGGCACCTCGGCGACGACGGTACGGCCGTCCGTGCCCTCCTCCGCGGCCAGGGGGAACTCGCGGCTCTCCTTCGTACGCCACTCCTGGATCCGCAGCGCCGTCGGCGCGTCGCCGCCCAGCAGCCGTACCGCGATCCGGATCGCGTCGCCGGTCTCCGTCGGCCCGTGGCCGGCGAGGACGGCGTCCACCCGCTCGGCGCGCAGCTCCAGCTTGTTCCCGGAGAGCAGCGGGACGACCCGGGTGCGCTCGTCGACGTAACGCACGGCGGGCGCTGCCGGATTGCCGAGCAGCCGCATCGGCCCCCGGCGCGGCCGGCCCGCGCCTGCCACGACGGATTCGAGCTTCCACAGGGTCCGGCCACCCCGCGCCGTGGCGCGGGTGACGAGCCGGCGCGGGTCGACGACGGTCTCGAAACCGGACCGTTCGTAGCGGTGCAGCGAGCGGCCCGATCCGGCCGCCGCCTCGTCCGTCACGGTCCTGCGCAGCCGGAGCGGCACCAGCCGTCGGCCCGACCTCAGCCAGCCGGCCCCGGCCGACCCGCCCGGGGCGTTGCGGACGTACGCGTACCCCTTGAGGTGCAGCAGCCCGTCCCGCCAGACGGCCTCGGTGAGATGCGCGTGCACGGGGAGGTCGTCGGCGGACAGTGCGGTGACCTTGCGCGGGAGGGGGCCGTCGACACCCGGGTACTGGGCCCGTGGCCGCAGCCGCCCCCGTACGTGGAAGGTGTCGGGGTCGGCCGACTCGTGGGCCAGGAGCGCAAGCAGCTCAGCCGTCCTGCGCTCCCGGATCAGCTGCCACTTCACCCGCAGATGCAGGGGCAGCGCCGCGAGGACGGCCGGGTCGACCGTGTCGGCGAAGGCGTTGGCGTGGGTGAGGAAGGCCTCGTGGAAGCTCTCGTCGCCGTCCGGGAGCGCCTCGATGAACAGCCACAGGTCTCCGGAGAGCGCGTGCTCGTCGTAACGGCGCTTCCCTTCCGTCATGCCCCGGTCCGCGAGGAACCGGCTGACCGTGGAGACTGCGGTGACCCGGTCGCGGATGCCCCGCGCGACCGCGCGCCGGGTGGTGATCGAGCCGTCGCGGTCCCGCCAGTGGTAGACCGGCTCCTCCACGACGTCGACGCTCCGGGCCAGGAAGTGGGCCGGCAGGACCACGGCGATGTCCTCGTACAGGACGCCCGTCGGGAAGGCGAAGGCGTGCTGGTCCCAGAAGGACCTGCGGAACACCTTGTTGCACGCGATGCGGTCCCCGAGGAGGATCCAGTCGCGGGTGACATGGGTGGCCCGGCGGGCCTTCTCCATCGGCCTGCGGAACATCGGGGACTGTTCGAGCGCGCCGTTCGCCCGGAGCCTGAGGACGTTGCCGGTCGCGAAGTCCGATCCGGAGGAGTCCAGTTCGCCGAGCATCCGGGCGAAGGCCCCGGGCGGCACGACGTCGTCGCTGTCCACGAACGCGAGGAACCCGGCATCCGGGTGCGCCTGTGCGGCCCCCGCGTTGCGTGCGGCCCCGAGTCCGGCGTTCTTCTGCCGGATCAGGCGGAAGCGGGGGTCCTTCCGGGAGAAGTCGAGTGCCACGTCGGCACTGCCGTCCGTCGAACCGTCGTCGACCATGACGACCTCCAGGTCGGCCATGGTCTGCCCGGCCAGTGAGTCCAGGCAGGCTCCGAGGTATTCCTCGACGTTGTAGAGCGGGACGACGACGGTGAGTCGGGGTGCCATGGTGCTGCGCACGATCCTTCCGGACGGATGAACGGACTTCCTGTCTTTCTATGGAACGAGCCCCGTGCCGGGGAGGCACGGGGCTCTCAACGGGGCACTGCCCGCCCGGGGTTCGGCCGGCACTGTCCGCTCCGGATCCGGCCGGCACCGCCCGCTCAGGGTTTGACGGCGATGCGGCCCTCGTCCATGCGCAGCAGCAGGAGCTGCTCGCCGGTCTCCTCCAGGAACTCGTCCACGGCCTGGCGCGACCCCTGCCAGTAGCCGTAGTCGTCGATCAGCAGCACCCCGCCGCTGACCAGGCGCCCGTACAGGTGCTTGAGCTCGTGCTTCGTCGACGCGTACCAGTCGGTGTCCAGCCGGAGGACGGAGATCTGCTCCGGCGCCCGGTCCGGGACGGTGTCCTCGACCTTGCCCCGCACGTAGTGGACGCGGTCCTTCGGATACGGAACCTGCTCGAATCCGGCCTGTACGTCCTCCAGGGAGGCCACAGCCCAGATGGGACGGTCCTTGCCCTGCGCGTCCAGCAGCTCCCGGGCCGGCCTGCCGTCCCGCCGCAGGTCCTCCTCGGTGGGCGGGGTCATGCCCTCGTACGTGTCGAAGAGGTAGAGGTCACGGCCGGTCTCACCGAGCGACAGCAGCGTCCTGGCGCAGGCCTGCATGGAGCCGCCGCGCCAGACACCGCACTCGACGATGTCCCCCGGGATGTCGTGCCGGACGATGTGCCGGGTCGCGAGGACGAAGGCGTTGAGCCGCTCCGGAGAGGTCATCGTGTACGGCTTGACCGCACGGATGATGTCCTTCGCCTCGTCGTCGTAGTCCGCCGGGAACTGCGGCTTCTTCGCCGCCGCCGGCTTCGGCGCTGCCTGCGCCGGCACCGCCGTCCGCGCGGAGGAGCGGGGGGCGGGCAGGGTCGCGCGCCTGAGCTGGTATCCGGTCATGTGCTGAAGGACGCCGTTGACGGCGTTACGCCAAGCCATGGGGCCGGAGAGTACGCGCGTTTTGCGGCTCATGTCACCTTTCGTCAACCTGTAGTTGATGGCGCCGTACGGCTGTCCGGACGCCCGCACCGCTCCCGGCCGTCCAGCGGGCGCGGCAGCGGGACCCGGTCCACTCCGCCGGCCCGGTTGGCCCACCACACCGCCGTCTCCCGCACGACGAGGTCGGCCACCCGGTTCTTCAGCCGGGTCACCGGCCGCCGGTGGGGCTGCGGCCTGCGGAAGACGCCGACGGAGTCGCCCCAGTAGGCGGCCGTGGCGTCGATGGATGCGTAGTCGTGCCAGATGCCCCTGGCCGGCGGGAAGTCCGTGTACGCCTCGCGGAGTTCGAGGCGAGAGTGGGCGGCCATCGCCCGGAAGCCGTCGGGGTAGTAGCGCCAGCAGTCCTGGGCGTCGTGGGCGTGGCCCCGCGAGGGCGCGGTGATGAAGGCGTGGCCGCCGGGCTTGAGCACCCGGGCGATCTCCATCATCGACACCCAGAAGAAGGGGATGTGCTCGAACGCCTGCCCGGACAGCACCACATCTGCGCTGCGCGACTTCGCGGGGATCCGGTACGGCCGGGTCATGACCGCGTCGACGTTCGGCCCGTCGAGGACATCGACGCCGAAGTAGTCGATGTCGTGGGCCGCCAGGAGCCCGCGGTGGGTGCGTTTCTGCTTCCCCGAGATCCGCGAGCCGAGGTCCACCACGCGGTGCCTGCGGGTCTTGGGCAGGTACTCCTCGATGCAGAGCTGCATCTGCTCGTAGGCGGAACGGTGCATGAGCTTCTCCCGACGTGTCCGTATGGCGCGCACTGCCGGGCACAACGACGGCGGGGTGCGGAGGAACCGCCCCTTACGGGTGACCCGGGACCCGGACCGGCGGCACGGGGAAGACCCGCCGCACCACACGCTCCGCCGCGTGCCCGTCGTCGTACGGGCAGAAGCGGCTGCGGAAGGCGCCGCGCAGCGCGTCGGCCTCCGGGGACCGCCAGGCGCCGCTCACCAGGACCCCGAGCAGCTCGTCCTGGGTGGTGGCGACCGCGCCGGGGGTGTCGCCGGGACGGCCGGACAGCAGGTCGATGTACGTGCCGCGGGAGGCGCGGTAGGCGTCCCAGTCGGGCGCGTAGGTGATGATCGGGCGGTCCAGGCAGGCGTAGTCGAACATCAGGGACGAGTAGTCCGTGATCAACGCGTCGGCGGCCAGGAAGAGTTCTTCGACGGCCGGGTGGCCGGTGACGTCGACGACCCGTCCCGCTGCCGCCGTGCCGGCCGAACGCCCGTAGAAGTAGTGGGCGCGCACCAGCAGCACCCAGCCGGGACCCAGTTCCCGGCCGAGGCGCTCCAGATCGAGGCGGGGGACGAAGCCCCTGCGGTAGTCACGGTGGGTCGGCGCGTACAGCAGCACGGTCGATCCGGGCGCGATGCCGAGCTCCGCACGGATCTTGTCGGTCTGCTCCTGAGTGGCGGTGCACAGGACGTCGTTGCGCGGGTAGCCGTACGGCAGTTGTTCGTACGAGGACGGGTAGGCCCGGTCCCAGACCTCGGTGCTGTGCGGGTTGGCGGAGAGGCTGAAGTCCCACTGGTCGGTGTGGGCGACGACGCGTTCGAAGCTGACGCCCCCGGTGAGGGCGGGGTAGGGCAGCTGGTCCAGGCCCATCGTCTTCAGCGGCGTCCCGTGGTGGGTCTGGAGGTAGATCTGGCCGGGCCGTTTGGTGAAGCCGCCGGGGAAGCTGGAGTTGTTGACGAGGTACGTCGCGGTGGCCATGGCCCGCCAGTAGGCGCGGGAGCCCTCGATGACGTACGGCATTCCGGGCGGCATCCGGTCGCGGTGCCGGGAGGAGACGACCCAGACCCCCCGGATGTGCGGGACCAGCTCCCGGGCCTTGGCGTGGACGGCGGCCGGATTGCAGGCGACGCCCCTGTTCCAGTACGCCGCGTAGACAGCGAGGCAGGGGTCCAGCGGCCGGTGCAGGTCGGCGCGGTACAGGGCCCTCATCGCGCGGGCGCGCAGGGACTTCCTGCCCGCGCGCGCGACGGCACGCGCCCGGGTGCGCCCGGCGCGGACCGCCTCCCTGGTCCGGTGCGCGGCGTACCGGCCGGGGAGGCCCGCCGCCCGGAAGAACGCGGCACGGTCGCCCGGGGCGATCCGGCCCGGGTCATGGAGCACGGCGGTCAGGTGGGCGGCGCGCAGGGCGGGGATCCGCGGGTCGCCGCCGGTCTCGGCGGTCAGCCGCTCGTACGCGTCGATGACGGCGAAGTGCGCGCGGCCCGGCGTCGTGGCGGACGTGCCGGTGCGGCGCAGCCGGTGGCGCACGCAGATCCGGTCGAGCGAGGCGAGGGTGCCCGCGTCGGAGGCGAGGAGGGCCGCCCGGTGGACGGGCACGACGTCGTCGTACGGGCCCTCGGTGAAACGCAGTCGGCGGGCGTCCCAGAAGGCACGGCGGTAGAGCTGGTTCCGGGCGGCCGGGAGCTCGTCGTCCGGCTGGGCCGTGCCCCACCAGTCGACCTGGTCGTGGCCGAGGCGCAGCACGTCCGGCCGGTCCTCGGACAGCCGTGCGGTGATCTCCGCCAGCGCTCCGGGGAGGAGCAGGTCGTCCCCGTCGAGGAAGAGCAGATAGGTCCCGCGCGCCGTGGCCGCACCGGCGTTGCGGGCCGCGCCCGTGTCCCAGGGGCCGTCGAGGGTGAGCAGGCGCACCCGGGAGTCTCTGCCGGCGCACTCCCTCGCGATGGCGAGCTCCGGCGCGTCCCGGGAGGCGCCGACTGCGACCAGCTCCAGGCCGGCCGGTCCGCCCTCCGGCTCCGGCTGCTGCGTCACGGACTCCAGGGCCGCCCTCAGATACCCCTGAACGCGGTGGGCGGGCACTACGACACTGAGGAGCATGACAGCCGAGCGTAAGGGGACCCGTCCGGATTGTTTGAGAAATCTTCACCCGTTCGGGTCAGCGGCGTGACCCCGGGCGCTCCGCCGGGTTGAGCCGTGCATGAAGCCACTCCTCAGCGTCGTCGTCCCGGTGCACAACGTCGAGGACTATCTGGAGGAGTGCCTCACCTCGCTGGCGGGACAGTCCCTGAAGGACATCGAGGTGGTGCTCGTCGACGACGGTTCGACGGACGGAAGCCGCCGGATCGCCGAGGACTTCGCCGCCGGGGACGACCGCTTCCGCTGCGTCCACCAGGCCAACGCGGGCCTGAGCGCGGCCCGCAACGCGGGGACCGCCCGCACGACCGCGGGAGTGCCGTACCTGGCGTTCGCCGACAGCGACGACGTCCTCGTGCCCGACGCCTACGAACGGATGCTGGCATCCCTGGAGTCGACCGGCTCCGACCTGGTGACGGGCAACGTGTGGCGGCTCACCGGGCAGGGCAGGCAGCAGGCCTGGCAGTACCGCTGGCTGACCGCCGACCGGCCCCGCACCCACATCACCCGCGATGCCCGGCTGCTGTCCGACCGCGTCGCCTGGAACAAGGTGTTCCGGCGCTCGTTCTGGGACAGGCACGCCTTCTCCTTCCCGGTGGGCAAGCTCTACGAGGACACCCCGGTGATGATCCCGGCGCACTATCTCGCCGGGTCGGTGGACGTACTCCGTGACCACGTCTACTGCTGGCGGGTGCGGGAGGGTTCGATCACCCGGCGGCGCACGGACGTGCGGGGCGTGCGGGACCGGATCGCCGCCTGTGAGCAGGTCAGCGCGTTCCTCGCGGACCGCGGTGCCGGGCAGCGGCTGCGCTACGACACCTCGTGCCTGCGCGACGACTTCGTGTACTTCCTGGAGGGGCTGCCGATGGGCGGCCCCTCCTACCGTTCGGCGTTCATGGCGGACGCGGGCGCCTTCCTCGACCGGGCGGGCGACGCGGCCCTGGCCGGGCTGCCCGCCGAGGCACGCATCCGCTGGCAGCTGGTGCGTGAGCGCCGGACCGACGAGCTGCTGGCCGTCCTCGAGTTCGAACGGGCCAACGGGCCGGGCACGTTCGCCGTCGCGGGCCTCCCGGGGCGGCGGCGGGCCGTGCACCCCGGAGCCGGGGACGGCAGGAGCGTCTCGGCGCGCCTCGGCAAGGGTGATCTGCCCGCCGTGGCACGGCTGGTGGAGTCGTCGTGGGGCGAGGACGGCAGGCTGCGGCTGCGCGGATACGCGTACATCCGCAACCTCCCGGCACGGGTGGCCCGGCAGTCCCTGAAGGCCGGTCTGGTGCGCGAGGCGGCGGGCGGAAGGATGCGGCCCGTGCCGGTGCGCACGGTCCGGACGGACCGGGCCACCGCGGACTCCGGCCAGGAGCTGCACTCCTACGACTACGCGGGCTTCGAGATGGTCCTCGACCCCGGGCGGCTGGGGCCGGGCAACTGGCTGGTGGGCGTGGTGGTGGCCGGACACGGCGTCGTACGACGGGCGGCGCTGCGGGCGGTGGAGGCGTCCGCAGCGCAACCGCTGGTCCACGACCTCGGCGGGGGACGACGCGCGGTGCTGGGCTACCGGGACGGGCGGCTCGAACTGGCCGTGACCCGGCTGTCCGCGGTGGCCACCGGACACGTTCCCGGGCCGGACACCCTGGAGCTGACCGGCCGGCTGTACAGGGGCGCGCGGCCGTCGGCCCTCGTGCTGACCCGCGACGGGGCCGGGGAGCACGTCTTCCCGGTGCGCTTCGACGACGGGGGCGGGGGCGGCTTCAGCGCCCGTGTCCCGCTCGGGGCGCTCACCGCCGGGCCCGCCCCGGTCCGCGACACGGAGCCCGCGCGCCGGTGGCGGGCGGCGCTCCTGACCGACGGCGTCCCCGTGCCGCTCGCCGCGGCTCCGGATCTGCCGCCGCCCGCCTTCGCGGACGCGGCGGGCGCCCTGGTGGTGGAGGTGCCCGGCGGACCACGCGTGGACCTCGCCGGGCGCACGTCCGACGGCGGGCTGCGCATCGCCGGTACGGGCACCGGCGCACTCGTCCTGCGGCACAGCACCCTCGGTGAGACGGTGACCGTCACCGCCGGCCCGGAGGAACCGGCGGGAGGCCGGGAAGCCCGCTTCGCCGCCGTGCTCGCACCGCCGCCCCGCGAAGGCGACTGGGAGGTGTTCCTGGACGGCAGGCCCGTGCGCGTGGGAGGCGCGCTCGCCGCGCTCCTGCCGGTGAGTGCGGCCGGTGCCCGTTTCCGCCTCGACCGCCGCCACGGCGACCGGCTGACCGTGCACTGCGCGCCGGCGCTCCACGACGCGGAGCGAAGCGCGTACCGCCAGGGCCGTCTGCGGACGGCGTACCACCCGGCGCAGCGCCGGCTGCCGCTCCGGGACGCCGTGCTCTACGCAGGAGAGGGCTCCCCGCGTGCCGTGCACGCCGAGCTCGTACGCCGGAACACCGATGCCGAGCACCTCTGGGTCACCGACGGGTCCTCCGGCGCCGCGGCCCGTGTCCCGTCCACCGCCGTCCCCGTCGTGGCGCACAGCACCGCCTGGTACGAGGCGCTGGCCCGGGCCCGCCGGATCGTCGTGGCGGGTCAGCTGCCGGCGTGGTTCGAGCGGCGGCCGGACCAGACGGTCGTGCAGACCTGGCACGGCCCCCCGCTCGGCCGGTTCGGGCTGGACCTCACGGACACCCTGTACGCCGACCACCAGTACCTCGCCACACTGGAGCACCGCTCGGCCCAGTGGTCGGTCCTGGTCTCCCCCGGCGCCTTCGCCACCCCGCACCTCCGCCGCGCCCTGGCCTACCGCGGCGAGGTGCTGGAGGCCGGCTCCCCGGCCGACGACCTGCTGTTCGCACCCGGCCGGGACAAGACGGCCGAGCGGGTACGCCGGCGGCTGGGCGTCCCGGACGGCCACCGAGTGGTGCTGTACGCGCCGACGTACCGCGACCACCTCGCGCACGCGCCGGCCGACGTTCCCTACGGTTCCTCCCCGCTGTACCGCTGGGATCCCGCGCTCGACCTGCCCGCCCTGGCACGGTCCCTGGACGGCCGCACCACCGTGCTGGTCCGCAGGCATCCGAGGGTGACGGGCAGTGTGCCGGCGCACCCGGCCCTGCGTGATGTGTCCACGCACCCGGACGCCACCGAACTCCTCCTGATCGCCGATGTGCTGGTCACCGACTACTCGGGCCTGGCATGCGGCTTCGCGCACACCGGCCGTCCGATGCTCTTCCACACCTACGACCTCGAGCACTACAGGGACACCGTGCGCGGTTTCTGCCTGGACTTCGAGACCCGGGCACCCGGGCCGCTGCTCACCACCACCGAGGAGGTGGCCCAGGCCCTGCGCGCCGCAACTGCGTCGGCGGACCTCCACGCCGACGCGTACGAGAGCTTCCGCCGGGACCACCGCGGTCCCGCCGACGGTGAGGCGGCCCGCCGCGTCGTGGACCGGCTGCTCGACGAGGGACCCCGGTCCGTCAGGTCCTGAGCGCCCGGACCGCCGAGGCAGCGAGGTCGTCCAGGTATCCCTCGGGGAGGTCACCGCGGACCACGACGAGGCGCCAGTACAGCGGTCCGACGATGAGGTCCAGCGCACGGTCCGGATCGCTGCCCTCGGGCAGTTCACCGCGTGCCACCGCCGCCGTGGTCGTACGGGCGGCGGTGGCACGCGGTGA
>NZ_MAPV01000177.1 GCF_001700505.1 Streptomyces mutomycini
CCCCTGGACCCCGCCCCTCCCGAGGAATTCCTCCAGGCCGCCAGGCTGGCACCCGACCACTGGCTCTACCTGTCCGATCCCGCCTGGCAGGGGGAGGGGCCGCCGCCCGAGTGGGCCGTGGTCGGCCAGTGGCGTTCCGACTCCGAGGGCGAGATCGTCGAGTGGGAGGACAACGAGGAGTACCGGCCGTCGCCCGCGGCGATGGGGTGGCCCGAGCCCGCTGACGACGTGGACCGCGCCATCCAGTTGGCCACCACCGGGTACGGCCCGGCGGAGGATGTCACCGCCGCCCTGGCCCGGGCGGAGGTCGCGGTGCTGGTCACGGCGGACGGCGAGCCGGTGAGCGCGTCGGCGCCGGACGGCACGGCCGTGATTCCCGTCTACACCTCCCCCCGCTATCTCCAGGCCGCCGGGCAGCTGGGGTTCGAACGGCTGCCCGTGGTGGATCTGCTCGGCCGGATCCCTGCCGGCCACAGCCTGTCCCTCAACAGCTCCGCCCCGGTCGGCATGGTGCTGACCACGGACGGGCTCGCGGAGGTGCTGCGCGAGGCGGCGGCCCCCGGGGCCGACGGGCCGGAGACCGGCGAACCGGAGCCGGGAGAGCCGCCGGTTCCGGAGACCGGGGTGACGGCAGGTCCGATCACCAGCGGGGGTTCTTGAGCACGCGGAAGCGTGTTCCGCGCTGCCACGGTGCGAGTTGCCCCGCCGGCACGGTGCACGCGCTTCGTGCCCCCGCGCGCCTCCGGTGCAGGGGCGCCGGCCCTGCGTGCGGGGCTCAGGGGCGCCAGCCGTACTGCGGGGGTACGCGCACCTGGTCGCCCAGTTCGCGGGCGGCCCGGCGTGCCCAGGTGGGCTCGCGCAGCAGCTGCCGGCCGATGAGGACCGCGTCCGCCTCGCCGTTGGCGAGGATCTTCTCGGCCTGTTCCGGTTCGGTGATCTCGCCGACGGCCGCCACCGGCATCCGGGTCTCGTGCCTGACGCGGGAGGCGAACGGGACCTGATAGCCGGGGCCGGTCGGGATGGTCACGCCGGACGCGTTGCCGCCGGTGGACACGTCCATCAGATCGACACCGTGCTCGGTGAGGATCCGGGCGAGGGCGACGGTGTCCTCCGGCGTCCAGCCGTCCTGCTCCAGCCAGTCGGTGGCCGAGACGCGGAAGAACAGAGGCAGTTCCTCGGGCCACACCTCGCGTACGGCGTCGACCACCTCGACGGCGAGCCGGATGCGGTTCTCGAAGCTGCCGCCGTAGGCGTCGGTGCGCCGGTTGCTGGACGGGGAGAGGAAGTTGCCGATCAGATAGCCGTGGGCGCCGTGCACCTCGACCACCTGCATGCCCGCCCGCAGGGCCAGCCGGGCCGACGTACGGAAGTCGTTCACGACCTCCTGGATCTCCTCGGTCGTCAGCTCCTGCGGCACGTGCAGACCGGGGTAGGCCACCGCGCTCGGGGCCACCGGCTGCCAGCCGTTCTCGTCCGGCCCCACCGGGTGCTCGCCCTCCCAGGGCCTGCCGGTGGACGCCTTGCGCCCGGCGTGCGCGAGCTGGATTCCCGGGACGGTGCCCTGTTCCTTCAGGAATCCGGTTGTCCGTCGCAGCTCGGCGGCCTGGGTCTCGTTCCACAGCCCCAGGTCGTTGGGGGATATGCGGCCCTCGGGCGCCACGCCGGTGGCCTCCAGGATGATCAGGCCCGTACCACCTGCGGCACGCGAGCCGTAGTGCTGGAAGTGCCAGTCCGTGGCCACGCCCGTCGCGGGTCCGGTGGGCGCCGCGGAGTACATGCACATCGGAGGCATCCACACGCGGTTGGGGATGGTCACGGACCGCAGGGTGTACGGCTCGAAGAGGGCACTCACGGAAAGCTCCCGTCGGTCGGGAAGAGGAGGGGGGATGTCGAGGGGATGCCGGGTGGGGCGGCCGGACGACGGCAACTACGATAAATGGCGTAGTACGTCATCTGTCAAATTACGAACATCCTCGTACAAAGGTTTCCGCGGGGAGCCGATACCACCGCCCAGGAGCTGACCGGTCATGACGAAGCAGCCGGACGCCGTCCCCGCGCGGGGACGGGAACTGCCGCACCCCGACCCCGACGCGATCCGTCTCGGCGACGTCCTGCACGCCCTGGCCGACCCCGTACGGCTGAGTGTCGTCAGTGCGCTCGCGGCCGACGGCGGGGAGCTGGCGTGCTCCGAGATCGAACTGCCCGTCACCAGATCCACGTGCACGCACCACTACCGGGTGCTGCGTGAGAGCGGGGTGCTGCGTCAGATCTACCGGGGTACGGCGAAGATGAACCAACTGCGGCGCAAGGACCTGGACGACCGCTTCCCCGGTCTGCTCGACAGTGTCCTCGCCGCTGCCGCCGGGGAGGGCTCCGGCGGCTGAGGAGAGGTCTCCGCGTCCCCGCTGCCGTGCCGGTGATGCTGCGGCGCCGGTGATCGGCCCGTCGAACGCACCGGTCGGTGGCGGGGCCTCGGTGTCACGCGCGCCCGCGGCCGGGCGCGGGCCGGGTCCGTCAAGGCCGCGCGGTGCGCTCCAGACGGGTGCGGAGTGTGGCGGCGAAGTCCTCGGCGCGGGCCAGCTGGACCCGCAGGTCCTCGATCTTCCGTCCGGCGGTGAGCTCGTACTCCCTGACGCGCTCCAGGAGTTGCACCCTCTCCTCGGCCGGGGGCGGCTTGTCGGCGTCGAGGCGGTCCGTGGCCTCCAGAAGGTCACGCATCTCGTCCAGGGTGAAGCCGAGCGGCTTCATCCGCCGGATGACCATGAGGCGTGCGACGTCGGCCTCGGTGTAGAGGCGGAACCCTCCCTGCGAGCGGGCGGAGGGGGTGACCAGGCCCGTCTGCTCGTAGTGCCGGATGGTGCGCAGCGACAGCTCGGTCCGCGCGGCGACCTCGCCGATCTGCATGTGCTCGCTGCTCACGCGGCGCCCTTCCTCTTCTGCAGCCAGGGCCGAGGCGGCCGGCGTCGATCTCTACTGTAACGTTAGGGTAGAGTTGCGGAGCCCCGGGGGCGGCTCCTGCCGTCCGCCGCTCCCTTCGTACGGGACGCCCACCCGGGTCCCGCAGCCGTGAGCCGTGCCGTGGCCGATGACGCCTCCGGCAAAGACCGATCCCCGCAGGAGCTGAGCGCGCGCATGCCCATGACGCCCGGCGCCGCCGCCTGCCCGCCGTGATCCTCCGCCTCTGGGCGGCGGCCCCGTAGCCCCTCCGCCCGCGCCTGCCGCTCCTGCGACCTCCGGCCCGCCGTACGTGGGCTTCGCGGACGGCCGGCCCGCATTCCCACTTCTTTCCGCACGCCCTGATGCCGCCGGGCGTGCCCGAGCACGACAGGTAGCTCATCTTGTCCACGTCCGCACTGTCCCCGGCCGCCCGCCTGCGCGGCCTGCGCCCCGACTGGCTGCACGATCCGAAGGTCTGGCGTACCGAGGTCCTGGCCGGTCTCGTGGTCGCGCTCGCCCTGATCCCCGAGGCGATCTCGTTCTCGATCATCGCCGGCGTCGATCCGGCGATCGGCCTGTTCGCTTCGTTCACGATGGCCGTGACCATCTCGGTCGTCGGCGGGCGCCGCGCGATGATCTCCGCGGCGACCGGTGCCGTGGCGCTGGTGATCGCGCCCCTGAACCGCGAACACGGCTTCGGCTATCTGGTCGCGGCCGTGATCCTGGCCGGCGTCTTCCAGATCGTCCTCGGCGCGCTCGGCGTGGCCAAGCTGATGCGGTTCGTGCCCCGCAGCGTCATGGTCGGCTTCGTGAACTCACTCGCCGTCCTGATCTTCATGGCCCAGGTCCCCGAGATGCGCGACGTGCCCTGGCCGGTCTACCCGCTGATCATCGGCGGCCTCGCACTCATGGTGTTCTTCCCGAAGATCACCAAGGTGGTCCCGGCCCCACTGGTCTCCATCGTCGTCCTCACCGTGATCACCGTCGCCGCCGGCATCGCGGTGCCGACCGTCGGTGACAAGGGCGACCTGCCGTCCTCCCTCCCGGTGCCCGGCCTGCCGGACGTGCCGTTCACGATGGACACCCTGACCACGATCGCGCCCTACGCGCTCGCGATGGCGCTGGTGGGTCTGATGGAGTCGCTGATGACGGCCAAGCTCGTCGACGACATCACCGACACCCGTTCCTCGAAGACCCGGGAATCCGTCGGCCAGGGCATCGCCAACATCGTCACCGGGTTCTTCGGCGGCATGGGCGGCTGCGCCATGATCGGCCAGACGATGATCAACGTGAAGGTGTCCGGTGCCCGCACCCGCCTCTCCACCTTCCTGGCGGGCGCGTTCCTGATGGTGCTGTGCATCGTCTTCGGTCCGGTCGTCTCCGACATCCCCATGGCGGCACTGGTCGCGGTGATGGTGATGGTGTCCTTCGCGACCTTCGACTGGCACTCCGTCGCACCCGGGACGCTGAAGCGGATGCCTGCCGGTGAGATCGCCGTCATGGCCGTCACCGTGGCCTGCGTGGTCACCACGGACAACCTCGCCATCGGCGTCGTCGTCGGCTCCGTCACCGCCATGGTCATCTTCGCCAGGCGCGTAGCCCACCTCGCCGACGTCACCGCGGTCACCGGCCCCGACGGCGGCGCCGTGGTCTACACCGTCACCGGCGAGCTGTTCTTCGCCTCGTCCAACGACATCGTCGGCCGGTTCGACTACGCGACCGAGGCCGACCGGATCGTCATCGACCTGACCGCCGCCCACATCTGGGACGCCTCGTCCGTCGCCGCCCTCGACGCCATCGAGACCAAGTACGCCCAGCGCGGCAAGACCGTCGAGATCATCGGCCTCAACGAGCCGAGCGCCCGGATCCACGCACGGCTGAGCGGCGAACTCAACGGCGGCCACTGACCGTGCCCCGTCGTCGGAGGTACGGGGTCAGCCACGCCCATGAGTTGTCCGCTGTGAACTTTTCCGCTGTGAACTCTCCGATGTGAACCACGGGAGACGACACGTCTGTGACACCGGTGCGCCCGTGACCGCCCCGGCGCGGACCGCGGACCGGCTCGCCGAAGGGCTGGACGAGCCGGTCCCGTAGGGGCGGCGAATCTGCGGCGGCCCGCTCACACCGGGCTGTCGCCACCTGCCGTCGCGGCGAGGGCGCCGACAGGTTCCCCGACGACCGCCGAGGACAGTGGGACCGGCGTGAACATCGGGGTTCCTCGTCCACGGTCAGGGCCTCGGGCCGTACAACCAGTCGGTGAACGAGCAGTCGTAGGTGTCGCGGGCGCGCAGCAGCGCGATGCGCTGCTCGCGGGCGATGCCGTCGAGGTCCACAGTTCGCCCCACGCCCGGGAGGTGGTGAGTACCCGGCGGCAGTGCCCGGGGCGGACCGCCTCGTAGGCGAAATGAACGCTGCTGCCACCGGACGCCTTCCACCTTCCGGTGGGCCGCCCCGTCACCCACAAGAGCTACCGTGACGCCGCCCACCGGTCCCGGCTCGTACTGCCGTTCACGACGGTCACTGCGACGGACACGAAGCGGCCGGGCTCCGCACGCCGCGACCACGGGGGAGACCTGCTGAACGGTTCCTGACCCGGAGACCGTGGTGCCCGCCAGGTGCCTGTCGCACCCGGCGGGCACCACACGCCCTCATACCCCCTGTGTCACTTCCGCCAGAACAGGTGATGCGTCATGCCACTCGGGCTGGGCACGACGTCCAGGTGGAACCGGTCGAGCAGCTCGTCGGGTGAGTCCCAGAGCCGCAGCCCGGATCCGAGCTTCACGGGCGAGACCGCCACATGCATGGTGTCGACGAGACCGGCGTCGAGGAACTGCCGGATGGTCGTCACGCCGCCGCCGAGCCGTACGTCCTTGCCCTGTGCCGCCTCCCGCGCCTGGCCGAGGACCGTGGCCGGGTCGGCGTCGACGAAGTGGAACGTGGTGTCGGAGAGCGTGAACGAAGGGCGCTCGTGGTGGGTCATCACGAACACCGGTGTCCGGAAGGGAGGTTCGTCCCCCCACCAGCCGCGCCACTCGTGGTCGCTCCAGGGCCCACGCTGGGGGCCGAACTTGTTGCGGCCCATGATCTCGGCGCCGATGTTGCGTGCGAAGTCCCGCGTGAGGTAGTCGTCGAGGCCCCGGCTGCCCCCCGGATCGGTGCGCATGGGCCAGCTCGCGGTGGCGCCGGCCCAGGCGAACAGCTGCCCGGGATCCACGTTGCCGAATGGACGTTCGAGACTCTGGTCCTCGCCGGCGGCGATGCCGTCACTTGAGATACTGAAGTTCTGGACTCTCAGCAGCTGGGTCACATGTTCCTCCTGGGTTGTCGACGACGACGGTAAGACTCTCCGGGCCGGAAGAACTCATCGTCGCGTCCGGGGGCGGCCTGCCATCGGGCAACACCCCATTGCGGTGGCCGAGCACTTTGCCTCACTGACGCCGACGGGAGCGCCTCCGCCGTGATGCGCCGGGCATCGAACAGCGGGAAAGTGAGAAATGTTCTCCACCGTGGGGGCCGAGCGGACGGAGCGTGCTCATCGTGGCGAAGGAAAAGAAGCTCGGCAAGGGCGACCAGGTCTCCTGGAGCAGTCATGGGCAGAACGTCCCGGGAGAAGTGAAGAAGAAGATCACGGGACGCGAGGAAGCGGCCGGGCGCACCGTCGATGCCTCGAAGGACGAACCGCAGTACGAGGTCGAGAGCGACAAGAGCGGCCGCAGAGCCGTTCACAAGCCGCAGTCCCTGCGCAAGAAGGGCGGCGGCTCGTGAGCGGGAAGGAGGGCGCGGACCGGGACGAGACCATCGAGGAGTTCGGCGAGGCCGTGAACATGACCCCCCGCGGCCTCAGGAATTGGCTGGCCACGGACGAATCGAAGCGTGCGGGCCAGTCGGACGGTGACGCGGAGAGCGTGGGGCATGCCTCCGGGCGCCGCATCGTCGAACTCCTGGAGAAGAAGAAAGCCGATCTGGCGGATGACGACGTCGCGCACATGCGCAAGGTAGTCGGCTATGTGCACCGGCACCTGAAGCAGCGCCCCTCCGGTGACATCACCGATACGCCGTGGCGGTACTCCCTCATGAACTGGGGCCACGACCCGTTGTCGTGACCGCGCCGCTCCCCTGACCGGCCGAAGACCGCGCGCCCCGTACGGAACGGGGCCGGCCCACCGGGCGTGTACGTGGCAGTGCGTGCCGATGCGCGCGAGAAGCGGGACGACCGGCGTTGCGGGGCAGGGCACACGGCGTCGTGCGCTTTGATCGGTGAAGGACAGCGTCGCGTCGCACAGACGGCCCGGCCAGGCAACAGATCGTCGATGGAGCGCGCGGCATGGCTGAGGAAGAGTCCGGCACCCCCCATTGGCTGTTCGGCGACCAGCTCGGACCGCATTTCGTCGATCCGGCGCGGGGCGGCCCCCACCGGGACGCGCCGCTGGTGATGATCGAGGCCCGCAGCGTCTTCCGGCGACGGCGCTTCCACCGCGCCAAGGCCCACCTGGTGCTTTCCGCGATGCGTCATCGAGCCGCCGAGCTCGGTGACCGCGTTCGGTACGTCAGGGCGGACACCTACCGGCAGGGCCTGCGCGAGGCGGTGGGGGGCGGTCCGGTGACCGTGCACCATCCCACGTCCCATGCCGCTCTCGCCCTCGTGCACGCGCTGCCCTCCGTACGCGTCCTGCCGGCACGCGGCTTTCTCGTGACGCACGACGACTTCAGGAACTGGGCGGACGACCGCGGCACGAAGCACCTCCGGCAGGAGGACTTCTACCGCTGGGTCCGCCAGACCCACGACCTGCTGATGGAGGGCGACCGGCCCGTCGGCGGCCGATGGAACCTGGACCACGACAACCGGCAGCCCCCGCCCAAGGGAGCCCCGGACCTGGGTGTCCCGGCGCCCTACCGGCCCCGGGAGAGCGACATCGACGCCGAGGTGCGGTCGGACCTCGACCGCTGGGAGCGTGAGGGGGACGCCGAGTTCGTCGGTGAGGACGGGCCGCGCGGATTCCCCGCCACCCGCCGCGAGGCACTCGCAGCGCTCCGCCGCTTCGTCGAACACCGCCTGATCACGTTCGGCGCGCACGAGGACGCCGTTCTCGCCGGCGACGCCACGATGAGCCACAGCCTGCTCTCCTCGTCGCTCAACCTCGGTCTGCTGGACCCCGCGGAATGCGTCGAACGCGCAGAGGCGCGGTGGCGTTCCGGCGACGTCCCTCTCAACAGTGCCGAGGGATTCGTGCGGCAGATCGCCGGATGGCGCGAGTTCGTCTGGCACGTCTACTGGTACTTCGGTACGCAGTACCGTGAGAACAACGCCCTGCGCCACCACGAGCGTCTGCCCGACTGGTTCACGGAACTGTCCCCGGACGCGACAGAGGCGAACTGCCTGTCCCATGTGCTCGAACAGGTCAGGACGACCGGCTGGACGCACCACATCCCCCGACTGATGATCCTGGGCAGTTTCGCCCTGCAGCGGGGCTGGGAGCCCCGGGCCGTCACCGACTGGTTCCACCGCAGCTTCGTCGACGGCTACGACTGGGTCATGGTCCCGAACGTGGTGGGCATGTCGCAGTACGCGGACGGGGGCCGCATGACCACCAAGCCCTACACGTCCGGGGGCGCCTACATCGACCGCATGAGCGACCTCTGCGGCCCCTGCCGCTTCAAGCCGTCCGTGCGGGTGGGTGAGGACGCCTGCCCCTTCACCGCCGGCTACTGGAACCTTCTGCACCGCCACCGCGACCGGTTCGAACGCAACGCCCGGATGACGCAGGCGGTGCGGGGGCTGGACCGGCTCCGCGATCTCGACGAGCTGCTGGAACAGGAGCGCGAGCGCCGGGACTGAGACCCCCGGGCAGGACGACGCACCCGCGCGGCGCGGCATGATGGGTCCAGGGCCGGACGGGCGCGGGCACCGGGCCGTCGGCCGTCGTAGCGAGGAGAAGTACGTGGAGCGACCGGCGGCAGGATCCGCCTCGGGCGAGCCCGAACAGCAAGCGCTCTTCGGGTGGCCGGACGCCCCACCGGCGCAGGCCGCGCACCAGCCGTTCCGGGACAGCCCACAGGCACGCCGGCTGCTCGACGTACGGGAGGTCTACGCGGAGCCGGCGGCCCTGGACTCCCCGCGCGGCCGGCAGATCATGGCCCGGCTGCCTGGGGTGCGGGTGACCGAGGTCGACAGCCACTGGCGCATCCCCTCGCTCCACGGCAACGACGGCAACATCGCCCGCTGGGTGCGCATCAAGACCGAGACGCTCGTCCTCGGGGTCAAGCACACCCTCGCGACTCGCCCCAACGGCAGGTCGGCCGACTGGATCGCCCCCGGCCCCTCCAACGGGTGCGCGATGGCCTGCGCCTACTGCTACGTGCCCCGGCGCAAGGGCTACGCGAACCCCATCACCCTGTTCACCAACATCGAGGCGATCGTCGCCCACGTCCGGCGCCACGTCAGGGCACAGGGCCCCAAGACGACACCCAACCAGTGCGATCCGCAGGCCTGGGTCTACGACATCGGCGAGAACGGTGACTGCTCCGTCGACGCCCTAGTCTGCGACAACACGGCGGATCTCGTAGCCGCGTTCCGTGGGCTGCCGACGGCCAAGGCGTCCTTCGCGACCAAGTTCGTCAACCCCGATCTGCTGGCGCTCGACCCTCAGGGGCGTACCCGGGTGCGCTTCTCCCTCATGCCGGCCGACGACGCCCGGCTGCTGGACATCCGTACCAGCCCGGTCGCCGAGCGGATCGCCGCGGCGGCCGACTTCCTCGACGCCAGCTACGAGGTCCACTTCAACCTCTCGCCCGTCGTCCTGCGCCCGGGGTGGCAGCGGGACTGGGCCGACCTGCTCATCCACCTCGACGACGTCCTGCCCGCCCGTGTGAAGGAGCAGGCGGCGGCCGAGATCATCATGCTGACCCACAACCAGTCGCTCCACGAGGTGAACCTGGGCTGGCATCCCCGCGCCGAGGAAGTGCTGTGGCAGCCCGCCGCCCAGGAGACCAAGCGCTCACAGAACGGCGCCCTCAACGTGCGTTACGCCCGCGAGATCAAACAGCAGTCCCTGACCCGGATCCAGCAGCTGCTGGCATCGCACGCCCCGTGGCTGCGCATCCGGTACGCCTTCTGACAAGGGCGCGTACGGGACCGGCGCGACCCCGCGCCGCGGCGGGGGCGGCCGCGTCCTCGGTCAGTCGCTCTCCCCGAGACCCTCCTCGCTGACCCCCTGACTGTCACGTGCGTACGGCACGATCTGCACAGGGCAGTGGGAATGATGCAGCGCGGCGTGGACGACGTGACCGAGCCCCAGGACCGACATGCCGCGCCGCTCGTGGCTGCCCATGACCAGGAGCCCGGCCTCCCGGCTCGCGTCGACGAGGGCGGACGCCACGGACCGGGCCGTGACCACCTCCGTCCGCACGGTGAGGCCAGGACTCTCCGCGCGGAGCCGGGCGGCCAGGTCGTCCGTGAGCTGCTCACCCGGGCCCCCGGCGTCCTCGGGCAGCGCGGGACGGCCGCCGAAGCCGGCGAGCAGGCGCCGGACGTTCAGCAGACGCAGGGCGCATCCGCGCGCCTTCGCTTCCCGTGCGGTGCGGGCCAGCCACACGGCGTCGTGTTCGTCCCGGACCGCGGCGGTGACCGGCGCGCCGTCCTCCCGGCCGCTCTCACCACGCACCACGATCACGGGGACAGGGCTGCCGACCGCCGCTTCGAGACCGGTCGACCCCAGCAGAAGAGGGCCGAACCCGCCGCTGCCCCTGCTGCCGACGACGATCGTGTCGCCCGGCCGGGCAGCCGCGTGGAGCGCGGACACGGGATTCCTGCGGCTCATCTTCACCGTGAGGTCGAGCGAGGGGAATCGGCGCCGTATCTCCTTCTCGGCCTCCGCCAGCAGGGCGTTGCCCTTGTCCTGGACGTGCTCGGACGTCTCGAAGGAAGCGAATCGGTCCAGGCGGTCCAGATTGGTGGCGTGAACGAGAAACAGGCCGTGTTGCAACCGGGCGGCATCGGCCGCACCCCAGAGCGCTGCGGCCCTGGCCTGCTCCGAACCGTCCACTCCCACGACCGTCCTCGGCCGTCCAGTGGCGCCGGACATCGGGGTACGCATGGCGACTCCTAGTGCCAGCCGTCTTCTGTTCGTACTTTCATGCTGTCACCGCCGGACGCGGTGCGGCCAGTGCGGGAGGGGGCCCGGAAAGGAGATGGACCACCCCAGGGGCCGGCCCGGCGGGCTGGTAACCCTGGCTCCTGCCGCACCACGAGTGGGAGTTGGGCGCCGCCGCATGACCGTCCGGGCTTACCGGTGCGAGGAGAAGTCCGCAGTCCCGTTCCGCGGCCGCCGGGCAGTGCTTTCGTACTTGGCCGGTTAACAGCGCAAGCACACCACCGCGGCAGTCATAGGGTCGCCCGCTGTGACGGTTACCCCGGGTCCGGCGCCGCTCTGGCGCGACCACCAGTTCGTACTGCTCGTCTCGGCGCGGATCATCTCGGTTCTGGGCAACGGCTTCGCGCGCGTGGCGCTCGCGTTCGCAGTCCTGGCGCTGCCCGGTGCGAGCCCGGGGCGGCTGTCGCTGGTGCTGGCCTGCCAGGCGCTGCCGCAGCTGCTGTTCATCCTGGTCGGTGGGGTGATCGCGGACCGGATGTCCAGGGTCCGGCTGATGGCCATCGCCGACTGGGTCGGGATGGTGGCATACGGGGGTCTGGCCGTCATGGTCCTGGCAGGCCGTGCTCCGCTGGCGGCGATGTGCGTCCTGGCCGTCCTCGCCGGAACGGCGACCGCCCTGTTCTCCCCGGCGATGGACGGTGTTCTGCCGCTCCTGGTGTCCAGGGAACGCCTGCAACAGGCCAACGCTCATCTGCGGGTGGGCACCAACATGTCCTTGCTCCTGGGGCTGGCGATGTCAGGTGTGACGGTGGCGCTGGTCGGGGCGGGCTGGGCGCTCGCGCTGAACGCGGCCTCCTTCGCGGTCAGCGCGGTACTGGTGTTGCGGCTGCGTGTGGCAGGGCGGCCGCCGAAGGCAGCGTCCGGCTGGGCGGACCTGCGGGAGGGCTGGGAGGAGTTCTCATCCAGGCGGTGGCTCTGGCCCGTGGTCGCGCAGTACACGATCGTGGTCGCCGCCCTGAACGCAAACGTCGGTGTACTGGGCCCCCTGGTGGCCGAGGAGCACCTGGGCGGTGCGCGGGCGTGGTCGGTCATCGTGGCCGCTCAGGCGCTGGGCACCATCGCGGGCGCGGGTCTGGCCGCACGGGTCCGAGTGGAGCGTCCCGTGCTGGTGGCGGTCCTCGCCACGTTCCCCGCCGCCGCACCGATCGCACTGCTGGCCTGGCAGGCACCGGTGTGGTCGATCGCTGCGGCCATGTTCGGTTCCGGCGTCGCCGCCGACGTCTTCGCTGTGCTGTGGGCCACCACCGTCCAGCGCGAGATCCCCGAAGAGGTCCTTTCCCGGGTCAGCTCCTACGAGTGGTTCGGCTCGCTGGCCTTCGCGCCCCTCGGTCTGCTCGTCGCGGGTCCCGTGGCCGACGCGGTCGGTACCGGCCCCGCCCTGGCGGGCTGCGCGATCCTGATCGTGCTGGCCACAGCGGCGGCTCTCCTGTCCCCCTCCGTACGCGGTCTCAGGGCTTCGCAGGACACTGAAGTCAGGGCCGTGGACGGGGCGCCGGACGCTGTGGAGCGTACGGCGTAGCGAGGACGGGCCCTGCTGGACACCCCGGCCCGTCGGTGTTGCCCGGACCGGTGCGGCACCGTACACGGAGCGCCCCTCACCGTCCGGACTTCAGGCCGATGCTGTCGGCCTGTGCACACGAATCAGCGTCTGCTGGCCGCGGACGGCCGGGCTTTCGGAACGGTGCGGGCGGCCGTGCCCGGGGAAAATCCCTACCGTGGCGGCCGGGGGCGGTGGAGACTCGGCGCATGGCTGACATGGGGGAGTTCCAGGAAGCGGTCACCGCGTGGGCGGCGGGTGGCCCCGGTGGCCCCGGTGGCCCCGCGCGCGAGCTGGCCGCGCGGCTGCCCGTCCGGACGGTCGTGCTGCTCGAAGGACCGAGCGATGTCGCGGCGGTCGACGCGCTGGCCGCGAGCCGCGGCCGGAATCTGGCAGCCGAAGGAGTCTGCGTGCTGGCGATGGGGGGTGCGATGAGCGTCGGGCGCTTCGCCCACATCCTCGGGCCGCCCGGCCTGGGCCTCCGCCTCATGGGACTGGTCGACGAGGCGGAGCGTGGCTACTACGCCCGCGGACTGGAGCGGGCCGGCGCGGCGCAGCAAGGGTTCTTCGTCTGCGCGGCGGATCTGGAGGACGAGCTGATCCGCGCACTGGGCGTGACGCGGGTGGAGGAGCTCGTCCGGACGGAGGGCGATCTGCGCGCCCTGCGGACATTCCTGCACCAGCCCGCGCAGCGGGGCCGCACCTCGCAGCAACAGTTGCGGCGTTTCCTCGGCACGAAGAAGGGGCGCAAGATCCACTACGGCCGCGTCCTCGTCGAGGCCCTGGACCCCGGCCGCGTACCCGAACCGCTCGACGGCCTCCTCGCCGGTCTCTGACCGGGCGGCACGGCGGTCTCGCGCACGCGCAGCCAGAGGGGAACGCGGGAAAGCCCGAACGCGGTCCCGGCGAGCAGCAGCACTCACCTTCCGCGGACGGGGCCCCTCAATCCGCCCTCGCCCGCTTCACTCGAAGAACTTGAGGCTCCAGCCGGTGCTGGTAGGGGAGCCGGGGACGTTGGCGCGGCTGTAGGTGATGCCGCCCCACCAGCTGAACGTACCCGTGTACCAGTACCGGTTGGCCCACGAGTACGGCGTCCCCTTCGCCACCGCGTGGAACATCAGGGGGAACCGCGGGCCGGCCGGCGGGCTCGTGCCGATGTCGCCGTCGAGCAGGACGAAGCTGTGGTGGCCGGGCCCGTCGACGTACAGGGTCGGATCCCAGCCGGGCATCATCGTGGCGCGTGCGGAACCGAACAGGCAGCCGTTCGACTTGTACCAGTCCCAGACGTACGTGGGGTCGCCGCCGGCCCGGAGCCGCAGATCCGCCAGGCAGTACTGGTCGCTCCAGCTGCCGTTGGCGGAATAGACGATGTGCAGCTGGCCGTTCGGATCCTTGATCGCCTCGGGGGCCTCGTTGATGAACGGGTTGCCGACCACCCGCTCCCAGCTCTCCCGCGGCTGCGAGATGACGTACCGCGCACCGGCCGGCGTGGTCGGGCTGCTCATCCGGCTGATGTAGAGGTTCTGCTCGACGTTGGTGTCGCCGGCCCAGCCGGACCAGACGAACCAGCGCTGCCCTCCGAAGGTGAACATCGTGCCGTCGATGGCCCACTTGCCGTCGGCGAGCGCGAGTTTCGTCTCCGCGGTGTAGCCGCTGTCCGCCGTGGCCGAGCTGATCACGTACATCCGGTGGGCGGCCCCCCTCCCGGCCGAGAAGTAGACGTAGTAGCGGCCGCCGTCCCGCACGACCTCCGGAGCCCAGACCTCGCCCAGGTCGCGGGTGTCCGACCAGATCCGGCGAGCGGGTGCCGAGGCCAGACCCGCCGTCGACGAGGCCTGCCGTACGGCGATGCCGCCCCCGGCCGACTGCACCGAGACATACGTGCCGCCGACGCGGATCACGCTGGGGTCAGCGGCCTGGAGACCTGTGCGGTCCGCTCGCGCGGGCCCGGCGGAGGTGAGGGACATCGCTGCGGCGAGCAGGACGGACAGAGCGAACACGGCGATACCGGAAAGGTGACGAGAGAGCTTCATCATCCCGCTCCACGGTTGGCGGCCCCGGAGCCGACGCGGCACCGGGGAGTGGCGGTCGGTACGAGAACAAGAGGCTGGTCAGGACCGTGTCGGCGGCGGTCGCGAGGACGTGTGTCCCCCGCTTGCCCTCGACGTGTACATCGATGAAAAGAGCGCTTCCACAGCATCGCGATTGGTCCTGTGCATGTCAATGGTGCAGCCCGGTCTCGCGCGAGTGCGCATGATGGTGCTCCCACTCGGTTCACCGACACCTCCGGAGGACGGCGCATGGCCGAGAACGCAGCGCCCGCCGATGAACTGCCGCTGTCCGGCATCACGGTCGTGAGCATCGAGCAGGCGGTGGCCGCTCCCTTCGCCACCCGGCAGCTCGCCGATCTCGGAGCACGGGTGATCAAGGTGGAGCGTCCGGGCGGTGGTGACTTCGCCCGCCGGTACGACACCACGGTCCACGGCCAGTCCAGCTACTTCGTGTGGCTGAACCGCTCCAAGGAATCGGTGACCCTGGACCTGAAATCGGAACAGGGCCGGGAAGTCCTCGAAGAACTCCTGGCACAGGCCGACGTGTTCGTGCAGAACCTGGCGCCCGGTGCGGCCGCGCGCATGGGGCTGGGCCCCGACGCCCTGGCGAAGCGGTTCCCGTCGCTGATCCCGTGTTCGGTCACCGGCTACGGATCGAGCGGACCATGGGCGGACCGCAAGGCCTACGACCTGCTGGTGCAGTGCCAGACCGGCCTGGTATCCCTGACCGGCAGTGCCGGGGAGGCCGCCCGGGTCGGGGTGTCGGTCGCCGACATCGCCGCCGGCATGTACGCCTACAGCGGCATCCTCACCGCGCTGTTCACCCGGGCGACCCGCGGCTTCGTACGCGCCGTGGAGGTCTCGCTGTTCGAGGCGCTGGCCGAATGGATGAGCCAGCCCGCCTACTACACGGCGTACAGCGGGACACAGCCGCCCAGGGTCGGCACCCGGCACGCGACCATCGCCCCGTACGGCACCTACACCGCGGCCGACGGGAAGGACGTACTGCTCTCCGTGCAGAACGAACGCGAATGGGCGGCCCTCTGCGCGCGGTTCCTCGAGGCTCCCGGCCTCACCGACGACCCGCGCTTCGCCACCGGGTCCGCCCGGGTGCGCCACCGTGAGGAGGTCGACGCGCTCCTGGCCGTCCGGATCGCCGCGTCCGGCAGTGGTGAGGTGATGGAGCTGCTGGATGCCATCGGCATCGCCAACGCCCCGGTCAACGACGTGAAGCAGTTCCTGGAGCATCCCGTGCTGAGTGGCCGGGACCGCTGGCGGGAGGTGCCCGTACCCGGCGGCCTGACGATGAGCGCCCTGCTGCCGCCCGTCGAACTCGGCGGCACCGTCCCGCGCATGGACGCCGTCCCCGCCGTCGGGGAGCACACCGACCAGATCCTGGCCGAGCTGGGATACGCGCCTGACCGGATCGACGCCCTGCGGGCCGAGGGCGCCGTCTGACCACCCGGCCCGCGAGCGGGGCTCGATGCCCTCATGGCCGTGTCGGGTCCTCGTCGAGCGGACGGTGAACGACCCTCGGTATCACCTGCGGAGCGCTCCGGTCCGCCATGCCTCTCCTCGCCCATGCGGCGTCGCCCCGGTCGTCGACGATGTGTCGGTGAACTACGTCTGCACCAAAGGTCGTTGCTGTCCCTCGCCGCACGGCGGAGCCGGATTTCGCAAGTGTCATGAACCTTGTCAGTTCGGCGGCGGGCGCTCTATTGTCGCGGACAGAAAGCGCTTTCCCCTCCTGTGTCCGGGCCGGTGGAAGCGTCCGTCGCGACGGCCGTCGTGACGGACGCGCATGAGCCGCCGCCGGTCCGGCGCAGGGCTTTGATCAGAGCAGTCCGCCGACATGGCTGCACGGTGATGCGCCGTCAGCTCCGTCGGTCCGCCGTTGCGACCGCGGCATGGAGCAGCAACACCAGCATGTGAAGACGAATGGGGACACGAAGATGAGACGACCAGTCGCACTGCGACTCAACGCCGCGCTGGCCACGATGGCCGTGGCGGCCGCGACCGGTGTGGTGTTCTCGATGCCCGAGGCGTCGGCAGCGGTCACCGGCAGTGCCACCGGCTACGCGACCCAGAACGGTGGGACCACCGGCGGTGCCGGCGGGGCGACGGTGCGGGCCACGACGGGCACCGCGATCCACGAGGCTCTGTGCGGTCGCGCCAGCAGCAGCACCCCGATCACCATCGAGGTCGAGGGCACGGTCAACCACGCCAACACCGCCAAGGTGTCGGGCGGCAGCTGCAACACCGCCGCCGGTGTGATCGAGCTCAAGCAGATCAGCAACGTCACGATCGTCGGCGTGGGCAGCGGTGCCGTATTCGACCAACTGGGCATCCATATCCGCGAGTCCAGCAACATCATCATCCAGAACGTGACCGTCAAGAACGTCAAGAAGTCGGGCTCGCCCACATCCAACGGCGGTGACGCCATCGGCATGGAGAGCGACGTCCGCAACGTCTGGGTGGACCACACCACCCTCGAAGCGTCGGGCGGTGAGTCGGAGGGATTCGACGGCCTCTTCGACATGAAGGACAACACCCAGTACGTCACGCTGTCCTACAGCACCCTGCGCAACTCCGGACGCGGCGGTCTGGTGGGGTCCAGCGAGACCGAGCTGTCGAACGGCTACATCACCTACCACCACAACCTGTACGAGAACATCGACTCGCGCGCGCCCCTGCTGCGTGGCGGCATCGCCCACATCTACAACAACTACTACGTGAAGCTGAACGAGTCCGGGATCAACTCCCGGGCCGGCGCGCGTGCCAAGGTGGACAACAACTACTTCAAGGACTCCAAGGACGTCCTGGGCACGTTCTACACCGACGCGGCCGGATACTGGCAGGTCAGCGGCAACACCTTCGACAGCGTGACCTGGTCCGCCCCCGGCAGCGAGAACAACCCCGCCGGGCCCGACCCGAAGTCCAACACCACCGTCAGCATCCCCTACCCCTACACCCTGGACAACGCGAGCTGTGTCCCGGCGATCGTGGGCGCGACGGCCGGTGCCGGCAAGGGACTCAAGGTGTCGGACGGCAGTTGCTCGCCGCAGACGCCGACCCCCACCCCGACGCCGGACCCCACTGACCCGACGCCGGACCCGACGGACCCCACGCCCGACCCCACCCAGCCCAGCGGGACCAACCTGAGCATCGGCGCCGGTTCCGACGGCTCGAGCAAGGCCGACGGTTCGAGTTACGGCAACGTGCGGGACGGTGACATGAGCACCTACTGGTCGCCGGCCGGCTCGACCGGTTCCATCTCGGTCAAGTGGGGGACCGCCACCTCCGTCTCGAGGATCAGCATCCGTGAGGCGTCGGGCTCCACCGGCAGCATCGGCTCGTGGAAGGTCCTCAACGGCGACACCGGTGCCGTCCTGGCCTCGGGCAGCGGGGCGGGCGTCATCGCCGTCCCCAAGACCTCGCTGAAGAAGATCACCTTCGAGATCACCGGCTCCACCGGGACTCCGAAGGTCGCCGAGTTCGAGACGTACGCCGGATAACGGGCCGGTCCCCGCGTCTGTCAGGGACCGGGGGAGACCTCCGGGACGGGCGGAGCGGGACCTTCGTGGCCGCCTGTCCCCGAAATCCTCCGGGGACAGGCGGCCACGCACGAGTCAGCCACGCCGCGACGCCGGCTTGTCACTGATCGCCCGTCACGGGGCCGTCGCACGCGACGGCCCCGTTCGCGCGCCGTCCGGCCGTTCGCTCCCCGGCCCGTTCCCTCGCCTCCACCGTCACTCCCTCTCGTCCTGATGTCTCTGTCGTGGTCGGCCACGGGCGCGCGGCAGCCGCACCGATGCGGATCCGGCCACAGACCGACCAGTTCCAGCTTGTCGCCGACATGACCAATCCGCCGGTCCTCCGAATCCGAATCATGGGGGGAGCCAGGGGGCGCCTACAGCAGTGCCGGACCTTTCTGTACACGCGCGGGCCGGGGACCTGGCGAGGGATGAGCCCTGCCGATGGCCGGTCGGGCAGGCAGAGGGGGAGAGGCGCATGGGTATATCCGGCGCGACGGTGAACGACGTACGGGACGACGGTGCCGCGGCCGAGGAGCCGGACACCGACCGGAGCGGGCGCCCTCGGAGCGACGGCGCCCCGATAACGCTCCAGGGCCCGACGGGGAGCGGCGGAGCGTCCTTGGCTCCGGCAGGTGGTGACGTGCCGGGCTCCTGCTTCGAAGTGCCGCCCGCGCGACCGGTCTTCGTCGACACCACCGGGCGACGCGGCCGCACCTGGCGTCGTACCGGGGTCGTCACGGCGCTCTGCTGTGCCGCCTACGCCACGACCGTGGCCGCCGCGCTGGTCGGTGGCGATTCCAACGCGCCCTATCTGCAACTGCCCAGAATGATGGGCCTGGAGCGCGAGGTGGACGAGCAGTCGGCCCGGAGCCGGGACGAGGAACGCGCGGCCCCGGTCGCCGAACCCGTCCCCACCGCCCCCGGCCCTGCGGCGCCCGGTCCGGGGGTGTCCGGTCAGGCGGTATCCGATCCGGCAGATCCGTCCGCAGCCGTCGGGGTCCACGTCCCGCAGCCCCTCGAAGTGTCCGCCGACCCCGTCGGCATCCCCGTCGCGGCCGGGCGCCCCGCCGCACCTGCCCCGGGAGGCCAGGTCGCGGCTCCTCCGGCATCCGGCGGGGGCACGCAGAGCGGCGAGAGCGCTCAAGGGGCTACGGAGAAACCTTCCTCTCCCGCGCCCGAGGGCGGAAGCGGTTCCGGGTCCGAGGAAGCGACCGGGGGCGGTGACGATGCCCATGGGCACGAGGCCGACGGCACCGCTTCGCCGGGCGGGCCGCTCGGCGACCTGCTGGGCGGTCTGCTCGGCGGGCTGCTGGGAAGCCCCTGACCGGCGGTCGCTCCCGAGCCGGTCGGAGTGCGGTCCGGCCCGCATCCCGGGCGGATCAGCGCCAGTCGGGGGCACCGGACGCGGGGGACAGGACATTCTCGATCTTCGTCCGGATCTCCCGCATGACCGCCACGACCCGGGCTTCGTGACAGTCGCTGAGCCGGGCCACCGGCACGGAGCAGCTGATGGCATCGACGGCCGGTGAGTCGTACCGCAGGGCGAAGCCGAAGCCCGCGATGCCCGTCACCGTCTCCTCGCGGTCGATGGAGTAGCCGCGCTCGCGCACACCGGCGAGGTCGGCGAGCAGCGTGCTGTGCTCGGTGTGCGTGTTTGCCGTACGGGGCGTCAGGGGTCCCTCGGGGATGGGAAGTTCGCCGTCCGGGCGCTCCGCGAGCAGAGCCTTGCCGAGCGCTCCGGCGTGGGCCGGGATGCGGCGGCCGACCCGGCTGATGGTGCGCGGGTACTCATGGGACTCGCGCGTCGCGAGATAGACGACGTTGAATCCGTCGAGCCGGGCCAGATGGATCGTCTCGCCGAGCGCCTGCGACGCCTCGTCGAGGTAGGGGCGGGCCGCGCGCACATGCGGATCGCTGTCCAGGTAGCTCGTCCCCGTGTGCAGGGCACGGATGCCGATGCCGTACAGGGACCCCGTCGTGTCCGTCCGCACCCAGCCGCAGTCGATGAGCGTCCGCAGTAGCTGGTACATGCTGCTGCGTGGCACGCCGAGCTCCTCGGCGAGCTCGTCCAGACGGGCCGGCCGGTCGCCCCTGGCGGCGAGCAGTTCGAGCAGCGCGACGGTACGGGACGCCGACTTCACCCCGCGTACCCCGCTGTTCTCCGGCATGACCCCATCGTAAATCCGCCCCGTCGCACCCATTGACCGCGTCGCGTTCACGCGCCTAACCTCCGTTCTCATACATGTACGCCATCTGTATATGGAGATGAAGCTTGTGGAGCAGGTCAGTGCGGACACCGAAGGTGTCGCTCAGCGGCTGCGGGACGGCATGGCGGGCGGGGTGCCGGCGTTCCCCCTCGCCAGCTTCCGGGAAGACGGCGGCCTCGGCCTGGAGTCGTACCGGGCGCATCCGACCGCACAGGTGGCCGCCGCACCGGGTGCGCTGTTTCCCGCATGCGGGACCGGCGAGTTCAGCGCGCTGCACGTCCCCGGCTACGCCGTTTCCCTCCTCGACGCCGAGCCGGACCTGGCCGGCGCCACCCGTCGCGCCGCCTGAGCCGTACTCCCACCGTCCCGGCCCGCGGCTCCCGCCGGGGAGCGGGCGGGGTGGTTCGACAGCCCGACAGACCGACAGTTCAAAGGGGAACTGACATGCCGCTCGTCGTAGTCGGGATCAGCGTTGTTGTGCTGCTGCTCCTGATGACCCGCATGAAACTCAACGGCTTCGCCGCGCTGCTGCTCGTGGCCGTCGGCGTCGCACTGGTCCAGGGCATCCCGGCGATCGAGATCCCGGACGTGCTCTCGGCGGGCATCGGGGACCAGATCGGCGACACCATGCTCACCATCGGCCTCGGCGCCATGGTCGGCCGGGTCATGGGCGACTCCGGAGCGGCCCAGCGGATCGCGGGCAAGCTGCTCGACGCCTTCGGACCGCGCGGCGTCCAGCTGGCCATGGTGGTCACGTCCATGCTCATCGGCGTGACCATGTTCTACGAGGTCGCCTTCATCATCATCGTGCCCATCGCGTTCACGCTCGTCAGGGTCACCGGGGTGAACCTGCTGTGGGTGGGTCTGCCGATGTCGATCTCCCTGTCCACGATGCACAGCTTCCTGCCGCCGCACCCCGGCCCCACCGCCGTGGCCGCGACCTTCCACGCCTCCGTCGGACACACCCTCTTCTACGGCCTCTTCATCGCCGTACCGGCCGGCGCGCTCGTGGCGCTCCTGTGGCCGCGACTGCCGTTCGTGAAGGCGATGAACCCCTCCATACCCAAGGGCCTGGTCAGCGAGCGGGAGTTCACCGACGAGGAGATGCCCGGCATGGGCTGGTCGCTGTTCGTGGCCCTCTTCCCGGTGGTCCTGATCGCCGGCGCGGCCGTGACCGACATGCTCACGTCCGGCGAGAGCCCCTTCCTGCACGGCGTCGCCTTCATAGGCTCGGCACCGATCGCGCTCCTGCTGGCCCTGCTCCTGGCGGCCTGGGCGTTCGGACCGCGGATCGGCCGCAGCCTGGCCGACGTCAGCGACTCCTGCACCTCGGCGGCCAAGGCGATGGCGATGATCCTCCTGGTCATCGGCGCGGGCGGGGCCTTCAAGAACGTCCTCGTCGAAGGCGGGATATCCGACTACATCAAGGACGTCACGGAGCACTGGGCGGTCTCCCCGATCATCCTGGCCTGGCTCATCGCAGCCATCCTCCGCATCGCGCTGGGTTCGGCGACCGTCGCCGTGGTCACCGCGTCCGGCGTGGTGCTGCCGCTCCTGGCGGGCAGCGGCGTCCACCCCGAGATGATGGTGCTCGCCGTCTCGTGCGGATCCATCGCCTTCTCCCACGTCAACGACCCCGGATTCTGGCTGTTCAAGGAGTACTTCAACCTCTCGGTCGTCCAGGCGATCAAGGTCCGTACCGGCTACACGACGGTGCTCGCGGTTCTCGGCCTCGGCGGCGTCCTGGCGTCCGAGTGGGCCCTCGACGTCATCGGCCTCTGAAACTCACGGCCCGCCCCCTCCCTCGTACCCCAAGGAGCCGACCAGCATGAACCAGCCGACCATCACGCACTTCGCCGTTCATCCCGTCGCGGGCCGCGACTGCATGGAGCTGAACCTCTCCGGTGCGCACGGCCCGTTCTTCACCCGCAACATCGTCGTCCTGAAGGACTCCGAGGGCCGTACGGGACTGGGCGAGGTGCCCGGGGGCGAGAAGATCACCCGGACACTGCGGGACTCCGAGCCGCTGGTCGTCGGCGCGAAGGTGGGTGACTTCAAGCGCGTCCTGCGCGAGATCGGAAGCCGGTTCGCGGAGCGCGACTCGGGAGGACGGGGCGCCCAGACCTTCGACCTGCGGACCACCGTCCACGCCGTCACGGCCGTCGAGTCCGCCCTGCTCGACCTGCTGGGCCAGCACCTCGACGTGCCGGTCGCCGCCCTGCTGGGTGATGGTCAGCAGCGGGACTCCGTAAGGGTGCTGGGCTATCTCTTCTACGTCGGCGACCCCGGCCGCACCGACCTGCCGTACGTCCGTGAAACGGGCTCCGACGTCGACTGGTACCGCATCCGGCACGAGGAGGCCCTCACTCCCGCGGCGATCGTCCGACAGGCCGAAGCCGCCTACGACCTGTACGGCTTCAAGGACTTCAAGCTCAAGGGCGGGGTCCTCGCAGGGGTCGAGGAGGTCGAGGCCGTACGCGCGCTCAAGGACCGCTTCCCCGCGGCGCGGATCACCCTGGACCCGAACGGTGCCTGGTCACTGCGCGAGGCGGTCGAGCTCTGCTCCCCGCTGGTCGGCACCCTCGCCTACGCCGAGGACCCCTGCGGGGCGGAGGACGGCTACTCGGGGCGCGAGGTCCTCGCCGAGTTCCGCCGCGCGACGGGTCTGCCGACCGCGACCAACATGATCGCCACCGACTGGCGTCAGCTGACCCATGCCCTGGCCCTGCAGTCGGTGTCCATCCCCCTGGCCGACCCGCACTTCTGGACCATGCAGGGCTCGGTGCGCGTGGCCCAGCTGTGCAACGCGATGGGCCTGACCTGGGGCTGCCACTCCAACAACCACTTCGACATCTCACTCGCCATGATCACGCACTGCGGTGCAGCCGCCCCGGGCGAGTACAACGCCCTGGACACGCACTGGATCTGGCAGGAGGGCCTGGAGCGGCTCACCGTCGATCCGCCGCGCATCACCGATGGCGAGATCGCCGTCCCCGACGCCCCCGGCCTGGGCGTCGAACTCGACGTGGACCGCCTCCACGCGGCCCACGAGCTCTACCTGGAGCACGCGTTGGGAGCGCGGGACGACGCCGACGCCATGCGGTACCTCGTGCCCGGCTGGACGTTCGACGCCAAGCGGCCCTGCCTGGTGCGGTAAGCCCTTCGGGCAGCGGGCAGCGGGCAGCGGGCAGCGGGCAGCGGGAGGAGGGCGGCCGGTCCCGTCCGGTGGGCCGGCCCACCGCACCGGACCGGACCGTAGCCGTGCGTCAGTGCCCGTGGCTCCCGTCCTCATCCCCGCCCGACGGCCCGTCCTCATGTCCGTCCGGGGGTGTCGTCGGGCGGATCGTCTCCGCGGCCGTTGCGGACGGCACGGTGAAGGCCGCCGTCCGGACTGTGCCGTTGTGCTTGAAGTCCAGGAACAGCCGGTAGGTGGCCGCGCCGGGAGCCGTCGCGCTGAAGGAGACGTCCGGCCCGGGTTTCGTGGAGCCGTCGCCGGGTGCGCCGTCGGGGTGGACGTGGAGATAGGCGAGGTCGCCGGCGCGCAGGGCGACGAGATGGCCGTACGCGCCCAGATAGGGCTGCAGGTCGGTGACGGGCCGGCCGTTCTTCCGCACGGTGAAGGTGACGTGCTCCGGCGTCCCGGGGCGCAGGGTGCCGTTCACGGAGGCCGTGTAACCGTCGACCGTGGTGGTCCGGGCGGGCTTCGGGAGTTCCGCCGCCTTGTACGGCCCGGATACGGCCAGGTCCGCGCCCAGAGTCAGGTTGCCGGCGTTCTTGCCGACGGGTGTGAAGTCGGCGAAGACCCGGTAGTCGCCCGCCGCCGGCAGTGTGACGGGGGTGCTCCAGGTGCCGTCGGCCGCCCGGGTGGGGTGCAGGTGGCGGTAGGTGACCAGATCGCGTGAGGCGAGGATCAGATGGAGTTCCTTGTCGTGCTCGCGCTGAAACGCCGTGACCTGCCTGCCGGCCCGGTCCCGGACGGCGAAACGCAACTCGCCCGGCTGCTCCGCCTTCATACGGGGGGTCTGGAGGTCGAGCGTGTACCCGCCCTCGGAGATCTGGAGACCACCGGCGGGAGAGTCGCCGGCCCGCGGGCCGGCGCCCTCCGCGTGGGCCGTGCGCTCGGAGGGTCCGGCGGCGCTCGTCCCGGGGCCGACGGCCGCGCCGATGCCGTAGGCAGCACCGAAGGAGGCCGTGAGTGCGGCGGTGAAGGCGGCGATCTTCGCGGCGGGGTTCATGGCTGCTCCTGTGCTCTCTGTGCGCGGAGGGCCCGCGATGTCCATACGCTTGAGGGTATACCCGCAGGGGGTATACGCAACCGGCCCGGTGGAGACTTGCGGTGCATACGGGTGGGGGGTATATGTTTGAGCCGTACGGTATACCCTGCAGGGGTATACTGGTACCGTTCGGAGGAGGAGCAGGCGATGATTCCCACGACCCCCGGCGTCACCCGGGTCGAGCTCGCCATCGGCGGGATGACCTGTGCCTCGTGCGCGGCCCGGATCGAGAAGAAGCTCAACCGCATGGAGGGGGTCGAGGCCACCGTCAACTACGCCACGGAGAAGGCCGGGGTCGCCTTCGCCGAGGGCATCTCGGTGGAGGACCTCATCGCTACGGTCGAGGCCACCGGTTACACCGCCAGGCAGCCCGCCCCGCCCCGCCCCGAGCCCGGTGAAGCCGACGCGGCCGCCGCCGGTCAGGGTGAGGACGAGCGCGCGGACGCCGGACTGCGGTCGTTGCGTCAGCGGCTCGTCACCGCGGCCCTGCTCGCCGCGCCGGTCATCGCGATGGCGATGATTCCGGCCCTCCAGTTCGAGTACTGGCAGTGGCTCTCCCTCACGCTCGCCGCGCCGGTCGTCACGTACGCGGCGTGGCCCTTCCACCGTGCCGCGTGGACCAATGCCCGGCACGGTGCGGCCACCATGGACACCCTGATCTCGGTCGGCACGTCGGCCGCGTTCCTGTGGTCGCTGTGGGCGCTCTTCTTCGGAACGGCGGGGATGCCCGGCATGACGCATCCCTTCGAATTCACGATCAGCCGAAGCGACGGAGCGGGAAACATCTATCTGGAGGCTGCCGCAGGCGTCACGGCCTTCATCCTGGCCGGCCGGTACTTCGAGGCCCGCTCGAAGCGCAAGGCGGGCGCCGCACTGAAAGCGCTCATGGAGCTGGGCGCCAAAGAAGTCACCGTGCTGCGCGAGGGCCGCGAGACCACCCTGCCCACAGCCGCTCTGAAGGCCGGGGACCGATTCCTGGTCCGCCCCGGCGAGAAGATCGCCACGGACGGGACGGTGGTGGAGGGCTCCTCCGCCCTCGACGTCTCCATGCTCACCGGTGAGTCGGTGCCCGTAGAGGTGGCCGCCGGTGACGCCGTCACCGGTGCGACCCTCAACGCAGGCGGCCGCCTGGTCGTCGAGGCCACCAGGGTCGGCGCCGACACCCAGCTCGCCCGGATGGCCGCGCTCGTGGAAGAGGCGCAGAACGGCAAGGCCGCCGCCCAGCGCCTCGCGGACCGGATATCCGCCGTCTTCGTGCCAGTCGTCATCGGGCTGGCGCTGGCGACACTCGGCTTCTGGCTCGGCTCGGGCGCCGGACTCACCGCCGCCTTCACCGCGGCCGTCGCCGTGCTGATCATCGCCTGCCCCTGCGCACTGGGCCTGGCCACGCCCACCGCCCTGCTGGTCGGCACGGGACGGGGGGCCCAGCTCGGCATCCTGATCAAGGGCCCCGAGGTCCTGGAGAGCACCCGCAGGGCCGACACGATCCTCCTCGACAAGACGGGCACCGTCACCACCGGTCGGATGACGCTGCTGAAGGTCCACGTCGCCGGAGCCACTGACGAGACCGAAGTGCTGCGCCTCGCAGGTGCGTTGGAGCACGCCTCCGAACACCCGATCGCCCGTGCCGTCGCGGAGGGCGCCGCCGCGAGGGTGGGCGCGCTGCCCGTGCCCGAGGACTTTGCCAACGTCCCCGGCCTCGGTGTCCAGGGCGTCGTCGAGGGCCGTGCCGTGCTCGTCGGCCGCGAGAAGCTGCTGGCCGAATGGGCCGTAGCGCTCCCCGAGAAGCTCAGGGCCGCCAAGGACGCGGCCGAGAAGGACGGGAAGACCGTCATCGCGGTGGCCTGGGACGGCGAGGCGCGTGCGGTCCTGGAGGTCGCCGACGCGGTCAAGGACACCAGTGCCGAAGCGGTCAGGCGGCTGCGCGCCCTGGGACTGACGCCCGTCCTGCTGACCGGCGACAACAAGGCAGTGGCCGAATCCGTCGCGGCCCAGGTCGGTATCGACGAGGTCATCGCCGAGGTCATGCCGCAGGACAAGGCAGAGGTCGTCAGGAAGCTCCAGGCGGAAGGACGCAGCGTCGCCATGGTGGGCGACGGAGTCAACGACGCCGCCGCGCTCGCCCAGGCGGACCTGGGCCTGTCGATGGGGACCGGCACGGACGCGGCCATCGAGGCCGGCGACCTGACGCTCGTACGCGGGGACCTACGGGTGGCCGCCGACGCGATCCGGCTCTCCCGCAGGACGCTGGGGACGATCCGCTCGAATCTGTTCTGGGCCTTCGCCTACAACGTGGCGGCCCTTCCGCTCGCCGCCGCCGGCCTGCTCAACCCGATGATCGCGGGAGCCGCCATGGCCTTCTCCTCGGTCTTCGTCGTCGGCAACAGCCTGCGCCTGCGCGGCTTCCGGGCCGCCGGCTGAGCCGTCCCACGCGCCCCGCGCCACCGCTGTTCCCGGCGGGGCGCGGGATTCGGCGAGCAGGTAGGTTCGGTTCCGTGGCCACTCTGCTGATCGTGCATCACACCCCCTCACCCAACTGCCAGGCGCTGTTCGAAGCGGTGGTCTCCGGCGCGACGACGGAGGACATCGAGGGCGTAAGAGTCGTGCGCCGGGCCGCGCTCGCAGCGACGGCGTCCGACGTGCTCGCCGCGGACGGCTATCTGCTCGGCACCCCGGCGAACCTCGGATACATGTCAGGCGCCCTGAAGCACTTCTTCGACCAGGTCTACTACCCGTGCCTGGACGCGACGAAGGGCAGGCCCTTCGGCTACTACGTGCACGGCGGCAACGACGTCACCGGCGCCGTACGGGCCATCGAGACGATCACGACGGGCCTCGGCTGGCGCCGCGCGGCCGACGCGGTGAAGGTCACCGGTGAGCCGGGCAGGGCGGACACCGAGGCGTGCTGGGAACTCGGCGCCACGGTCGCCGCCGGGCTGATGGCCTGACGGCCCGTTGCCGGACCGTTGGGGCTCAAGGCCGCTGCCGGACCGACGACCCGACGGTTCCTACCGCGGGACGAGGGTCACCTCGGTCGCCTTCACACTGGTCCACACCGGCACCCCGTCGGCCAGCCCGAGCTCGGCCGCGGCCTGCGGGGTGATCTCCGCTACGAGGCCGGGCGCCTCCATGGACGAGACGAGGACACGCAGTCGGCTGCCGCTGGCGGTGATCTCGCGGACCGTACCCGGCCAGACGTTGCGCGGGCTGCCGCCCGGCCTCTCGCGGTGTACGGAGACGGCTTCGGGTCCGATGACCGCGAGGGCGGGGGTTCCGGTGGGCAGTGGTTCCGCGGCGACGAGGTGGCCCCCGCCCGGGAGCCGGAGGCCCTCAGCCGTGGCCGTACCCGGCCAGGCGTTGCGGCCGAGCATCCTGGCGACCCAGGGGGAGCGCGGATGACGGGTGACCTCAGCCGGCGGCGCGTCCTGCAGGGCCCGGCCCTCGTCGAGCACGAGGACGCGGTCGGCCAGCGAGACGGCCTCGACCGGATCGTGCGTGACGATCAGGCAGACGCCTCCGAAGCCTCCGAGGTGAGTGCGCAGGGTATGGCGTACATGCGCGCGGGTCGTCTGGTCGAGTGCGGCTAGCGGCTCGTCCAGGAGCAGCAGCCGGGGGCGCGCGGCCAGTGCGCGGGCGAGCGCGACGCGCTGTGCCTGGCCACCGGAGAGCTGGACGGGCTTACGGGCGGCGAGGTGCCCGACGCCGAGGCGGTCGAGCCACTGCCGGGCGCTGTCCCTGGCCTCCGCCCGCGGTACGCCGTGGGCACGGAGCCCGTACGCGGTGTTCGCCAGCGCGGAGAGGTGCGGGAAGAGGGCGCCGTCCTGCGGGACCCACGCGACGCCCCGCCGGTGCGGGGGCAGGCCGCCGGTGTCGGTGTCCCCGAGACGCAGTGCCGCGTGGGCGCGCGGCGTCAGGCCGAGCAGCGCGCGCAACAGGGTCGTCTTGCCCGCGCCGTTCGGGCCGACGACGGCGATCGTCGTACCCGGCTCCGCTTCGAGGGTGAGCTGGTTGAAACCGGTGACCTCGGCGCGCAGCGGCCAGCTCTCGCGGAACGCCGGGGGAGCGGTGGAGGGAGCCAGGAGGTCCGCGGGCTGCTCCGGACCGGGCTCCTCCACGCGGCTGCGCGGCGGCGCGGCGGAGCGGGGCGCCCCGGCCCATCGTCCACGCAGGGCGAAGAGCACCGCCATGGCGATGGCCAGCAGGAGCAGCGAGACGGAGGTGGCCGCCTCGGGGGACTCCTGGAGCAGCAGATACACCTGCAGGGGCAGGGTCTGCGTGGTGCCCGGCAGATTGCCCGCGAAGGTGATGGTCGCGCCGAACTCACCCAGCGCCCGTGCCCAGGTGAGCGCCGCGCCGGCGGCCAGTCCGGGAGCGACCATGGGCAGGGTCACGGTGAAGAACACGCGTACCGGGGAGGCGCCGAGGGACGCGGCCGTCTCCTCGTACCGCGGATGCAGGCCGCTCAGGGCCCCTTCGAGGCTGATGACGAGGAACGGCATCGCGACGAAGGCCGCGGCGAGGACCGCCCCCGAGGTGTGGAACGGCAGCGTGACGCCGAACGTGTCCTCCAGCCAGGGGCCGAGCAGCCCCCGCCGCCCGAAGGCGAGCAGCAGTGCCACACCGCCGACCGTCGGCGGAAGCACCATGGGCAGCAGGACGAGCGAGCGTACGAGGGCCTTGCCGGGGAAGTCGACGCGGGCCAGCAGCCAGGCGAGGGGCACGCCCAGCACGAGCGACAGCCCGAGCGCCCAGCCGGAGACGAGCAGCGACAGCTTCAGGGCCTGTGTGGTGCCGGGACCGGTCAGATGCGTGCCGAGCTCGCTCCAGTTCGTGCGCGCCAGGATGCCGGCCAGCGGCAGCATCAGGAACACGACGGCGAGCAGTGCGGGAATCGCCAGGGTGAGCGGGGTACGGGGGCCCGACGGGCGGGGGCGGAGCTGTTTCATGGCGTTTCCCTACGGGCCCGTCCTGGTCGTCACGGCTTCTGGAAGCCCGCGTCCCGGAGGATCTTCTGTGCCTCGGGCGTGGACAGCCAGGACACGAACGCGGCTGCGGCCTCGCTGTTCCCGGAGGACTTCAGTGTCGCGGCCGGATAGGAAGCGATGGCGTTCTGCGCGTCGGGGATGTCGATCGCGTCGACGTTGTCGGTGGCGGTTGCGGCATCCGTCCGGTAGACGAGCCCGGCGTCGGCCTCGCCGAGTTCGACCTTGCTGAGGACGGCGCGGACATTGGGCTCCTGGGAGACCGGCTTCACGTCGATCCCCCGGGCGTCCAGGATCTGCCGTCCGTAACGGCCGACCGGCACCTCCGGTGCGGCCAGCACCACCTTCAGCGCGGGATCGGCGAGATCCGAAAGACCCTGGATCTTCTCGGGGTTCCCTTCTTCTGTGGCGATGACCAGACGGTTCTTCGCGATGACCGTCGGCCTGCCGGTGTCCGCCGTCAGCCTGTCCATGGTCCTGGTGTCGGCGGTGACCAGCGCGTCCGCGGGCGCACCCTGCCCGACCTGGGCGGCGAGCTCCTGCGACCCGGCGAAGGAGAACGTGACCTTCGTGCCGGGGTGTTCCTTCTCGTACGCCGCGCCGGCGGTCGCGAAGACATCGGTCAGCGACGAGGCGGCCAGCACGGTCAGCTCGGTCCCCGACCCGGCCTTCGCTGTGGCGGAATCCCCGCCGGCGTCGCCGCCGCCGCACGCGGCCAGGGTGGCGAGCAGCGACGCCGACAGGACTGCGGCGACGCCCCGGTGGCCGCTGAGGGGGAAGGACATCAGGAGAACTCCTCGGTAGGGAAAGCCGATCGGCGGCGGCTGATGCCGCGTCAGGTGCGGTCGATATGCACGCTCGTCGACTTCACGCGGGCCGTGGCCCGCACGCCGACCTCGAGCCCCAGCTCCTCCACGGCCTCCCGGGTCAGGAGCGAGACGAGACGGTGCGGGCCGGCCTGGATCTCGACCTGGGCCGCGACGTCACCGAGCTTCACCGCGGTGACGATGCCGGGGAACGCGTTGCGCGCCGAGGTGTAGGGGACCTCGTCCTCGCCGGTGCCCGCCTGGGCGACCTCGACCGAGAACGCGGCCAGGTCACGGCCGTCGACGAGGCGACGGCCGCTCTCGTCGCGATGGGTCGCGACCCGGCCGGCGTCCGCCCAGCGGCGGGCGGTGTCCGGGCTCACGCCGAGGAGGCGTGCCGCCTGCCCGATGGTGTAGGACTGCATGTACGACACGATATGTTGGATGCCCTCGCATTTACAACGCACAGACGTTCCAGCCCTCGCAGATGCGTGATTCCGTTTCGTCCGGATGAAGCCGCAGGCAGGCCCGGGCGAACTGCGCCCATTCCGGGTCCCGCCGAAGCTGTACGCCCCGGGCTCGCGCAGGCCGCGGGCCGCAGGGCCGGCAGGACCGACGACGCCCGGCAGTCCGCGGCCGCCCGCCCGGCACGTGCCATCCGTCTCCGGACCAGAACTGACGCGAGGCCG